>JAQXFT010000068.1 GCA_029005335.1 Oscillospiraceae bacterium
GGCGGAAATCTTGAGCTTTCAAGCGGTTCACAGGCAATTCATGCCGATAATACCCTTTCAATAACCAATGGCAATACCGATATACTGAAATCCTATGAGGGACTTGAAGCATCTGTTATAGATATATCAGGAGGCAATATATCAATAGTCTCCGACGATGACGGATTCAATGCAAGTGACGGCTCATCTTCAGGTGCAATGGGACAGAGTACGGACGGAGTTGCAGTAAAAATATCAGGCGGAACTGTATATGTAAATGCAGAGGGCGACGGTCTGGATTCAAACGGCACTATGATAATATCAGGCGGAAATGTAATTGTTGACGGCCCTTCAAAAAGCGGAAACGGCTCTCTGGATTCCAATAACGGAATATCTCTTGAAGGCGGTACTCTTATAGCTGTGGGAAGTTCCGGTATGACTGAATATCCCGATACAGATTCAAATCAGAAATTCCTTGCAATGACTGCTGATATAAGCTCCGGATTTACTTTTAAGGTATGCCTTGAAAATTCCGGAATAATTGAATATAAACCTCAGAAAGATTACTCGGGTAGTGTATCCATAATAGTAAGCACTCCGGAATTATCCGAAAACAACGAATATACACTTTACATAGATGATACTGAATCAGGAGTATACAAGGCAAACGAAATACCTGCCGGAAGCTTCGGAGGAGGAAGAGGCGGTGGCTTCAACAAGAAAGGAATGATACCTCCTGAGGACTTCAACCCCGAAAACATGATTCCTCCTGAGGGATTTGATGGTAATATGCCACCTGAGCCTCCGAATGATTCAGACAAAAACGACCTGATATAAAAAAGCTTTATCCATACTCTCTCTTTTTCATAGAACTTTCTAAGAAAGGCTGAACGGAAAATTTTCCGTTCAGCCTTTTGCCTACTTCTTGAATTTATCAAATATATCTCCGATTTTATCCTTGACATCATCAACAGAAATTTTTGCCTTGATTCCGTCAACAATCTGCATAATCTTATCATCGGGGAGGTCAACTCCGAGAATACTTTCAACCGCCTTTACAGGATTTTTTTTAAATTCCTTTTCAAAATTCCTGTCATTGCCGATTTTTTTAACAATCTCTTCAATTTTTTCCTTGATATCCATATTTTTTAATCCTTTCATTATTCTTATACCTTCGCCGGCTCTTTATCCTTATACACTATTTTAAGCAGTATAGGCGTCATAATAGTTGTAATTACCACCATTATTATAATAGGTGCAAAATATTCCTTATGCATAAGACCTATTGCATCACCCTTGTTTGCTACTATGAGGGCTACTTCTCCTCTGGAAATCATTCCGACTCCTATCTTTAAAGAATCCGACATACTGAATCCGCACATTTTAGCTCCGAGTCCACAGCCCAATACTTTTGAAAGAATCGCTATAACAATCATAATAACAGTAAATACTAAAATATTACTGCTGAAGCCGGAAAGATTTACTTTCAGTCCTATACTTGCAAAGAATACCGGAGAAAGCAATAAGTATGAGAGAGTATTGAATCTTGCTGTAATATATTCTGACTTAGGAGTATGTGCAATTGCTACGCCTGCAAAGAATGCTCCGGTAATATCTGCAACCCCGAAAAATACCTCTGCACAGTATGATACAAGCAGACAGAAAACAAAGCTTATTATTACATATCTTCTCAAATCCTTACCGCTTTCGGTAGCACACCACTTATTCATAAACAAATGGAAAGCTACACATACTATCCCGGCAAATATAAGGAATCCCAGAATTTTAAGAAGAACTATTCCGACTCCGCCTGAACCTCCTGAATTTGGTGATGCAAGGCTTGTTACAATAGTAAGAGCAATAATTCCGAGAATATCATCTATAATAGCTGCACCGAGAATTGCATTTCCTGATTTTGTTGAAAGCTTTCCGAGTTCCTTTAAAGTCTCAACCGTGATACTGACTGATGTAGCAGTCAGAATTATTCCTATAAAGAGATTCTGTAAATATATAGGCGTATCAAGCGTATTTTCCTTATTGTATACATATGCAAGCCCGAATCCTCCGAGCAGAGGAACTATAACACCTATAAGTGCAATTATAAATGATGCAAGACCTGTTTTTTTAAGCTCCTTAATATCAGTTTCAAGTCCCGCCTCAAACATCAGAACTATAACACCGATTTCTGAAATATGATTCAGCAGATTCATAGATTCCTGCGGGATTATATTCAGTACGGCAGGGCCTATTAAAAGTCCTGCAAACAAAGCTCCTACTACCTGCGGAAGTTTGAATTTCTGTGTAGTCAGTCCGAGAACTTTCGTACTGAGCAGAATAATCGCTATCGAAAGCAGATAACCATACTCACTCATAGCTTCTTTCATAAAATTATTCCTCCTTTTAAAACATTTCGATAACAAGGATATAATTCTGAAGCCGTATCCGAATCATATCTTTATCATCAGTCTTTTTAATTCCGAATATTATTATAACATCTCAAATAATAAAGTCAAGAGGAAAAAAACAAAAATTCCGAAAACTCACAAAATATCTAAAAAACCTATTAAAAATTAACATTATTCAGCTAATTTTATTATATTCACTGGACAAAACAAAATAAATATGATACAATTTATATATAATACAAGTGAAAGGAAGTGTTTTTTATGAAAATGACTTTTATAGGTGCGACTCATGAAGTAACAGGTAGCTGTACCTATATTGACGCATGCGGTAAAAAATTCCTTGTTGATTTTGGTATGGAGCAGGGAGAAGATTGTTTTGAAAATGTTCAGATTCCTGTATCTCCGTCAAATATTGACTTTGTACTGCTTACACATGCACATATAGACCATTCTGGACTTCTCCCACTGCTCTACGCCGGAGGATTCACGGGGGAAATTCATGCAACAGTTGCTACATCTCATCTCTGTGACGTTATGCTCCGTGACAGTGCCCACATTCAGGAATTTGAGGCTGAATGGCGTAACAGAAAAGGCAAGCGAAAGGGCGATGACGAATATATCCCACTTTACACTATGGACGATGCTATTGGTGCAATTTCTCTTTTCGTTCCCCACGAATATGAA
>JAQXFT010000069.1 GCA_029005335.1 Oscillospiraceae bacterium
GTTGAAATGGGCGGAAAGTTCTTTGAGCTTGTTGACCTCGGATTCGGAAAATGCAGATTCGCTCTTGCTGTAAAAAAAGGCAGTGACTTTTACAGCGGATTCGGAGTAAAGACAATTGCGACAAAATACCCGAATATCGCAAGAAATTACTTTGAATCAAAGGGTATGGACGTTGAAATAGTAAAAATAGAGGGTTCAGTTGAGCTTGCACCGCTCCTTGAACTCGCTGACGGAATAGTTGATATAGTTGAGACAGGTGCAACCCTTAAGGAAAACGGTCTTGAAGTTGCTGAATATATTATGCCGATTTCAGCAAGAGTTATTGTAAATACTGTAAGCCTTAAAATGCGTCAGAAAGAAATCGAAAATCTTATAAAGCTTATAGAGGAGAATCTTTAAAATGAGAAAAATTTATGCAAACGGTTCTGATGAACTCGAATTTTTTAAGGAACTCGATAAAAGACACGGCGAAACCAATAAGAAAGTAACAGAGGCTGTATCTGAAATAATCGAAAACGTAAGGGAAAACGGTGATAAAGCCGTTAAGGAGTATACACTCAAATTTGACGGAAGCCTTCCGGAATATTATGAAGTGCCGAGAGATGTAATAAATGATGCTCTTAATGAGGCTGATGAGGATTATGTCAATGCACTTCTTAACGCTATGGAAAATATTGCGGATTTCCACAACAGACAGCGTCAGCAGGGATTCATAAATGCAAAGGAAAACGGAGTTATAATGGGACAGCGTATCCGAGGACTTGAAAGAGTCGGACTTTATGTTCCGGGCGGAACTGCTGCATATCCGTCAAGCGTACTTATGAATGCAATCCCCGCAAAGATTGCCGGAGTAAAGGAAATTATAATGGTAACGCCTCCATGCAAGGACGGTACACCAAATAAGGATATACTCACAGCAGCGGCAGTATGCGGAGTTGACCGTGTATTTATGCTCGGAGGAGCTCAGGCTATTGCTGCACTTGCATACGGTACTGAAACTATTCCGAAGGTTGATAAAATAGTAGGCCCCGGAAATATTTATGTTGCAACAGCTAAAAAGCTTCTTTTCGGAACTGTTGATATAGATATGATTGCAGGGCCAAGCGAAATACTTGTTATGGCTGATGATACTGCTAACCCTAAGTTTATCGCAGCAGATTTGATGTCACAGGCTGAACACGATGTCATGGCATCATCAATACTTGTTACAACCAGCGAAGCTCTTGCTGATAAGGTTCTTGCTGAAATCGACCGTCAGGCTGAAAATCTTTCCAGAAAGGATATTATTAAAAAATCCCTTGAAAACTATGGTGCAATAATTATTACGGACTGCCGTCACTGTGCGGTGGAGCTTGCAAACGCAATAGCTCCGGAACACCTCGAAGTACACATGGAAAATCCTATGGAACTTCTTGGAAGTCTTGACAATGCAGGTTCAATATTCCTCGGACAGTATGCTTCTGAACCTCTCGGGGATTACTATGCAGGACCTAACCATGTACTTCCCACAAGCGGTACTGCAAGATTCTTTTCACCTCTCGGGGTTGACAGCTTTATAAAGAAGATAAGCTATACATACTACACTGAAGAAGCTCTCCGTGAAGCCGAAAAGGATATAGTAACTATTGCGGAAAAGGAAGGTCTTACTGCACACGCAAATGCAGTTAAGGTAAGATTTGAATAATAGTAATTTACTTGTCGGGGATTCTGTCCCCGACTTTCCCGCTTTAAACTTTTGATTTTTATTAAGGAGCTTTTAAAAATGAATAAATCTTTATCTTGGGAGAATAACGTCAGAAAAGTGATTCCTTATACTCCCGGAGAACAGCCTAAAAATCCGGACAAAATAAAACTTAACACCAATGAGAATCCTTATCCGCCGTCACCAAAGGTTCTTGACGCTCTGAAAAAATTCGATTATGAAGCTCTGAAGCTTTATCCTGATACAAATTCAACAGTCCTTGTAAATGAGCTTGCAGAATATTATAATATAAAGCCGGAGCAGATTTTTGTCGGAGTAGGCTCTGATGATGTAATATCCATGGCATTTCTGACGTTTTTCAATTCAGACAAGCCGGTGCTTTTTCCTGATATAACATACTCTTTTTATGATGTGTGGGCAGATGTTTACAGAATACCATATGTTACAAAACCTCTTACAGATGATTTTAGAATCAATCCCGATGACTATAAAATTCCTAACGGAGGAATTATATTCCCGAATCCGAACGCTCCGACAGGAGTCGAGGAAAATATTGATATGATTGAGGATATTATAAAGTCAAATCCCGCTTCCATTGTTATGATTGATGAGGCATATGTTGATTTCGGAGCAAAAAGCTGTCTGCCTTTAATTGAAAAGTATGATAATCTTCTTGTAATACAGACCTTTTCAAAATCACGTTCAATGGCTGGAATAAGAATCGGCTATGCTATGGGAAATCCTGAGCTTATAAAATATATGAATGACGTGAAATTTTCGATAAACTCCTACACTATGAATTCAATAACTCAGGTGTGCGGTGCGGAAGCCGTAAAAGATGTTGAATACTTCAAAGAGACTACAGCAAAAATAATTGATACCAGAGAGTATGCAAAAGAAAATCTCAGAATGATGGGATTCAGCTTTCAGGATTCAATGAGCAATTTTATATTCGCAACACATAACAAATACAAGGCTTGTGATATATTTGAGGATTTGAAAAAGCGTAATATATTTGTAAGATATTTCAATAAGCCAAGAATAGATAACTATCTCAGAATTACCGTGGGAACTCCTAAAGAGATGGACAGGCTTTTTTCAGCATTGGAGGATATTTTTGACAGTTATGAGGAGAATAAATCATGAGAGAAGCATTTGTTGAAAGAAATACCCGTGAAACTCAGATAAAAATCAGCATAGCTCTTGACGGAAAAGGCGAAAATAAAATTTCAACCGGAATAGGATTTTTCGACCATATGCTTACAGCACTTTCCGCACACAGCGGAATCAGTATGAATATAGACGTAAAAGGCGATTTGTATGTTGACGGTCATCACACTGTTGAGGATACGGGAATTGCTCTCGGACAGGCATTTGCAAAGGCTCTCGGAAACAAATCAGGAATTGAGAGATATGGCACTTCATACATACCTATGGACGAATCACTTGCATTTGCAAGCCTTGATATAAGCAACAGACCTTTTTTAGTATGCAATGTTGAATATGCCAACGAAAAAATAGGCGAATTTGATACCTGCCTTACTGAGGAATTTTTCCGTGCATTTGCTTTCAATGCGGGAATTACACTTCATATAAATCTGCTTTATGGTACTAATGACCACCACAAATGTGAGGCAGTATTCAAATCAGTCGCACATGCTCTGAAACAGGCTGTCAAAGAAAATAAGGACGGCAAAACACTTTCGACAAAGGGGGTAATATAAATTGATAGCTATTATTGATTACGGTGCAGGAAATATATTCAGCGTCAAGAATGCACTTGACTATCTCGGATTTGAAAGCAAGCTCACTTCCGACAAGGATTTTATAAAATCAGCAGATGAAATAATACTCCCCGGTGGAGGAGCTTTTCCGTCTGCAATGAAAATGCTTGAAAATTCAGGTCTGATTGATACTATAAAATCGGAATCACAGAAAAAGCCATTCCTCGGAATATGTCTCGGAATGCAGTTGATATTTGAAAAAGGCTACGAATTTGAAGAATGTGACGGTTTGGGACTTATTAAGGGCGATGTCAGAAAAATTGAATCGGAAAATCTTATAATTCCGCATATGGGCTGGAATAAGCTTGAATTTCTTAACCCTTGCAGACTTCTTGACGGTCTCGGAAACGATGAATATGTATATTTCGTACACTCATACAAAGCCGTATGCAGTGATAATGATATATCAGCATACTGCGAATACGGCGGAAAAGTTCCGGCACTCGTTCATGACGGAAAATATGTTTACGGAGCTCAGTTCCACCCCGAAAAAAGCGGTAAAACGGGATTGAAAATACTTGAGAATTTCGGAGGACTTGTAAAATGATAATATTTCCGG
>JAQXFT010000070.1 GCA_029005335.1 Oscillospiraceae bacterium
TTTGAAAAGGATTTTGTTATTTTCTGCAAATTCTCGTCGAGTTCCTCAAGAGTATAGCCTCTGCCCTCAATGAGCATCTGCGATATTTTTTGGCTCCAGTCCTCAACAAGAGCCATACTCTCGCCCTTGTTCACCTCGTAGGGCTTTGTCTGGTTTGAAAGAAGCATAAGCTGGTCGCCGTAAACAAGACCTCCGACAAATCTGCGAATAAGCGGAACGGTCAGCGAAAATCCGCTGTTCTTTTCCATTCCGAATGAAAGTGATATTACCGGCACAAACTCAAAGCCGGCTTTTTTGAGCGCCTTCCTGAGAAGAAAAATGTAGTTTGACGCACGACAGCCGCCGCCCGTCTGGGTAATCAGCAGAGCAGTTTTGTGAACATCATATTTTCCGCTTTGCAGAGCGTTGATAAACTGACCGATAACGAGCAAAGCAGGATAGCAGGTGTCGTTATGGACATATTTCAGTCCCGTCTGTGCAATTTCGGGTCCTGTCGTGTTCAGAAGCTCCGCCTTATAGCCGTAATGCGTAAAAACATTCTTCCTAATATTGAAGTGAATCGGAGCCATATTCGGCAGAAGAATCGTATATTCCTTTTTCATCTGCTTTGTAAAAAGCAATCGGCCTGTTTTTTTGTCATATTTCAATTCAGCCATAATACAGTTCCTTTCAAAGTCTGTGCGATTTTCAAAACGATAAAGACCGTTCCCTGCAAATAATTGATTTCGGTCGGGCAGCCGCCGTAATTTTACCTTCGTGCTGTCTGCCCGAATCGGGTGCAGCGTCACGCTGCTCAATTTTCAATGGCGGCGAGCAGACTGCGGATACGAATTTTGACTGCACCGAGGTTTGTTATTTCATCTATCTTAATCTGCGTGTAAATCTTGTTCTTGCTTTCGAGGATTTCTCTTACCTCATCGGTGGTGATTGCATCAACGCCGCAGCCGAACGACACAAGCTGAACAAGCTCCATATCATCTCTTGTGGTGACATATTTTGCCGCCGAGTAAAGCCTTGAATGATATGTCCACTGATTCAGTACATGAAGTTCAGGGGTTTCTGACATGCAGGCTATACTGTCCTCAGTAACAACTGCCATTCCCAGACTTGTTATAAGTCTGTGTATTCCGTGATTTATCTCCTTATCTATATGATAAGGTCTTCCGGCAAGCACTATTATATTTCTTCTCTCACGTCTCGCAGTATTTATTATTTCAACTGCCTTTTTCTTCATGGAGTTCCGGAAATCTATCATTGCTCTGAATCCCTTGTCGCAGGCATGCGGAATATGTGCGTCAAGATGATATTCTTTAAGAGTTTCCGTCATTACTCTTATTACATTTTTTCTGATATTCAAATCCATATACGGATATTTGAAATTATTTTCATTAAGGCGTGGATTGTTTGCTATAAGAAGCTCCGGATAATATGCTACTACCGGACAGTTGAAATGATTGTCATTATGTCCCTCATTTACATTGTAGCTCATGCACGGATAGAATATAAAATCCACTCCATTATTGAGAAGATTCTCAATATGTCCATGGGCAAGCTTTGCCGGATAACATACCGTATCTGACGGAATAGTATGCTGTCCGAGATAGTAGGTCTGACGGGAGCTTTCATCGGAAATAACCGTTTCAAATCCAAGAGTTGTAAAGAATGTATGCCAGAATGGAAGCTGTTCATAAAAGCTCAGTGCAAGCGGAAGTCCGACCTTTGCAATCGGATTTTCCGGCTGATTCTGTGCATAGTTCAGAATACTTGTGTATTTGTAGTCATAGAGATTAGGAATATTGTTGGATTTTATTTTTCCTGCACCCTTTTCGCATTTGTTTCCGGATATAAATTTACGTCCGTTTTCAAAAGTGATTATATTAAGTGAGCAGTTTGCGGTACATCTTCCGCAGTGTGCGGATTGTGACTTATATGAAAATTTTTCAAGCTCCTCTGCAGATATAAGACCTGATTTTTCACCTGCTGTCTCTCTTGCATACAATGCACACCCAAATGCTCCCATAAGTCCCGATATTGAGGGACGTACAACATTTCTTCCGATTTCCTTTTCAAATGCTCTCAGTACTGCATCATTAAGAAAAGTTCCGCCCTGCACTACTATGTGCTTTCCGAGTTCATCAGGTGAATTTGCACGGATTACCTTATAAATAGCATTCTTTATTATTGATGATGAAAGACCTGCTGAAATATCCTCAACAGATGCTCCGTCCTTCTGAGCCTGCTTTACACTGCTGTTCATGAATACGGTACACCTTGAACCTAAATCCACAGGCTTTTCCGCATAAAGTCCAAGCTGTGCAAATTCAGCTATATCATATCCCATAGCCATTGCAAATGTCTGTATAAATGAACCGCAACCAGATGAGCATGCCTCATTAAGCATTATACTGTCAATAGCTCCGTTCTTGATTTTAAAGCATTTTATATCCTGTCCGCCTATATCTATAATAAAATCTACATCAGGACAGAAATATGATGCTGATTTGAAATGTGCAACAGTTTCAACTATTCCGGAATCAACTGAAAGTCCTGCCTTTATTAATTCCTCTCCGTAGCCTGTTACTGCTGAACCCTTTATTATAATATCCGGATTCTTTTCCCTGTAGATTTCCCTGAGCTTATCAGCAATTTTATCCAGAGGCTGTCCGAGATTTGATGAATAGTGACTGTATAATAATTCTCCGTCTTCGGTAATTAATACAAGCTTTGTTGTAGTTGAGCCTGCATCTATTCCGAGATATGCATTTCCCTTGTATGTATGCAAATCGGCATACTTCAAATCATGCTGTTTGTGACGGGCTATAAATTCATCATATTCCGCATGAGTTCTGAAAAGCGGTTCGCCGGTAACTATATTATCATTTACACGGGCTTTTATTATTTTGTCGGCTATTTCATCAATACTGTAGTAATCTCCTGATGTTGATGAAAACAATGCACACCCATATGCGACAAATACCGGAGCTTCCTCCAGAAATACTGCATTTTCTTCATCAAGGTGCAGTGTATTTACAAATGCCTTTCTTAGACCTTTGAGAAATGACAAAGGGCCTCCGAGAAACAATACTTTTCCCTCAATGCTTCTTCCCTGTGCAAGTCCTGATACAGTCTGGTCAACTACTGCCTGAAAAATACTTGCAGAAATATCCTCTCTACTTGCTCCCTGATTCAATAAAGGCTGTATATCCGATTTTGCAAATACTCCACAGCGTGAAGCTATCGGGTATACTTTCTCCGCTTTAAGCGAAAGTTCGTCCATTTCTCCCGATGTTATTCCTAAAAGTGTTGCCATCTGGTCAATAAATGCTCCAGTACCTCCCGCACATGAACCATTCATACGCTGTTCCACTCCTCCTGTGAGGAATATAATTTTAGCGTCCTCTCCTCCGAGTTCAATTACAACATCTGCATCGGGCTGTCTTTCCTTTACGGCTATGAATGCTGAATGAACCTCCTGTACAAACGGAAGCCCTGCACTATTTGCAAGTCCAAGTCCTGCCGAACCTGTTATACTTACTGTAAATTCTGCATTGCGGTATGTACTGCGTATCTTTTCAAGCTGTTCCGTTACTGCTTCACGAACCTTTGAAAAATGTCTATGATAATCCGAGCTGATTATATTTTTTTCTTCATCGATTATAACAGTTTTTACCGTTGTTGAACCTACATCTATTCCTAACGAATATCTGTTCATAAAATCAGATAACCTCCTGAAATTTGTTTCTGCTTTATATTATACACTATCTTTTAAAAAAAATAAAGTGGAAATTAATTTTTTCTGATTTTTAAGATGTATAAAAAAATAAACCGTACAGAAAAAATCTGCACGGTTTTTCCGGTG
>JAQXFT010000071.1 GCA_029005335.1 Oscillospiraceae bacterium
ATCAACCGGAACTGAAAGCTGAAATAACAAAAGCACACTCTTTCGATATGAGAGTGTGCTTTTTTGTTTTTAAAGTTTTTTACATAAGCATATAAAACCATTGCGAATTATCGCGTTTAAAGTTTGGTTTGGTGGAGGCGAGGGGAATTGAACCCCTGTCCGAAAACCTATTCATACGACTTTCTACGAGCGTATTCAGTCTATTAAAAATTCCCTGCGATTACCGCCGGCAGACAGGCTGTAAAAGCAAGTAGTCCGAATACAACTTACCGGCACGGACACTCCGGTAAGACGTTCACCGCTAATCGACGCCTGACAGACAGTCGCGGTACTCTGTCAGCAGACGGAAGCAGACTTAGGCTGCTACCTGTAAGTTAGTTCTTACAGAGATATTTTTTCTAGCGTTTATATTTAAACGTATGGTACAGTTTAAAGAGATTATACCGGCTCTGCTCGCTTATCGGACTTCAAAGTCCCCGTCGAAACCTTTACGCCCCCATTTAAACATTGTTTTAATAATTATAGCATAAAGCATTCAAAAAGTCAACAGGAAAAACAAATAAAAATCAGGAAAAAATCAGTTATCAAGCAGAGCATATCGTCTGCCGTTGCCAAGAGTAATATAAAGGAAATCATCTTCGGAATCTGCATTGCGGTAATCAAGGAAAACAGGGCATATATATAAATTATTCAAATCATCATAAATATAATAAGGGTGTCTGTTTGTGGAATTTTCCTTACGGCGAACGAATTTTGCGTGTTGCAAAGAGTAATTATCTTTTTTTATACAGGACGTATCGCAGTTGAACCCGAAGTCCTTGCCGAATCCTTCTATAATTAAATAAAACAGCATAATAACTTCAGATATAATGTAAAAAATAGGCTCACCACAATTCTGGAAACTGACATCTCCGCTGACTATGAAAGGCAACATTGAAAAAAGCGTAATCAGTAACCAGAAAATCACAAAACAAATACAACATATTTTGAATGTGCGTTTATCTTTGATATAATCAATGATAATTTTTTTCTGTTCGTCATCAAGGAAAAGCTGATATTCCGACATGATTCACTGATTCCGGATTTTAAGATTCCTGTCAATTTCACGCTTGGCATCACGCTTTGCGGAATCCTCACGCTTATCGTAAAGCTTTTTACCTTTGCAGAGACCAATCTGAACCTTTACTCTTGAATCCTTGAAATAGAGCGAAAGCGGAATAATAGTCAGACCGTCCTGCTTGACTGAACCGAAAAGCTTATTTATTTCACGCTTGTGCATAAGAAGCTTTCTTACCCTGAGAGGGTCACGGTTGAATATATTTCCTTTTTCATACGGAGAAATATGCATACCCTTTATAAAGATTTCGCCGTTATCGATAGAACACCAGCTGTCCTTAAGATTTACACTTCCGTTGCGGATAGATTTAACCTCAGTACCGACAAGCTCAATACCTGCCTCAAATGATTCAAGTATAAAGTATTCATGTCTTGCCTTACGGTTATCCGTAATAGTTTTTATTCCTTTGGTACGCACTTTTTTCACTCCCTGAAAATTCTGAATATACTTATTATATCACAATGAAATATATTTGTCAAGGCTTATAAAAATTTTTTTTAATTATGCTTTCCCAGCTGCCAGAATGCCACTGCACTTGCAGCGGCTACATTCAGGGAGTCTACTCCGTTATACATCGGGATTTTCACAGTATAGTCGCATTTTTCAATAGTTGATTTTTTAAGCCCTTCGCCCTCTGTTCCGAGAATTACCGCAAGTCTTTTTTCTGACATCAAATCCGGATTGTCAATACTTACTGAATTATCCGATAACGCCATTGCGGCTGTTGAGAATCCCATATTTTTTATTTCTGATATATAATCAGAATCTGAGCTTTCCATATATGTCCATGGAATCTGAAAAACTGTTCCCATGCTTACACGTACTGAACGTCTGTAAAGAGGATTACTGCACCCTGATGTAAGCAGAACCGCCTCAAATCCGAGTGCTGCCGCACTTCTGAAAACAGCTCCTGTATTTGTCTGATTCATAATATCTTCAAGCACGGCAATGCGTGTGGCATTCCTGCATATCTCCGAAGCCTTCGGAAGCTCTTTACGCCTCATTGCACAAAGTACGCCCTGAGTAAGCCTGAATCCGGCAATACTTGTCAGAATATCCGAATCCGCTGTATATACCGGAATATCTCCGCATTTTTCTATAATATCCCTTGCCTGACTGTTTATATATTTTCTTTCAATAAGCATTGAAACCGGCTTATATCCGGCATCTAATGCACGCCGTATTACTTTCGGGCTTTCGGCAATAAATATTCCTGTTTCAGGTTCATAGTATCTCAGAAGCTGTACTTCAGATGTATTTGAATATATCTGAAGCTCCGGAGATGAAAGGTCACTTATTTCTGTAATTTCAG
>JAQXFT010000072.1 GCA_029005335.1 Oscillospiraceae bacterium
AGGATTACTATGCTGAAAAAGGAGAAGAAATCACCGAAGAATCACCGATAAACAGTCATAAATTTAAATATAGTGATTTCGGCATAACCGATTTGAACGGAGTCAGAATAGAATCACTTACTGCAACAATCGAATCCGATGCTGATATGAAAACTCTTATGTATGGCGGTGGTCTTAACGTTGTACATGGTTCTCCTGCCGATACAGAATATGCTAAACAGGTTGCCGGAATAGAAGGTAAGGAAACAGCCGGCTACTGGTATAACGATATGGGTGCTGAAGAAATCGAAAAATTCGAGTCTCAGGGCGTTGAATTCGGAGTAGAGCCTGCACAGGGCGTAACAGTAAGCAACTGCGGAACATATTATGAGGCATACTGGGAAGTTCCGGAGGCTGTTCAGCCATATACAACAGGAAATAATTCAGATACAATTTCTTTCCAGTACTGGTATGGCGAGGAAGATGCAGAAGAATATACTGAGCTTGATACCGTAAAGCTTACCGGAGCAGCTCTGACATATACAAAGGCTGTAGTAGTTCCGTATACAAATTCCGTAAAGACAGCTGTCGATAAGGTTCTTACACTCGGAAGCGATGAGACAAATAAGATTGAAATTCCATATGAGGATTTGGGAATAGATGAGGATAAAGCCGTATATGCAATAAGATTTGATGTGTCAGCAGACAAGGATATAAAGAAGCTTGTATACAGTCCGGCAACCTCTGTAACAAAGGACGCAATTACTGATAAGGAATACTGGTATCAGGAGGAATCAGATTATGTTGTGCTTAATGCGGGAGATACAGCTGAAATTATGTGGATTGCTCCTGAATCAATAGCAAGCAGTACAGATATTAAGGATAACTTTATTGACCCGACAGGTAAGCTGTTCCTCGGATACTGGTACGGCGAGGCAGATTCCATAACAGTAGACAATATTGAAGTTTATTATGCTGACAAGCCGGAAACCACAACTACAACAACAACTACCACAACTACAACTACTACCACCACAACAACAACAACAACTACTACAACAGCTATGACTACAACAACATCTGCTACAACATCTGAAACAACAACAACAACTACAGAGCCTGCAAAGATAGTCTGGGGCGATGTCAATATTGACGGAAAAGTAGAAATTGCCGATGTAGTTGCAGCAGCAGCTTATGTAGGTGACCCGGATAATAATGCTCTTGAATCTCAGGGACTTATAAACGGTGACGTTCAGAATACAGGCGACGGACTTACATCAGGTGATGTACTCGCAATTCAGCAGTACCTTGCAAGTATT
Source organism: Oscillospiraceae bacterium (assembly GCA_029005335.1). Classification (GTDB taxonomy): domain Bacteria; phylum Bacillota; class Clostridia; order Oscillospirales; family Ruminococcaceae; genus Ruminococcus. The sequence goes on from JAQXFT010000072.1 coordinate 1,299, forward strand.
GTAGCAGAACTTCCTATAAAGTAAAATTATTGATTAAAAGGCGGACGGCAATTAAGCTGTCCGCCTTGAATTTTTTTCGGGCTGGCTTTCAGTAACTGTTTCAAGCTTCTCTGAATATAATGTACTGTGCAGAATAAAGATTACTGCACGGAAAGGAGCGGTTTCAGTTATGAATTTCAATCTGTTTGATGACCTTGATGACAGGGTTGTATATAATAGAAATGTGCGTTCTGATATACCGGATAATATGTATATGAATCCGGATATTGCCATAGATGAAAAGAGCGTTGAAAATACTGATAACAGCATGACATCATTTCCGGAACAGACTCCGCTTGCAATGGCATATGTGCCTTTTCAGCAGTGGGGAAAGGTTTATAACCCTGATGAGGGCTTTAAAAAGGGAACAATTTTTCCGGATTTGGATTTCCCGTTTATGAGGGGAGGCGGTCAGGGTGAATGAGCGTGAAGAACTTATGATGAAGATACAGAAGTATGATTTTACGCTTAAAGAGCTTAACCTTTACCTTGATACACACCCGAACTGCCGGAGAGCTTTGGCAATGTTCAATAAATATAAAAAGCTGAAATCTGATGCTGAAAAGGAATTTGCAGATGCCTACGGACCTCTTACACCGATTCAGAATAACAGTGCAAATCACTGGCACTGGGTAAGCGACCCATGGCCGTGGGAAAGGAGCTGATTATATAATATGTGGATTTATGATAAAAAGCTTCAGTATCCCGTAAATATAAAGAATCCGAATCCAAAGCTGGCAAAGGTTATAATATCACAGCTTGGAGGGCCTGACGGTGAATTAGCAGCCTCTCTGAGATATCTTAATCAGAGATATACAATGCCGTCAGATAAGGTAAAGGGTTTGCTTACAGATATAGGTACAGAAGAGCTTGCACACGTTGAAATGATTTCAGCGATTGTATATCAGCTTACAAGGAATCTTAGCATTGAGCAGATTAAGGAAAGCGGATTTGATACGTATTTTGTCGACCATACGGCAGGACTTTATCCGATATCAGCTTCGGGAGTACCTTTTACGGCGTCATATTTTGGAGTAAAGGGCGATGCAATAACGGACTTGACAGAGGATATGGCAGCGGAGCAGAAAGCCAGAACGACTTATGATAATATACTTCGGCTTGCTGATGACCCTGATGTCAGAGACCCGATTAAGTTTCTGCGTGAGCGTGAAATAGTACATTTTCAGCGTTTCGGAGAAGCACTGAGAATTATTCAGGATAATCTCAGTCCCAGAAATTTTTATGCCTGCAATCCGTCCTTCGACAAGAAATGCGGTATCAGGAAATAACAGATAAGAAAATCCGTCTCCGGATATTCCGGAGACGGAGCTTTAATTTAAGCTGAGATAATTTTCTCGTACATATCAAGTGCTGATGCAATTACAGCGTCCATATCGTAGTATTTGTATTCTCCCAGACGGCCTCCGAATATCACTTTATCTTCTTTTTCTGAAAGCTTTTTGTAATCCAGATAAAGCTGATTATTTTTATCATCATTTACGGGATAATAAGGCTCGTCACCGGGTTTCCATTCGGAGGAATATTCACGGCTGATTACAGTTTTCGGGAGGTCGCTGCCGTTTTCGTCCTTACCGAATTCAAACCATTTATGCTCTATGATTCTTGTCCATGGAGTTTCGGAGTCGGTATAGTTTACAGCAGCATTTCCCTGAAAATTAGGCTTATCAAGAATTTCATTTTCAAATTTTACTGAGCGGTATTCGAGAGTACCGAGCTTATAGCCGAAATATTCATCAATAGCACCGGTATAAATTATTTTTTCGGCGATTTTATCAAGCTCTTCCTTGTGTCCGAGGTAATTTGTGCTGAGGCGTACTTCTATACCGTCAAGCATATTCTGAATCATTTTTGTATAGCCTCCGATTGGAATACCCTGATAAAGAGCATTGAAGTAGTTGTTGTCGAAAGTAAGGCGTACGGGCAGACGTTTTATTATAAATGCCGGTAAATCTTTGCAATCACGTCCCCATTGTTTTTCTGTATAGCCTTTTATAAGCTTTTCATAGATATCCCTTCCGACAAGGCTTATAGCCTGTTCCTCAAGATTACGGGGTTCTCCGGTAATTTCCTTTTTCTGCTGGTTGATTTTTTCAAGAGCCTCCTGAGGAGTAACGACTCCCCACATCTTATTGAAGGTATACATATTGAACGGCAGTGAATAAAGCTCGCCTTTATAGTTGGCAACAGGACTGTTTGTGAATCTGTTGAACTCTGCGAACTGAGTAATATATTGCCATACTTTTTTATTATTGGTATGGAAGATATGTGCGCCATATTTGTGAACATTTATGCCCTCAGTTTTTTCAGTGTAGATATTTCCGGCAATATTCGGTCTTTTGTCTATAACGAGAATATTTTTTCCGGCTTTGTGAAGTCTTTCGGCTAAAGTTGAACCATAAAGACCCGAGCCGACTATAAGATAATCATATTTCATTTTCAATTTTTCACTCCAGTTATTTTCAGAAGCTTTGCAACCATCTTTTTTATGCGAAGCTTTCTTTTTGTTTTTATGCAGTCATTATTTACAGAGATATAAAGATTTTCACTTTTTCCTGTTTCCAGTTTCCGGAGAGCCTCTCTGTATTTTCTGAGAGCTTTTTTGTCAGAGGATTCGCCGTTGTTTACCTTTATGGTGCTGAAGGAAAGGTTATCCCTTTTTGCTCTGAGGTGCTGGGAAGAGATTATATCTTCCGGAGAGGACTGGGAGAAGGAAAAGCTTTTTTCACAGAGCTTCCATATATTCAAGCCCTGTTCCGTACGGATAATAACGCTGTTTTTTCCGGCAGAATCTGCATTTTCGGGCTTGTAATCATCACCGACCGCAATATCACACAGTCGGTTGAGCTTGTCAAAACAGTAAAGACAGCGTTCCGGCATGAAATATTCCTTGACTTTCATACGTTCAGTTTTAGGCAAATCGGTATGAGTTCCGTCGGAATATGTCAGGCGTACATTTCCCGGCCAGCCTCCGGCTTCCTTTGTACGGAAATAGAAATTCGTCAGTTTTTTGCCCTTTGAAGCGGGGTGCTGTTTAAAGTAGTCCACTACTCCGTAATTCATGGTTTTATCGCAGAAAAGACCTATAATAAGATAATTTTCTCTTTTCAGTCTGTAAAGCTTTATGACATTTATAATTCCCTGAACGGCACACGGTACAGCAACGATAATGAGCTTTTCATCGGGGTGTGAAATCATATGCTTTATTGTCTTTTCGTGTGAAACAGTAAGGTAACGGCTTTTGGGTGAGGATTCAAGTGACTGATTTTTTTCAAAGCGTAAAGTTCCGAGAAGATTATCATAGTTATATCCGTTTACCAGATAGGCGGAATCATAGATATTCTGTTGCAGAAGCTGTTTAACCAGCTGTGTTACGACACCTCCGCTTGTTGAAGCTCTGAGTATATCCTTTGAATTGGTTTTCGCAGATATTATATTTTTATAATCTCCGAGAAGATAGCGTTCTGTATTTTTTATTTCTCCGTGTCTGATATTTCCTCCGGCACATACTTTAAGGCACATACCGCAGGATATGCAGGAGTCCTGATTTATTTCCGGTATATACATACCTTTTTTTCTGCTGAAGCTTATGCATTTTTTCGGACATACCGCAACACACGCACCGCATGAGACACAAAGATTATTTTCAACAGTTTTCCTGATTGTCTGCATAGATTAAATATCCTTTCAGCACATCTTGCGTTTAAGTTTGCTTTTTACAAGCTTTATGGTATTTTTCATATTGGGATTTTTTATATTTATTATTATAAACAGTATATTTGAAACTGCAAAGCATATCACAGCCTTTATTATTAAACCAGCAACACCGCTTCTGAACGGAAGGCAGGCATAATATGAGGCTGTACAAATCAATACACAAATCAGTGTACTGAAAAGAAGCTGAATATAATATTTTCCTGATGAAATTCTGAAGATATATTTGAATACGGTATAATTTTCCCACGGAACAGATACAAGCATACTCAGGATTGTTGAAAATATAACGCCGTTGAGTCCGATTATATGGACAAGAATAAGATTTGCCGTTACATTGACTATAATCATAATATATGGTCTGAATCTGTCCTCCCACCAGATACCTGCAGCATCTTTATAAGTCAGCATTACACGTCTTATCTGATATACATAGAAATATACTGCCAGCAGTAATACTATGCTGAAATCCAGCATATTTTCTTTTTTTACCCAAATCTCCATGAATGGCTGATAGAGACAGAGCAGGCAGACCGTACATACAATAGTAATCCATGAATTAAGAAAGCTTATAACATTAAAATCCTGATATACCTTTTCCTTGCTTTCTGTTTCGAGGCTGTTTCCTATACCGGCAGTAATTGAATCATAGACTGTTGTCATTATTCCGATAATGGCATTCATTATGTAGTAATAATTTCCGTACTTTCCGACGATAGTCAGACCCAGAACGGCAGAAATAACAATATTGTCAGCTGCGTGCATTATAACGGAATTTGCCTTTGTTCCGAAGAGAGCGATTATTTTCCTGGTAATGGCTTCACGCTGTTCCTTCCGGATTTCGCCCCGGCATTTATACTGAGGGAACATTTTATCTACAATTATGGAGTTTGCAATATTTGTTATAACTGTTGAGACAGGAAGCCAGATTATGTATAAGTAATAATTTCTGAAAGCAAGCATGACAATTATCTGCATTACATACATAAAGGTCTGAAGAACGATAGACCTTTTGCTTATTATATCGGTTCGCTGGTGTGCTGTAAGCAGGGATTGCTTGTATGCAAACATAAAGTAGCTTATTACGGTATTGCCGAGATATATGAGATAGAGTACATAGAGGCTTACATCATCAGGAACGCCGTCCTTTACAAGATATTTCAGAAATGGCAGAAGTATTATTCCTATGGTCAGAATAATCAGCCCTATATATCTGTAAAGTCTGCGGTAAAGATTGAGCAATGCACATATAGTTTCAGAATCATCTTCTGCAATCGGTTTGTACATACTGTATACCAAAGCACTTCCTACACCCAGTTCCGCAAGGCTCAGAAAGCTCAGAATTGAAGTAAACAGGCTGTTCAGACCGACATAATCATTTCCCATGACATATATCATTACAGTACGCACAGCGAAAGGACCTATTATTGCTATTAATCTGAAGAGAAATCCGAATATTATATTTCTGACAGCATTTTTAGTTCTTTGTAATTTCATATCTTATGAATCCCGCCTTTAATGAAGCTCACTGACAGCGTCGAAGCAGTTATCCCTGCGTATTTCGGTTAATCTGTTTTCTATGACATTTCTTTCCTTGCCGTAGTTGCTGTCAAGATATTTTACAGCAGAGATTATATCCTCTGTTTTAAGGTTATCATCTGTAATGTTAAAGCAGAATTTTTCCTGAGACATTCTTGCGGTAAGCTCTGTATATTTTATTTCCCAGCCCAGAGCAATTGCAGGTATTCCGTTTCTGTATGCGTGTACGATTCCGTGGAAGCGTGAGCATATTATAAAGTCAAACTGATTTATGAATCTGTCGTATTCTATGCATGAGAAATCATTTGTGAGAAGATGAAGATTTTTATTTTTCCCGTACATATCGTATATGAGCTGACATATTTCAAAATCCTTTGCTGAATGGCGGAAGATATATACGTGTCTGCCCATGCTTATCAGGGAATCAATAATGCTCTTGTATAAAGCAAGATTCTTTTCACGGTCTCCGTGTTTAAAGCACTGCATATTGGGGATTATTGCAGTATTGCCGGAGGTTTTAAGCTCCGGAATGGTTAAATCCGGAATTTTTCTGTATATATTGCTTAGTTCTATTGATTTGTTCTGAAGAACGAGGTCGGCGGAAAGCTTTACATTATTCAGCCTGAAACGCTTTGTAAGCTCTGTATAGCCTGCCTTTTCCCTTGCAAAAATTACACGGGGATATTTAAGAAGCTCTTTTATTTCCGGAAGCAGATATTTCTTGTCATCTGAATAGCTGAACCCTCCGAATGACTGTGGCATAAGATACATGGGAATATTGTATTTTTTTGCTATGCGGATATTGTTGAGATAATCCTCCTGAGAGCCGGCTGACCATTTCTGACCCAGAGCAAATCCGCTTACATCTATAATTACGTCAATATCAGGCATAAGCTCTCTCAGCCTTGTGAACTGCCAGATATTTTTTTTTCTTCCCAGTATAAAGCGTATACAGTCTCTGAGAGTATTTTTTATAAGGGGGAGGGATATATAATGCTTGCTGAGAGCGATTTTCTGTGTCAGAGTAGTCAGATAGACGCTTTTGAATCTGTAATTTCTGAGATTACATTTTTCAGAGGTTGAAAAATATATTTCAGCATTTCCAGCCCTTTTGCGGATTTCGTCCGCCGTTATAAAGAGCATGGACTGAGCTCCTTTGTTTTCAAAGTTTGCACCGGTAATTAAAATTTTCATATATACTGCTACTCAAAATATTGACAAAAATATCCATATTGAGAAAATTCCTGTTTCAACCTGTATGCTTTTGTCCTGAGACTACTCACAAGTTCTTGTACAGTCCACAGGCGTAAATTCCCGTATAGCCTACGGTACATAATTACATCAGCTTTATTATGCTATTTTGTAAGTCAGACAATCTCTCAGGTTCAGACTTGCATTATAATCTCTATCCTCTGTATAACCACATTCAGAACAATGGTATATCCTGTCTGATAATTTCAAATCAGACTTAACACAACCGCAATTGTGACAAGTTTTGCTTGATGGATAGAAACGGTCAGCAATTCTTAACTCAATTCCATATTCATTACACTTTGAATTTAACTTTGTTCTGAACTCAAAGAACTTCTGTTGTGCAATTGCTTTGGAGAGATGTCTGTTCTTCATCATTCCTTTGACATTCAAATTTTCAAGTGTTATCCACATTGGCTTGGTTTTCACCAATTCAGATATTGTTTTATTGATATAATCTGTTCTTATATTGTCAAGTCTGTGATGAAGTCTTTGTACTTTGAGCGTTTGTTTTCGGATATTTTGCCGAGTAGCTTCTCCTTTCAAATTATTTGTTAATTTTTTAAGACTCTCGTATTTTCTCGAAAGTTTTCTCTGCTGTCGTTTCAGGCTTTTTTCAAGTTTTCTGATACCAACAGATTTATTGATATTTTTATAAGTTTTTCCATCTGAACATATCGCAAAATCTTTCAAACCCAAATCAATTCCGATTCCGAAATCATTCAGAACAGGCTTTTCCGGTTCTGATTCTTCCACTAAGACAGAAACATAATATCTTCCTGCTTTCATGGAAACAGAACCGCTTTTTATGATATGCGTGTTTGAATTTGTCGGTATATAGCCTTTTTCTTTCAACCTTACCCAATCCAGAGTGGGAATTTTGATTCTATGACGTTCGCAG
>JAQXFT010000073.1 GCA_029005335.1 Oscillospiraceae bacterium
TGATTCATATTGTTATTCCTCCTGCCACTCTGCAAAATCAAGTGCATGATATGTTATGATTATATCAGCTCCGGCACGCTTCATCGCTATGAGATTTTCTGTAACTATACGCTTTTCATCAATCCAGCCGTTCTGAGCTGCCGATTTTACCATTGAATATTCTCCGCTTACGTTGTATACTGCTAAAGGCAGGTCAAAGCGTTCCCTTGCCGATTTCAGTACATCAAGATATGCAAGTGCAGGCTTTACCATTACTATATCTGCACCTTCTTCAATATCGTCTGCAATTTCACGGAGTGCTTCACGTCCGTTTGAAAAATCCATCTGATAGCTTTTTCTGTCTCCGAAGCATGGGGCGGAGTTTGCCGCATCTCTGAAAGGTGAATAATACCCTGATGCAAATTTCGCACTGTATGACATTATCGGTATATCCTTGAAATTATTCATATCAAGAGCTTCCCTTATAGCTTTTACTCTGCCGTCCATCATATCAGACGGAGCTATTATATCTGCTCCGGCTTCCGCAAGGCTTACTGCCATTTTCGATAACAGCGGAAGTGTTTCGTCATTGAGGATTTTATCTCCGCTTATTAATCCACAGTGTCCATGAGATGTATATTCACAGAGGCATACATCAGTTATTATGATAAGCTCAGGGTACTTTGATTTTATATATCTTACTGCTTTCTGTGTTACGCCGTCCGGATTATAGGCTTCGCTTGCCTTTTCGTCCTTATGTGACGGTATGCCGAATATCAGGATTCCCGATATTCCGCTTTTTCTGATTCGGTCAAGTATTTCATCAAGCATATCTATGGAATACTGATAAATTTCCGGCATGGATTCAACAGGATTCTTTATTCCTGTTCCCTCCGTTACAAACAAAGGATAAATCAAATCTTTTTTATCTATGCTTGTTTCACGTACAAGACTTCTTATTCTCTCATCTGAACGCAGTCTTCTGAATCTTTTCATTTTTTATCTTCCTCCATCAGAATTGTATTTACTATCCCTTGTATATCGTGAGTTTCAGCGATGAGGATATTATTGGGAATGTTATCCGGAATGGCTTTTGCAGTAACCTCACCTATACAGATTATTTTCGTTTTATCTGATAATTTACTATGACTGTCAAAAAATCCTTTTGCCCCCGATGAACTTCCGAATACAATATAATCCGTATCAATATATGATTTATCTGCATGGATTCCGATATCATATATTTTTATATCATCATAGCAGATATTGTTTTTATCAAGAATATCCGTAAGAGCTTCCGAACCCTTTTCGGCTCTTAAAATCAGAACATTATCGGGATTGCTTTTTGCGACAGCCTTTGCCAGTTCAGATGATGTATAAATTTCGGGAATTATATCGGGATATATGCCATGTTCCTCAAGAAAATCAGCCGTATTTTTTCCGATTACCGCAAATTTAATATTCGCAAGCCTGCGTATATCGATTCCAAGCTTTTTGAGACGGCTGAAAAATATCTCTGCTCCGTTGATACTCGTCAGCACAAGCATATCATATTTATCTGTATTTTTCAGTGCATTGTCAAAATCTGGATTGTTTTTATATTCATGAATTTTCACATAGTCAAGTATTTTTATATTCATATTTAATCCTATAAGCTCTGAATATAATTTTTCAGTAAATCTTTTCGTACCTGTAATTGTTATACTTTTTTTATCAGGCATAAAATCAAATCCTGCCGTCTCGCCGATTACGATTACCGCCGGAGCTTTGATACTTCCGGATTTATCTGATATATTCTCAAGAGTATCTGTAATCCTATGATTTCCGGATATTACTGCACACGGCATATCCTTTCTCATTCCTCCGGAAATAAGCCCCTCTGTAATTCTGCGGATATTATTCAAGCCCATAAGAAATACAAGCGTACCGTCTGATTCTGCATAGTATTCAAGATTTTCCGGCAAAGGGTGACCCGTTATCACATGAAAGCTACGGCTTATTTTACGGTGAGTAACCGGTATTCCGGCAAGCTCCGGAATCGCTATGCATGAAGATACAGCCGGAATAATATCATATGGAATATTATTTTTTTTAAGCTCAGCTATTTCCTCTCCGCCTCTGCCGAATACAAAAGGGTCTCCGCCTTTAAGGCGTACAACGATTTTTCCCTCAAGAGCCTTTTCGACAAGCATTTTATTTATATTTTCCTGTGTTTCGCTGTGATGTCCCGAACGCTTTCCGACACATATTTTTTCGGAATCCTGCGGTGCAAAGTCAGGAAGATTTTCATCAATCAGGCTGTCATATATAAGGACTTCACATCTTTTCAGAATATTCATTCCACGCAGGGTTATCAAATCATATTCTCCGCAACCAGCTCCGACAAGATATACTTTTCCTGTCATAATCTATTCACCAGCCTTTCCGCAAGCTCAAAGCGTTCCGATATATCAGCAGTTCCCGAAAGAATTTTTTTAAAGTCCGCTGATACTGTAAGAGTTATTTTATTTCCGTTTATTTCTGAATATGCTCCGATTGCTGTTGTACAGTCTGCGTTGAGAAGTTCAAGAACATATCTTTCAGTTTCAAACTGCATAAAGGTCTGAATATCATTTATATTTCTGATAATTTCCGAAAAATCCTTACGGCTTTCAACTGCAATAATCCCCTGACACGCTGACGGCAGAAAATCCGAAGCACTGAAAGGATATACATCATATATATCACTTTTTACAATATCAAGGCGTTCAAGTCCTGCCATTGCAAGTATTATTCCGTCGTATTCTCTCTCAATAAGCTTTTTCAGACGTGTATCAATATTTCCACGTATATCCCTGAAAGATATATCGGGATAAAGCTTATGCATATTCTGTCTGCGTCTCATGCTTCCTGTGCCTGCTGTAAAACCGGAAATATTTTCTATGCTCTCTCCACTGCGTAGCACAAGACAATCACACGGATTTCCACGCTTCAGAACTCCTGATATTTCAAGTCCCTCCGCAAGATTAAGCGGTAAATCCTTTGCACTGTGTACAGCTATATCTGTTTTGTTTTCAAGAAGCGATTTTTCAATTTCTGATACAAATACTCCCTTTCCTCCTATTGCTGAAAGAGGTATGTCAGTTATTTTGTCGCCACTGGTGCTTATGTGTACGATTTCCGTCTGTATATCGGGATATGCTTTTTTAAGTGAATCAATTACAATATCTGTCTGTGCAAGTGCAAGACGGCTTTTACGGGTTCCTATTCTGATTTTCATAGCCTGTTTCTACCCTTTCGAGAATAGTTTTTATTTCATCGTCATCGGGAATATTTTCATCTGAAAGACATATTTCAAAAACTGTTTCCATAGCTTCCTTACGCTGTTTTTCATTATCAAAATGTTCCCTGACATATGGGCGGAATCTGCTCAGGGTTTCAAAAATTTTCATATAATAACCGTCAAGCATATCCTCAATATTCAAGCGGAGAAATTTTGCATATACAGGACTTTTTCCCGATGTTGAAATCCCTACCGTAATATCACCCTCGTGGACAATTGACGGAAAAATAAATCCGCATTTTTCAATATCGTCTACTG
>JAQXFT010000074.1 GCA_029005335.1 Oscillospiraceae bacterium
ATAATAAACTGAAATATATTGTATAAAAAGCATTACACAAATTTAACGGCAGTACCGTATGCAATAACTTCCGCAGCCCCCTGCATAATTGCAGATGACGCATAGCGGATATTTACAATAGCATCTGCACCGAGTTTTTCAGCTTCCTGAACCATTCTCTTTGTAGCGATAGCACGTGCTTCGTTCATCATTTCATTATATTCCTTGAGTTCACCGCCTACAATAGTTTTAAAGCTGGACATAATATCCTTTCCGACGTGCTTTGACTGAATGGTTGAACCCTTGACAAGTCCAAGCATTTCGAGATTTTTTCCGGAGATATAATCAGTATTTACTAATATCATCGTCTTCACCTTCTTCTATTTCGTTTATTCTTTCAATGAGAGTGTATATTGAAACCGCAATACCGCTGAGTGCAATCAGAGCAAAAATTATACCAACAATTCCCATTGAACATACTGAAAGCAGACACATAACTGCATAGATTACGAGATACAAAACAAGTATCACCGTAATTACAACAGGAGCAACAATTTTTTTATTATGTTTTTTCATAATGGAATTTTTATTAATCAACAAGAACAGGGTTGAAATCTTCTTCCCATGGCAGACCCCATTTATTAAGAGCGTCCATAAACGGGTCGGGGTCAAATTCCTCGATATTGTAAACGCCTGCTTTATTCCACTGACCTGTCATAATCATCATAGCACCAATCATAGCTGGTACGCCTGTTGTATAGGATATAGCCTGTGAACCGACTTCCTTGTAACATTCCTGATGGTCGCATATATTGTAGAGGTAGTAATTTTTGTCCTTACCGTCCTTTTTGCCTCTGAAGATACAGCCTATATTAGTTTTTCCGACGGTTATTGCACCGAGAGTTGCAGGGTCTGGGAGTACGGCTTTAAGGAACTGGAGCGGAACTATTTCCTTACCCTCATACATAATCGGTTCAATGGAAGTCATACCGACATTTTCAAGGCATTTGAGGTGTGTCAGATAGCTCTGTCCGAATGTCATAAAGAAACGTATTCTTTTTATGCCTTTGATATTGAGTGCAAGGGATTCGAGTTCTTCGTGGTGGAGTAAATACATATCCTTTTCGCCGACGCCCTTGAAATTGTAAACACGCTTTATTTCCATAGGTTCAGTTTCAACCCATTTGCCGTCCTCGATATAGCTTCCTTTAGCGGATACTTCACGGATATTTATTTCGGGGTTGAAGTTAGTAGCGAAAGGATAGCCGTGGTCACCGCCGTTGCAGTCGAGAATGTCAATGTAATTGATTTCATCAAACTGGTGCTTCATAGCGTATGCGGAGAATACTCCGGTAACTCCGGGGTCGAATCCGCTTCCGAGAAGTGCAGTGATACCGGCTTTTTCAAATTTTTCACGGTATGCCCACTGCCATTTGTACTCAAATTTTGCAGTGTCAAGCGGTTCATAGTTAGCGGTATCAACATAGTGGGTTTTAGTAGCAAGACAAGCGTCCATAATAGTCAAATCCTGATAGGGCAGTGCAAGGTTAAGAACGACATCAGGCTTATAAGAATTTATAAGAGCGACAAGCTCATCGACATTATCAGCGTTTACCTGTGCAGTTTCGATTACTGTTTTAGTAGTCGGCTGGAGCTTTTCCTTAAGAGCGTCGCACTTTGATTTAGTACGGCTTGCAATCATAATTCCCTCGAAAACCTCGCTGTTCTGACAGCACTTGTGAATTGCTACTGAGGCTACACCGCCACAGCCGATAATCATACATTTTCCCATTTTTTAACATTCTCCTTTATATTTATTTTGTATTCTTCGGGGACGCTGTCCCCGAACCCTTGCAATCCTTTTGAAAAAGGCTTGACCGAAAACTTTTTGATTTTATTTATGATAATGCAAGCAACATTTCTCTTATAATCTTACACGCAACAGCAGTTGAAACTCCTGACTGGTCATACTGCGGACTAAGTTCATTTACATCACAGCCGACTATATTAAGCTTACTGCATACAAGAGTAAGAGCCTTTCGGAGTTCATCAAAGGAAACTCCTCCGGCTTCGGGAGTACCTGTTCCGGCAAATACAGACGGGTCAAGGACATCAAGGTCAACAGTGAGGTATATATTTTTGCCTTTGAGCTTATCGGTAATTTCTTCGAGCGTATCGAGATTGAATTTATTCATGTAGGTATGCTTTTCGGAGAATTTAAATTCATCTCTGTCACCGCTACGTATACCGAACTGAAAAATATGACCGTCACCGACAATTTCGTGACATCTTCTTAAAACGCAGGCGTGTGAAAGCTTCTGACCGAGATAGTCGTCACGCAAATCGGCATGTGCATCAAAGTGAACTATATGCAAATCGGAATATTTTTCAGCTGTTGCACGGACTGAACCGAGGGTTACAAGATGTTCACCGCCAATCATAAAGGGGATTTTTCCGTCATTCAGAATAAT
>JAQXFT010000075.1 GCA_029005335.1 Oscillospiraceae bacterium
GCTGTATGATGCCCTATATGAATTATACCCCCCGTACGCTCGAACAGATAAGAGCGGGATTTTCGGGAGGCTTGTAAAAAAATCCGTACATTAGTACGGATTTTTTAAAATTCGACAAATAATGACATATTTTTTTTGAAATTTATTTGAACTATGTAAAATTATATGTTAAAATCTAAAAGGATATTTTTTTAGCAAACTTTATCATAAATTTTTAGTGAAAGGAATCCTGTAAATTGGACATAAAAATTAAGGTATTTATTGTGACAGCTGATTTGAATTTTGACATAAAACTTACCAGATATTTACAAATCAAAGACTTTAAAGTCAGAAGTCTGAGCCATTGCCGGAACACAGACAAGCTTTTATCAAAGATTGATGAGTATAAACCGGACGTTCTGATATTTGATGCAAAGCTTTTTTCATGCGATATTGTATGGCTGATAAGCAAAATTAAAAATCTCAGGAGTCAGGTTTATCCGATAGTGCTTATGCCCCGAAGGGACTGGAGGATTGATGAGCTTGTCAAGGTCGGGAGTGTTTCATGCCTTTATATGCCTTATGACCTGTATGCACTTTATGAGGAGATTATAACAAAGAATAATATCATAAAGCAGAACAGCATATCCGAAAAGATACGCCTTTTTGTAAAAAATTCGGGTGTCAATGAAAAGCTGAACGGATTTCAGTATACCTGTTCAGCAATATACATAATTCTGTTTGAAAATAACAAGTATGTCAGCCTTACAAAAGATATTTATCCGGAAATAGCAGTCCGGCACGGAAGCAATTATAATAACGTTGAAAGATGTATCAGAAACTGTATAAAGGTCTTTATGAAGGATTCCGGAAACAGAGAGTATTTATACTATCTTGAATCCAGATACGGGAATATTTCAACGAATGGAAGCAGTGAAAATTTAAAAGTTACCAATTCAAAGTTTCTGAAGCTTCTTGCAACCGTCTTTAAAAATTACTATATGTAGAAATTCGCAGATTCACGGGCGGTTCAGTTCTGAGCTGGACAGCTCGCTATTTTTCTGTAAATTTCTGCATAATATTCCATGAATCTGATTTTATATCATAAAGACTGCTTATATAATTATCTGAGAATATTTTTTCCGGTATATCATATCTGTCAGCCCTTCCGTTTTTGATACAGAGTACATAATCTGAAATATGCCTTACAAAGTCAAGCTCATGAAGAGACATTATTATTGCTATATTTTTTTCATGTGCAAGATTTTTCAGTATATTTAAAAGCTCAAGCTTGTATTTTATATCAAGAAAGGACGTAGGCTCATCAAGAATCAGTATGTCAGGTTGCTGACAGACAGCTCTTGCAAGAAGTATTCTCTGTTTCTGACCGTCGCTGATGTGACAGAAATTCATATCTGATATTTTTCCGGCATTGACAAGCATTATAGCTTCATCAACCTTCATGCGGTCATAATCTGAAAGTCTTCCGGACTGTCCGGTATAGGGGAATCTTCCGTATTCAACAATATCCCTGCAGGTCATAAGCTCAGGTTCAATGCGGTCAGTCGTCATAATTGAGACTGATTTTGCAATTTGTTTTCTGTTCAGCTTTCTGAGATTTATGTCTTTTATATAAATGTCTCCTGAGATTTCTTTAAGCTGTCCGGCAAGAGTTTTAAGTATTGTTGATTTTCCTGAACCGTTTGAGCCTATAAGAGTGACAATCTGACCGGCTTCTACAGATATATTTATATCATCTATGACAGATTTCCTGTTGTATCCGACTGAAAGATTTTTTGTATACAGTACAGTTTTATTCATATCATACCTCTGTTTTTTTGCGTTTAAGCATAATCCATATTACTGCAGGCGCTCCGAAAACAGCAGTTACTGAACCTATGCTCAATTCAGACGGAGAAAACAGGGTTCTTGCTATAAGGTCGCACATAACGCAGAATGATGCTCCGCCGAGAAAAGATGCCGGAATAATCAGAGAAGGCTTTGAGGATTTAAGAAGACCTCTTATAAGGTGTGGAACTGCTATTCCGACAAATGATACAGGACCCGCAAAAGCTGTTACTGTAGCTGAAAGAATACTTGAAAGCAGTATCAGAACTATTCGGAAAACCTTTATATTCATTCCGATACTCCGTGCATATGTTTCACCGAGACGATATGCCCCTATCTGCTTTGAAATCATCATAGTCAGAGCTGTTGCCGGAAATATAACGGCTGATATAATTTTTATGTCTCCTGAATCTATTCCCGAAAAGCTTCCCATAGACCAGTTGTGCAGATTGACAATATTTGAATCATCTGCAAAAGTGACTGCAAAATCGGTGACTGCGGAGCAGATATAGCCAATCATTATACCGCTTACGACAAGTGAAGAACTCTTTTTTACTTTTCCGGAAACGGCAAGTATAAATCCGGTTGCAATCATTGAGCCTGTAAAAGATGAAAGCATTATTTCATCAGATTCCGGAATTATACCTGCCTTAAAAAAGAATATCATTGCTAATGCGACAGTCAGCTTTGCACCTGATGATATTCCGAGGACAAAAGGGCCTGCTATCGGGTTGGAAAAAAATATCTGTAGGAGGAATCCGGATACAGCTAAAGCTCCGCCCAGAATTGCCGAAGCAACTGCTCTGGGCAAACGTATTTCCTTTACTATACTGATTGCTGAATTGTCAGTGCTTTTTCCGGAAAGTATTTCAGTAATCTTTTCCGGAGAATATCTGACGCTTCCGCAATAGAGGCTCAGTGCAATGAGTATAACGAGCATTCCTGCCAGCACTGCAAAACAGATTGTATGATATATTTTCTGATTTTTCATCATGTTCACCTGCCTATGAAATATGATAAAGAAATTCTGTTTCATCTTTGCTCTGGCTGAAAATTTTATGCATATCGGATATTACCTCTGCCGTATCGGAAGTCTGCTGAAACATATTTTTATCTGTACACCATACGTTATTATTTTTTACTGCTTTAAAATCGGACATCAGGGAATTTTTCCGAATCAGCTCATCGACTGATGAGAGACCGCCGTCAACCGTACTGTTGTATATTATATAGTCTGCATCTTTTGCAAGAGAATAAAACGATTCAAACTGCATATTCATTGTTGAAAGTGCATTTTCATCAACATCAAGGCTTTCGGAATCGGGTATATATTTTCCGCCGGCAAGCTCAATCATCTTAGAAATATAATCTCCCGGCTTGCGGACACTTACAGAGCCATTTGACGTTATGTAGAAGAATACGGCAGTTTTACCGGTATTTTCTGCGGATTCTATATTTTTAAGGATTGAGGATTTTTCATCAAAGACCTTTTCCGCCTCTGATTCCTTTCCCAGAATCAGACCATAAAGCTTTATCCATTCCATACGCCCGAGAGGGTGCTGTTCATAGCTTGAACGTTCTGTCATTACGGGAATACCTTGATTTTGGAGCTGTTCCCTGACCTGAGGAGTATGATATATCATTGTTGATTCTACTGCAAGACCGCATTTATTTGATAAAATCATTTCATAGTCAGGTGAAGAATATTTTCCGGCATAGAGTATATCTCCGTTTTCCATAGCGTCCTGCATATATTTCAAGGACCAGTCATTCTGCGAAGTTGATACAGCAAATATGCTGTCCAGAGAATCTATTGAATAAATCAAATCCACTGCGGAAGATGCCGGCATATATATATTTTTCACAGGCTGTCTGATTATGGTTATATCGTCAGGAAGATTTTCCGGAGCTTCATTGTCAGGAGGTACAACGAGATATTTTTCTCCGTCCGCTATGCTTATCAGAGAGAAATTATTTTCATAGTAATCTACTGAAAACTGATTTGCATATTCAAGCTTCATGCTTCCTATGGGATTCTGAAGTGTAAAGGACTGTTTTTCGGAGCTGGTACAGGACGTAAGGAAAATAAATCCGGTTATTAAAAAAAGCTTTGATATTTTCATGATTTTATACTCTCTGAATCAAAATAAAGTGTATATTCGATTTCGTGCGGTGTACTCATAGCAGTAGTATCAGCCAATACATTGATTCTGCGGTCAAAAGCCTTGACGGGTATTTTAAAAGATGAGTTGCCCTCAGTATTTAACGGCAGAAATTTCTGATTATCCACAATCATGTAATCATAGTTTGAGCTTCCCCAGACAATTTCTGCATAAACCTGACCATTTTCCACTATAAGCCTTGCGGGGGAATCTATTTTTGCTTTTCCCGAACCTCCTCCGAGCGTTACATCTATTGTATATTCTCCGTCCGCAAGATTAAGATTCTGTGCGGTATTGAGATTTTTAAAGGCATCAGCCGGAAGAGAATCCGAACGGAATACAATTGTGCGGTCATACCATTGCTCTTTCTTTTTGCTGAATGCGGAACACTCTATACCTGTATCGAGCGATTCCACGGGAACAGTGAATGTATGATTTCCGTTCTTATCCTCTTTAAAGGGAATGTATTGGCTTTCATCGGAAGCATTTTCGCCTCTGCCCATAAACAGATAAAGATATCCCTTTCCGCCCATAGTCATGACAGCAGTCATATTTTCATCTGAAACGGTAAGCTCACAATCAGTAATATTGAACATTGATGAGCTTGAGTCAACAGCAATCGTATATTTACCGTCGTTGAGGTCGGAGGCATAAATCGGGCTACCTGATATTTCAAGGGTCTGCGTCGGAGCAGTCTGAATTTCTGAATCTGAAATTTCTGATGACTGAGGATTTATATTTTCACAGCCGGAAAATATTAATAATGACGTGAGAATTACAGAAAAGATTTTTAATTTTAATATTTTCATAATTTTACCTTTCAAATAAAGACGGCACGGAATATCCCATGCCGTCAGTGACTTTTTACTTTATTATTCTGAAATTGAATTTATAGCGGATTCAGCGTGTTCGACATAGATTTTCCTTATAGCTTCATTCTCACCCAAACCACGGAGAAGACATTCGACTTCATAGCCTTCATTTTCAAAAGCTGTTTTCCATGAATCCTCATCACCTGCCATATCGTTATTGGCATGGTCTCCGGCAACTACCATAAGGGGCTGAAGAATTACTCTTTTGTAATTTCCTGCTTTTACGGCATTTTTAACATCATCGAGTGACGGAGAAGCCTCTACAGTTCCGATAAAATAATTTTTATATCCGTCAGCAGTAAGCATATCCTGCATTTTTGTGTACACCTGATTTGATTCAGCCTCTGTACCGTGACCCATAAAGCATATAGCGGTCTCACCGTCATCATATTCGGAAGTCCATTCAGTAATAGCTTTTTCCACCTTTTTAAAATCCTCATCGCTTGTAAGAAGCGGTTCGCCTATTGCAACTTTCCCGAAGGCGTCGGAATAATCTGCAATTTTTCCGGAAAGCTCATCATATTCAATACCGTTCATAAGATGAGTTGGCTGTACTACGAGATTTTTTACACCGTTATCTACAGCTCTCCGGAGTGATTCGTCGATATCGTCTATAGATATTCCGTCACGGTTTTTTACATGGTCGATTATTATATTGGACGTAAATCCACGTCTTACCGAATAATCAGGGAAAGCCTTTTCAATATCGTTTTCTATTGCTCCGATAGTAAGGCGACGGCTGTCGTTGAAGCTTGTTCCGAAGCTGAGAACCAGAAGTTCATTTTCGCCTATACCGTCCTGATTTCTCGTGTTATCGAGAGAAGCATCTCCTGTGCTGTAGTTTTCCTCATCATCTGCTGAGGGAGCCTGAGAGGATATATTTTCTGATGAGCTTATTTCAGATTTGCCGGATTCTGATGAATTATTTCCGCAGCCTGTTATCATTGATGTCATAATTGCTATGGCAAAAAACATAGCGTTCACCTTTTTCATAAATTTAGTTCCTCCGATTGATTAAAATAATTTTCAATCAGAAGGCATTGACAAAAAAAGTACTTTCTTTTCTGAAGGGAAAAGAAAGTACAGAAAATCAGACCCCTGTTAAGTGACAGTGTCTTTAATGTACAATCAATACCTCGTGATTCTGGAATTTTTCATTCCTGTACTTCGCAAACGGCAGGTTTCCTGACTTGTGAATCATAACACAGAGCAGCCTTCCCGATTTAAAAAAATCAGTGACATAATAGCTCTGTACTCCTCAGATACAGTGACGGGTTCGTACAGGATTTTCACCTGTTTCCCTTTTA
>JAQXFT010000076.1 GCA_029005335.1 Oscillospiraceae bacterium
GTACAAATACAGCTTTAAACATTTCTGATTCTTTTTCGCATAGTGTTACAACTGGAACGAGCTATTCAAGAAGCAAAACTTATCAGCAAGGAAGTAGTTATTCTCATTCAGATGGTGAAAACTATTCTGAAAGCAGACCAAATACGATAAGTTCAGCAGTAAAATTCATAGGTGGTGCTACATTAGGTGCTGCTGCTATTGCAACTGCACCGTTGACAGGCGGAGCTTCATTGGCAGCTGCTGGTGCTATTTCTGCCGGAAGTGCTTTATTGAGTGGAATTTCCCCAAAAAATAAAACGAAAGGTACTAATTATTCTGATAGCTATTCAACAAACACCTCTGAATCTACAGGTTTAACAGATGGAAGTTCTGAGTCTAAATCTGATACGCAGACAAAATCAAACAGCTTATCACAGGGAATGTCTGATAATCTTCAGCTTACAATGAGCAATAAGGATATAATAAATACTCTTGCAAAAATTGACGAACAACTGAAACGTATCAATGAATGTGAAAGCTTCGGAATGTGGGAATGTGCTGCATATTTTCTTTCTGACTATCAAGAAACAGCTGAGATGGCAGCTGGAACATATAAAGCTCTTGTGAGTGGTGAAAATTCAGGTATCGAAACATCAGCAATTAATTATTGGGGAAAACATAAAAAAGAGTCATTATCACTCATTAATGAGTATGTCACTAATTTTATTCATCCGGTGTTCAAGTATAATGCGTTGGAGTCTCCCTTATCTGTAACTGCTTCATCACTTGTTAGTGGAAACGAATTAGCTATCCAAATGGGTCTGCCAAGAAGCTCAGTATGCGGGTTTCCTGTAATTGAACATGCAGAGTTTGGCAAGGAAGCTATTCGTTCAAATACAGTTACAAATGACCGTAGCTTTATAATCGGAAAGATTTACAATATGGGACATACTATGTCTACAGATGTCAGGCTACACTTAGATTCTCTTACGATGCATACATTTGTTACAGGATCGACTGGATCTGGCAAGAGTAACACTGTTTATGAGATACTGAATGCAACGCATAATATATTCAATATACCTTTTTTGGTGATTGAACCTGCTAAAGGTGAATACAAATCTATATTTGGAAATATGGCAGGTGTTTCAGTATATGGTACAAATCCAAAGAAATCGGATATGTTAAAGATTAATCCTTTCAGTTTTCCTGATGATATTCATATACTTGAACATCTTGACAGGCTTGTAGAGATATTTAATGTCTGTTGGCCTATGTACGCAGCAATGCCTGCAATACTAAAAGAGGCTATACAGAATGCATATGTTTCAGTTGGTTGGGATATAAGAACCTCTGAAAATCCTAAAGGAAAACAATTCCCTAATTTCAAAGATGTATTGGAACAGATAGAGAAAATAATCAATAGTTCGAGCTATTCATCAGATAGTAAGGGTGATTACTCAGGTGCGTTGCTTACAAGAGTCAATTCTCTTACAACAGGTCTTAACAGCTTGATATTCTGTGCAGATGAGATAGATGATGAATCATTGTTTGATAAATGTTCTGTTGTTGATCTTAGTCGCGTTGGTTCAACAGAAACTAAAGCTTTGATAATGGGACTTCTTATTATGAAACTTAATGAGTATCGTATGGTTTCAGGAAAACGTAACAGTCCATTGACTCATTTGACAGTTCTTGAAGAAGCACATAATCTGTTGCGTAGAACTTCAACTGAACAAACAGCGGAAAGCTCAAATCTTTTGGGGAAATCTGTAGAAATGTTGTCGAATTCAATTGCAGAATTGAGAACGTATGGTGAAGGATTTATTATTGCGGATCAATCACCAAATCTCATGGATATGTCAGTGATTAGGAATACAAATACAAAGATAATTCTCCGTTTGCCAGATAAAAGCGATCGTGAACTTGTTGGATATGCGGCTTCGCTTAACAATGAGCAGATCGATGAACTTGCAAAACTGGAAAAAGGTGTTGCAGCTATATATCAAAATGACTGGATAGAACCTGTGCTTGTTAAGGTATCAAAATGTGATATAGTAGAAAGTGATTATGAATATGACAGCAGTAGGATTGTTACAGACAAAACGGAAATAATGTCACATTTGATACGGTTTATGTTATATGGTGTCTTAAAGGGAAAACCTGAATTAAATGTTTCAATTATTTGTCAAAATATTGATAAACTAGGACTAACATACCTTAATCGTGAGTATATCAAGGACATTCTTAATGAGTATCAGTCTTCTGGTACAATCTCATTATGGGATGGCTCTAATAAAAATGAACTCCCAAGGAAGATAACGGATATTCTTGTAATGCGTATTCGTATAGAGAGTATTGTGTTAAGTGCGAATGATTTTAGTGAGTTATCAATGGAGCTTTCAAAGCTTGTAGATGAAGTACTTCCCAATGAATCAGCTGAAATCAAAGAAGCGGTAACTGAATGTCTTATGAAGGATATGAGTATGCAGACTGATGAACATATTATTCGTGAAGGTATTTACAATGAATGGCATAGACGAGTAACAGATAGGACGGTGATAATATGAACACATTTAGTTTTAATGATGTTAAGGAGATTAATCCCAACAGATTTGCGGATTCTCCGCTTGGAAGACAGTATCCTTATAATGAGTGCATTGAAGTTAAATTTGAAATAATACAGAATAAGCTTGATGGATGCGCACGTGAAAAACAGGTTGGAAAAGAGCTTAGAGAAAAATATCCACTTGAGTTAGGATATTCTGTTCTTAGTGAAGTATATCTAAGGGATATAAACGGAAATATTGTTGTAGATCCTATAACTGGAACGAAACGCAGAATCGACTTTGTTATTGAAAAGGATGGCAGAGTTGTAGATATGGTTGAAGTAACTTCAAAAACAGCACCTAAAGGTGCACAAATGGCTAAAGAAAACAGGATAAGAAATGCTGGCGGAAACTATATTAAAGATTATGATGGTAATCTTATTAGAATTCCTGATAGTGTTCAGACAAGGATTGATAGGAGAGATTAATATGATTATTTATGATAAGGCTGCTTGGCACATAGATGCAGGAATGAGAGAAGAAGTTGTTGTCAGACGATTAAAAGCTGTATTCGATTTTCTTAATTCGAATGACATGCTTTCAGAGGAAGGAAAAGAGGAATATGAATTAGGAATAGACGATTCATGCTCTTTAAATGAAAGATCAGTTAATTTTAAGGGGAATGAATTCCTTAAACAGTACTATGATGAAGTGATTGACAATGATGCTGATTCTATTATAAAAGCATTAGCAGAAAAGCTTAAAATCTATTCAAATTCGTGAGTATGATTAATATCGTATCTGAGAGATGTAAGTGTCAAATAAACCGCGTTTGTTACACCATGAAATAACCTCGCCAATAGGCGAGGATAAAATTAACAGTTATTCCATGGCAGCAATATCGTACCAGCTGGATTTGAAAATAGAGAGGACAGGTATTTTTCAACATCCATACCGTTTGCTTGTGCTGTTGAAATTATCGAGTATAGAATCGCACTGCATTTTGCACCCTTTTCTGTGTTAT
>JAQXFT010000077.1 GCA_029005335.1 Oscillospiraceae bacterium
ATCATCTGATTTGAATGTACGTGAAAGACCCTCAACAGATTCTGCAATTCTCGGAACACTCCCTAAAGGAACTTCCGTTTCAGTATATAATATTGACGGATATTCAGACTGGTATAAAGTTTATTGCAGTCAATATAATCTGAGCGGATACGTTTCAGCACAGTATGTCAAAGAAACAAAAGGAATGACATATGATACAAGTGCAGCCGGCAGTGATTTTTCGTTTTTCAACGAACCATATTCACGAAAAGTAATAACAGAAAGTGACCCTTTGAATCTACGTTCTGCACCGTCCACTTCTGCTGAAATAATTATAAAAATGCCAAAAGGTTCGCTTGTAAAACTTTATGGTTCTGATGGTGGCGGATTAATCGGGGGACTGGATAATAGTTCCGAATGGAGTTATATCAGTTATACTGAAAACGGTATAACCTATTATGGTTACGCCAGCTCAGAATTTATCGGATTGCCATAAAAATAATCTGATTTTTTTATAAAGCTTATCCCCTGCCTTTTATATCTCACAGGCAGGGGATATTTTTTTGCTGAAAATTTTATACCGCTTACAGACCAAATGTAACCCAGTTGATTTTCCAGCTTCCATTACTCATAACAACTTCAATACTCATAGTTTCTGAAGCACCGTAATTATCATATTCCGCCAGAATGTTAAAAGATGAATCAGTGATATTTTCAATAACCGGCTCTGAATTTGTCCAATAGAAGCCTCCGCCTTTCGGAGACTGCTTGCCGTATAATATACCGTCAACATCTATATATAACGGTTCATCTGTATCAAGAATACCGGAATATCTTTCACTTATAAAATCCTCTGTAAGACAGGATTCCATAAATTCACGCAAATCAGCTGTATCTGAAAACTGTGTTTTCGCAACCTGTGCAAATGTATCTCCGTTATCATCAGTAAATGCAGTATCATCATAGAAAGGTATATTTGAGCTTCCTATCTTGTCTATATAGTCAAGTTCCCCCATAAGCTGATATGCAAGCTCAATATAATATGTATCGCTTTCACCGGTAGTTTCCTGCTCAGGTTCAGAAGATATATCGGAAATAATTTCCGTTTCAGAAACAATTACTTCCGGTTTTGTTGTAACCGGAATTTCCGTTACGGACTGCATGGCAGTTTGTGTTTCTTCCTGTGTAGTGATAGTGGCGACTGTCGTCTGCACTGTGAAAGTTGTAGCAGAAGCTTCTGATGTTGTTGTTTCTGTAGCAGTATCAATGTCAGTATTTTTTTCAGTTTCAGTAATTACTGGTACTGTTGTAACAATTGTAGCTTTTTCTGTTCTGGTTGTTGTTGTTTCAGATTCAACAGCTTCTGTAGCTTTTTCTGATATTATTAAAGATTCATATGATACTTCTGGCATCTCATAGTTTCCACAGCCTGTAAGTGTTAAAGCACTTAATAATACGGCGTTAAAAATAAGGGTTTTCTTTCTGTTTTTCATAATGTTTTCCTTTCTCTCTGATGAAATTAAATTTCTATTTTTTTCTCATTTCATTTATTATCCGGTTAATGTTATCTGCTGTACTTTTTTCAAAATACCATTGCAGAAGATAAGTAAGCACATCAAAGACAAGAACCGAAATTCCTACAGCTATATATCCATAAATACTGAAAACACCTCCTGCAAGCAGATATGCTACCCAGATAGTTGCACCTTCTATGACAATCAGCTCAGCTATACGCTGAAAGATTACCTGCTTTACTGTCATATTTTCCTTGAAATATACAGGAATACACGGAATCATATAAATAATGCTCAGTATCAGCGGAATGAAAAAATAGTGATATGTAATCTGAGTTTTTCCGGCAAATATGCTTCCTATAATTGCAATGGCAAGTGTTGTTTCCGCATTTATATTCAGAAAATCCGAAAGCATTCTTTTTAATACATCTGAATTTTTCATACTTTACCTTCTCTCAGACAAGACCCATCATAAATTGCCTTGTAATAATTTTTGCATACTGCCTCGAAACCATAACCTTTTCACCGTTATCCATTGTAGCAATCAGCCTTCCGTTGAGTGCAGGGGTAACTGATGAAATCCGGTGGAGATTTATCAGAAAAGATTTCGATGCACGGAAAATTTTGTTTTTCTCAAGAGCCTCTTCAATCTGATAAAGCCTCATTTTAACTTCATAAACACCGCTTTCAGTATATGCGAAAACAAGCTCGCCCACAGCCTCGAAATACAGTATATCACTGATTCTTATCTTTACAAGTGTTTTTTCATCTTTATAAACTGCAAACATCTGATTATTATCAAGAATAAAGTTTTTTATATCTGAAAATTCTTTGGTAAATTCAAAGTATTCAAGGATTACTGTATCATCTTCCGGATTCTCTATTGTTCGTTCTATAAGCTTCATTTTCTCTCCGTTCACTTTTTCCGGACAGCCTGCGTATAACATATATGCTCAAATGCCGGATATTTTTTATTATAAAAATATTTCCGTTCAATATCCTCCGTATACAGAAGTTCATAAATCAGAAAATTGTATTTTTCAAGAAGTCTTTCCAAATCAGAATAGGAAAAACAGGATTTCATAGGTTCTCCGCCTGCAGCTGCCATGGAAATCATATTCCTTACTCTTTTTATCTCAGAAGTAAAAAGATTTTCATCTGCATAGTCAAACAACAGTGTACTTCCATCTGACGCCAATTCCGAAATCTCTGAAAAAAGCTTTTCAATTTCTTCTGATGAAAGATAATAGCTGACTCCAAGCCATGAAAAAAACGTTTTCTTTGTTCTGTCAAATCCCGAATCAGTCAGTGCTTTTACAAGATTGTCCTTTGAAAAGTCCACAGGTACAAAAGTAAGCTTTTCAGGAATTTCAAGACCGGCACGGAAAATTCTCTCCTTTTTATCCTCCTGAGTTTTCGGGTGGTCTACTTCAAATACAGAATATTTTTTCATAAAATCCGGCTCTCTGAATGCAAATGTATCCAGACCAGCTCCGAGAATAACATATTGCTGAGTACCCGTAAGCATTGCTGTTTTCAGAGAATCCTCACAATACCTTGAACGTGCAAGAGGTGTCGGGGAAATCTGAGTGTTGACAAGCCATAACAGAGCTTCATTATTATCTGAAAATGTTCCTTTAAGCTCCGGAGCAAAAAAATCAATTCCCCCGAGAATATATTTCCCGATTGAATTATATTCCTCATCTGTCATAAGCTTATGTGATATTTTATCATTAAAAATCGGATTTACCTCGTTTTCGCTGTGATATGTTCTGCCAAATGCGGACATCAGTGATGTAATGCTTTTATTATCCATACTCTGCCTCCTGAATTTTATCTTATTCTATTATAACAATATATGATTCAAATTTCAAGCATTTTCTGATAACCTGCATTTTTGTACTGATAAGATGCAGAAAAAACCTAATAAATATCACCGTTTGCAGGATTGTCAAGAACCTTGCCGGATTCGTCAAAGCGTGAACCATGACACGGACAATCCCATGAATGTTCAGCACTGTTCCACTTCAAAGCACACCCGAGATGCGGACAGCGTTTATGTGAAAAAGTTACAAGACCTTTTGCCGATTCAAGAATATTCAAAAAAAGCTGAGGTTTCAGAATACTTCTTGACGGACTGAAAATTTCTGAAAATTCATTGTTTCTGCCAAGTATCAAATCTGTAAGCAGAATTGCAGAAAGCATTGAGCCTGTCATTCCCCACTTACTGAATCCCGAGGCTGTATATAAATTCATAGTGCGGTCAGAATACTTCCCTATATACGGTATTTTATCAAGGCTCATGCAATCCTGTGCAGACCAGAAACAATATTCCTTTGAATTTTTATAATTAAGTTCCGCAAATCTTCTCAGTTCGTTCCAATAGCCTCCCTGTTTGCCGGTTCTGTGACTTCCTCCGCCGATAAGGAGATAATTTTTATAGTTTCGGAAAGAAAGTCCGCTTTCGCTTTCATCACGATAAATTCCGCCTGTATCCTGTGCATTCTCAAGGGCTATAACATATGAGCGGTTCTGATAAAGCTTCAGAAAATAACTTCCATGCTTGTTTATAAACGGAAAATGCGTTGCTACAACTACATAATCCGCTGAAACACTGCCTTTTTCTGTAACTGCTGTATTCCTTTTCATCTCACGTACAAACGATTTTTCATATATGCACAGATTTTCCGCAATTGCATATATGAATTTCAGCGGATTAAACTGTGCCTGATTCGGAAGCCTTACAGCTCCGGCAACCTCCAACGGCAATGGAACAGAATCACAGAAATCCGCTTTACAGCCTGCTTTTTCAATCGCAATAAGCTCATCTTCAAGCTTTTTTCTGTCACTCTTCGAGTAAA
>JAQXFT010000078.1 GCA_029005335.1 Oscillospiraceae bacterium
TTGACCCTGATAATCCCGATACTATCTATGCCGGAGGAGATGTAACTGCCGGTGAATCCGCTCTTATAAAATCTACTGACGGCGGAAAAACCTGGAAATCCGTCAAAGGTTATGACGACCTCGGCTTGTTTACCGAAAGCCTCAAATATCCAATGTGGACAGAACATATGGTAAGAGGTACTGAAGCAAAGGAATACAATCAGCAGAACGGTATCGCAACTATTCATATTGAGGGCGGAAAAGTCTATGTAGGTACTTCAGTTACAGGTCAGGCAAATATACATGTAGCTGATGTTGATACTGATGAGTTCACAGAACTAAGTGCAGACCTTCCGACAGCTAACTATCCTGTAACAATCAGCAGTGATAATAACGGAAATCTTTTCTTTACTTATATAGCAGGTCTCGCATTCTCAGGAGGTGCAGGCGGAGCTTATAAATATAATATTGCAAGTGGAAAAGTAACAGATATTTCACCGGCTTCAAATGCAATCGGTATGGTTACCGCAGATAAAAATAATCCGGACAAACTCCTCGCAAGAACCTGCGGTGTATGGTCTGACCAGTGGTACGAAAAAGAATGGACTGATACAAGTATTGCATGGGGAGACTATTTCTTCAGGTCAGAAGACGGCGGTGACACATGGACGAACATCACCCCCGGTAAAAAAGCCGGAGACTGGGGAAAGGAATACTTTATTTCAGAACCTATTGATACAAATGGCTATGACTGGATTTACGGCAAGGCTTGTCACTGGGGAAGCGGTATTCTCATTGACCCAAGAGACTCCGACAGAATCCTTATGACATCAGGAAACGGTGTGTTTGCATGTGACAATGTATGGGCTGAACAGGGAGTACAGTTCTATTTCCAGCCGGACGGCGTTGAAGAAGTTGTTGCTCTCGATATGGTAAGCGTTCCGGGAGGAGACGAATATTCCGCAATCGGTGACTATGACGGATATAAGCATACAGCAGTCGACGAAATAGGAATCCAGCATAAGCCTAATATGGGTTCTACCGGAGCAATTGCATATTGCCCCCAGAATCCTGATGTAATGGTAAGATTTGCAGAAAATGAAGCAAAAGGTTACTATACTACTGATGCCGGAACTACATGGAATGAGATGTCTAATGCCGGCGGTTCAGGCGGAAAAGCCGGAATTACACAGCTTGAGGACGGTTCATATCGTATATTCCATACAAGCGGATACGGAAAGATTTCATACTCTGATGATTTCGGTGCTACATGGTCAGACTGCACAGGCACAGCCACATCTAAAACTCCCGCAATATTGGTTGAACCTGAAAAGCCAAATATAGTTTATGCTTATTCAGCAAAATATAATGATTACTGGGCAAGCGATACAACAAAGAAAGAGCCTTCTTTTGATGACGCCAATTATCAGCTTATGGTAAGTACCGATTACGGTGCAACATTTACTTCAACAGGCATATGCAAATATGATATGTGCGATGTTGCAAACAGAATCGCATATCTCGGTGAGGGAAAAATAGTTCTCGGAGCTGGCTGGAATGGTGCATATATTTCAACTGACTATGGAAAGACTGTAACAAAGCTTGACAGTGTATTCTATTGTAAGACTATTGGTTATGGTGCTCCCGAAAAGGCAGGAGATGTTAATACCCTCTATATTTACGGAAAACCGCAGGAATCCGACCCAGAAGGTATATACCGTTCACAGGACAGCGGAAAAACATGGGTTTTAATTAATACCCAGAATCTCTATGGCGGTACAGGAAACGGAAACTTCCTTGTAGGTGATATGGACGAATTCGGTACTGTTTATATGTCAACAGTCGGCTGCGGAATAGTATACGGAAAGCTCTCCGACAGCAACCCTGATACAACAAAGCCAACAACAACTACAACAACAGCTTCAGCTTCAAAGCCAACTACAACTACTACAAAAACCACTACTACTTCAGAAAATGATATTCTCTGGGGCGATGTAAATGTTGACGGAAAAGTTGAGATTGCCGATGTTGTTGCAGCAGCAGCATTTGTCGGTGACTCTGAAAATAATCCTCTTGATGTTCAGGGAATCGTTAACGGTGACGTTCAGAATAACGGCGACGGAATAACCGCAGGTGATGTTCTCGCAATACAGCAGTATCTCGCAAGCATTGTAAAGGAACTTCCCGTAAAGTAAATTATTGTTATAAAGCCTGAAATCCTTTATGGATTTCAGGCTTGTTTCATATTTTGTTTACAATGATTCTTGAGGAATCATCTGAACGCAGAGCAATTACTGCACCTCTGATTAAATATGCGGTCGGGTCTCCGGATACACTCTTTTTCAGACAGTCAACATAAGTTCCCTCAATCAGACCAATATCACGAAGACGCTTACGCATATTTCCCTGAATCAGAAGATGACGGACACAGCATTTCTCTCCCTCATTCAGGCAATTCAATGTATATATATTTTTCATGGTTTTCTCCGTAAATATATTTAAGAAGCCAGCTTCTTATAAGTATTATATGTATTTACTGATAACAGGTTACAGATCAGGAGGAATTTTGTGAATTATTCACGAAAATCATGAAAGAATACATGAATTTTTTATTGGGACATACGTTTGTCCGGTACTATATGTATAATATAATCAGAAGCTTAAAAGGCTTATTATTTGAAAAGGAGTGAAAAAACATGGCAAAAAGAGTTAAGGAAGGAATTGGTCTTGTAGGCGGTGCTGCTGCTGGTGCTGCTGCCGGTGCAAAGCTTGGGGCTGGAATCGGTATTGTAGCAGGTCCTCTCGGAGGCGTTGCAGGAGCTGTCCCATGTGCAATTATCGGCGGAATTATAGGAGGTCTTGCGGGTGATAAGGCAGGAACTGAATTTGACCGCTATGACGAAAAAAAGAACAGACATAAATAAACAAATTACTGAGGCACTGTTTAACAGTTGCCTCTTTTGTTAAAATATTCCCGACATAAAAACTTATCAGGAGGTGCCTGGCAATGAATAATCAGAATAAACAGGTTGAGCCGTATTCATTTTTAAAAGCTGCATTAATCGTTGTTGCTCTTTCAATATTTGATACTTTCGGCTGTGTCGTACTTCTGATTGGCGGTTTCATATTCAGCAAAAAAGGTCATACGGGACTTGCAATAGCTCTGGCTGCCGCAAATTTTATCGTTCCGGACGCTCTGCCCGTTATTGACGAGCTTTTTACTGTTGTAGCAGTT
>JAQXFT010000079.1 GCA_029005335.1 Oscillospiraceae bacterium
GGGAAGCCGGAATATCTGGAAGTTCCGAGAGACGACAGAAAATTCATGTATCTGAGAGCATCATGCTCAATGCCGTTGCTTTTCCCTATAGCGGAAATAAACGGAAAAAAATATCTTGATGGCGGAGTATCTGATTCAATACCATATGAACAGGCAATGCGTTGTGGGTGCGATAAGAATATAGTAGTGCTTACCAGAGAAAGGAATTACCGGAAAAAATCTGAAAGAATTTCAAGGCTTGTCGGACTAAGATACAGGGAATATCCGGAATTTGTAAAGGCTTCATACAGCAGACCGGATAATTACAACAAGTGTGTTGAAAGGCTTGCGGAACTTGAAAAACAGGGGAAAGTATTTGTAATAGCTCCGGAAACAACTATGAATGTCAGCCGTACGGAATCCAATACCAGAAAGCTTACGGCATTATATAAGCACGGATATTCTGAAGCTATGAAGGCAATGCCGGAGCTTCTGAGATATCTTGAAGGATAGTCTGAGGACGGGCAGAAAATGCCCGTCCGTTTTTTTATATGGCTTTAGTAAGCCTTGCGGTAATTTCAGTGCAGACCGTATATATATAACGGCAGTCATTTTCACATGAGCTTTTATTTCTGAGATATTCATCATGAAGCTTCTGAAAGAGTTCAGGGAGCGAAATATTTTCGGGAATATGAATTTTTCCGGCAAAGCGTCTGAAATCCCTGTTTATAAAGGTGTGGAGATGGTTTTCATATTCAATGTGTTCATTGAGAGAGCCTTTGAAACCGGAATTATGCGTAAAAGTAAAGCAGTCGCCGATATAGTGAATAATTACGCCTGTATTATAGACCGAAATTTTTCCGGATTTCAGAATCATTTTCAGGGATTGACAGCGGTCATTAAAGCGATGCCCCTTTATATATGTGAAAGGGTTCATATCGGGAGCGATACAGCCTGCTATAAAAGCAAGCCTTTTTAATTTTCCTCCGAAATTCTTTAAGCTTCCGGAAATTTCCTTTGCGAGTATATAATGGTCCTTTGTGTTCATAAGCAATTCCTCCGGATTTATATTTTCTTATCCTTATATGTATATTATACTCATAATAAAAAAAGTACACTGAACATTCTGTGATAATTCCATGAATTTTCAGTGTTAATAAGAGATACTAAATCAAAAGATTTTTTTATTTGAATTTTAAGTAAAACTACTGGACAAACTATTATTATTATGTTATAATAAATGTTAATGAAAAAATCCCTTAAAACCAGCCCCGTCCCTCGGTTGACAAGGCTTTATTATCTGATGATACCGCTTGCCTGTCAACTCTGCAAGCGTTTTTTTTGGGAATTTGTTAGGAGGATTTATGGCAGATAATTTTATTCTGAAGAATGTAAGAATCAAGGACAGCAAAACGCCGTGCGATATATATATTTCGGAGGGCGTAATAAAAAAAACCGGAAGTAATATTTCCGAAGCCGGAGCAGAAATTTTTGACTGCAACGGATTTAATGTTATTCCCGGATTGTTTGATATGCATGTGCATTTCCGTGACCCCGGATTTACGCATAAAGAGGATATAATAACGGGAACACGCTCCGCACTTGCCGGAGGAGTAACTGGTGTACTCTGTATGCCGAATACTAATCCGCCTGTTGATAATCCCGGAACTCTGAAATATATTTATGACAAGGCAAAGAATACCGGAGTTGAAGTACATCAGACAGCATGTATTACAAAAGGTATGAAAAGTCAGGAGCTTTGCGACTATGAAATTCTGAAAAAAGCAGGAGCTTCAGCCCTTTCAGATGACGGAAGACCTGTTGAAAATGCAGAGCTTATGAGAAAGGCTCTTGAGCTTACAAATGAAAACAATCTTCTTATAACCTCTCATTGTGAGGATTTGTCAATTATAAACGGCGGTATAATGAATAAGGGAGAGATTTCCCGAAGGCTGGGAGTAAAAGGCATGGACAGAGTATCAGAAAATATGATTACTGCCCGTGAAATAATACTGGCTGAAAGCGTCGGAGCAAGAATACATATTGCTCACGTAAGTACAGCGGAAAGCGTTGAAATTATACGTCAGGCAAAGAAAAAGGGAATCCGTGTAACCTGTGAAACCTGTCCGCATTACTTTATGCTGACTGATGAAAAGCTTCTTGCAAGAGATGCCGATTTCAGAATGAATCCGCCCCTCAGAACCCGGAATGATGTTGAGGCAGTAACAGAGGGAATTATAGACGGTACTATAGATTGTATAGTTACCGACCATGCACCGCATACCGCTGAGGAAAAGCAGATATTTGAAAAAGCTCCGAATGGTGTTGTGGGACTTGAAACATCACTTTCCGCAGTACTGACAGGACTTTATCATACCGGAAAAATATCGCTTGAAAGGGTTATTGAGCTTATGTCCGAAACCCCCCGAAGACTTCTCGGACTTGAAATACATGATATAAAAGAGGGAGAAAAAGCTGATTTCACCTTAGTTGACCTTAACAGGGAATGGACGGTTGAGCCGGATAAGCTCAGTTCAAAATCACATAATACAGTATTCAAAGGTATGAGATTCAGGGGCAGACCGCTTATGACTGTTACCGAGGGAAAAATAAGGTATAATATCATATAAAAATACAGAAATGAGGGAATAAAATGTCATTTGACAGACTTATTGAGAAGATTAAGGAAACAGGAAATCCAAGTGTGGTGGGACTTGACCCTAAGCTTGAATATGTTCCGGAATTTATTCAGAAAAGATATCTGGAAGAGGACGGCTGGAGTCTTAAAGCAGCTTCAAAGGCAATACTGAAATTCAATCAGATGATTATTGATGAGATATGCGATATAGTACCGGCAATAAAACCGCAGGCAGCATATTATGAGATGTACGGCCATCACGGTATGAAAGCTCTTGAAAGAACTATCAGATATGCCAAACTCAAAGGAATGTTCGTAATAACAGACGGAAAAAGAAATGATATAGGAGCTACAATGGAAGCCTATACAAATGCACATCTCGGTACTGTAAGAATAGGCGAAAATGATTTTGAACCATTCGGAGCAGATGCCCTGACAGTAAACGGCTATCTCGGAACAGACGGAATATCACCTCTGCTTAAAGTGTGCAAGGAACGTGATAAAGGAATATTCGTGCTTGTAAAAACTTCCAATCCCTCAAGCGGAGAGCTTCAGGACAGACTTATTGACGGAGTTCCGATATATGCTATAATGGGCGATATGTGCGAGAAATGGGGAAGCGGACAGATTGGAAAATACGGATATTCAAGCGTCGGTGCAGTAGTGGGAGCTACCTATCCGGAACAGCTTTCGGAACTCCGCAAGCGTTTACCGCATACAATGTTCCTTGTCCCCGGATATGGAGCTCAGGGCGGAGGAGCTGAAGGCGTTGCCGGAGCATTTGACGAAAACGGTCTGGGAGCTATAGTAAATTCTTCACGGGCTGTTATGTGTGCATATAAAAAAGAGGATTGCAATGAACGTGATTTTGCTAAAGCAGCACGCCGTGAGGTCATCAGAATGAGAGACGACATCACAGCATATATATAATTGCTTGATAATGAAAGGAATGGTAAAATGTCATTATTTAATCAGAGCGAAAAGGCATACCTTCTTCTTGCCGACGGTCAGATATTCGAGGGAAGAAGCTTTGGTGCAAAGGGTACAGTAATAGGGGAGGTTGTATTCACAACAAGCCTTACCGGCTATGAGGAAACCCTCACAGACCCGAGCTATTATGGTCAGATAGTAACCCAGACATTTCCGCTGATCGGAAACTATGGAGTAAATGAAGCTGACAAGGAATCTGATAAATCATATGTAAGCGGATATATAGTAAGGGAATGGTGCAATGCACCGTCAAATTTCCGCATGGAGGGCGATATAAATACATTCCTTGAAAAGGAAAATATAATCGGTCTGCATAATATAGACACACGCCGTCTTACAAGAACAATCCGTGAAGCCGGAGTTATGAACGGTGTTATAACAACTGAAAACGTATATGAAAAGAAAGATGAATTTCTTGAAAAAATCAGGCAATATGAAATAAAAAATGCTGTAAGGAATGTAACAGCTGACAGAAGCTTTACATATTCTGAGGCAAATCCGGAATACAAGGTAGTGCTTATGGATTTCGGATACAAGAGAAATATCAGAAATGAACTTGTAAAGCGTGGCTGTGAAGTAATAGTAGTACCGGCATATACCACAGCAGAGGAGATAAAAGCCCTCTCTCCTGACGGAATAATGCTTTCAAACGGTCCGGGAAATCCGGCTGAAAACGTTGAAATTATAGAAAACCTCAGGGAAATCGTAAAGCTCGGAATCCCGATTTTCGGAATCTGTCTCGGACATCAGCTTATGGCTCTTGCCCATGGCGGAAGAACTGAAAAGCTTAAATACGGTCACAGAGGTGCAAATCAGCCTGTCATCGATTTGGAAAGCGGTAAAACATACGTTACAAGCCAGAATCACGGCTATGCAGTAGTAGGCGAAAGTATAGACGAATCAATAGCAAGCGTATCTCATATAAATGCAAACGATAAAACCTGTGAGGGCATAAAATACAAAAATTCAAATGCTTTTACAGTACAGTTCCACCCCGAAGCACACGGAGGACCCCTCGATACAGCTTATCTGTTTGATGAATTTATTTCCAGAATGAATAAGGAGGACAAGTGAAATGCCGTTGAGAAGTGATATAAAAAAGGTACTTGTAATAGGTTCAGGACCCATAATAATCGGACAGGCAGCCGAATTTGACTATGCGGGAGCTCAGGCGTGCCGTGCTTTGAAACAGGAAGGTCTTGAAGTAGTCCTTATAAATTCAAACCCTGCAACTATTATGACCGATAAGGCAATGGCAGATAAAATCTATATCGAACCTCTTACACTTGATGTAGTAAAAAGAGTAATCGAAATCGAAAAGCCCGACAGTGTTCTTTCAACACTCGGAGGTCAGACAGGTCTTACACTTTCAATGCAACTTGCTGAAGAGGGCTTCCTCGAATCGCATAATGTAAAGCTTTTAGGAGCAGTTCCGGAAACTATTCATAAGGCTGAAGACCGTCAGGCGTTCAAGGATACAATGGAAAAAATCGGCGAACCCTGCATACCCTCAAAGGTTGTTGAAACTATTGATGATGCCGTTGAATTTGCAGAAACTATCGGATATCCGGTAATAGTAAGACCTGCATTCACTCTCGGAGGAACAGGCGGAGGTATCGCAAACAATGAGGAAGAACTCCGTGATATTTCAAAGAACGGTCTGAGACTTTCACCTATTACACAGGTACTTATTGAAAAGTGTATAAGCGGCTGGAAAGAAATCGAATTTGAAGTAATCCGTGACCGCAAGGGAAATGTAATAACAGTCTGCTCAATGGAGAATTTCGACCCTGTCGGAATCCATACCGGTGACAGTATAGTTATAGCTCCTGCCGTAACGCTTTCGGACAGAGAATACCAGATGTTAAGAACGGCTGCAATAAACATTATTTCAGAACTCAAGGTCGAAGGAGGCTGTAACTGTCAGTTTGCACTTCACCCCACAAGCTTTGAATATGCAGTAATTGAAGTAAATCCGAGAGTATCACGTTCATCAGCACTTGCTTCAAAGGCAACAGGATATCCGATAGCTAAAGTAGCAACAAGAATCGCTATCGGCTATACTCTCGATGAAATCATAAATCAGGTAACAGGAAAGACATATGCCTGCTTTGAACCTGCTCTCGACTATGTAGTAATTAAATTTCCTAAATGGGCATTTGATAAGTTTGTATATGCAAAGAGAACTCTCGGAACTCAGATGAAAGCTACCGGTGAAGTAATGGCTATCGGTACAAGCTTTGAACAGGCAATGATGAAAGCTGTACGCTCAATAGAACTCGGACTTGATTCAATGAACCTGAAAAAGCTTGAAAAGAACTCCACAGCTGAAATTATGCAGATGCTTCAGACTGTCGATGATGAAAGAGCATTTCAGGTATATGAGGCTCTGAAGCGTGGAATATCAGTTGACGAAATCCACAGGATTACTATGATTGACAAATGGTTCTTAAATAAGCTGATGAACCTTGTAAATCTTGAAAGATGGCTTGCCGACGGTGAACTGACTGTTGAAAAATACAATACAGCTAAACAGTATGGCTATCTTGATTCAACAATAGAGAGAATGTCAGGTCAGAAATGCCCGATACACCGTGATGCAGTATTCAAAATGGTTGATACGTGTGCCGGAGAATTCAAGGCTGAAACTCCTTATTTCTACTCCACATTCGATGAGGAGAACGAAGCACAGCAGTTTATAGAAAGAACCAATACAGGCAAAAAGAAAGTAATAGTATTTGGTTCAGGGCCTATAAGAATCGGTCAGGGTATCGAATTTGACTACTGTTCTGTACATTGCGTATGGACTCTTAAAGAAATGGGCTATGAAGCTATCATATGCAATAACAATCCCGAAACAGTTTCAACTGATTTCGATACAGGTGACAGACTTTATTTCGACCCCCTCACAAAAGAGGACGTATCATCTATCATAGCTACTGAAAAGCCTTACGGAGTAGTAGTACAATTCGGCGGACAGACAGCAATCAAGCTTACAAGACATCTTGCAGATATGGGAGTAAACATTCTCGGAACATCGGCAGATATGATTGACGCAGCAGAGGACAGAGAGCGTTTTGATGAAGTACTTGAAAAATGCGGAATCCCAAGACCATGCGGACATACGGTAATGACTACCGAAGAAGCTGTGAAAGCTGCTGAAAGTCTGGGCTATCCGGTACTTCTCCGCCCGTCATATGTTCTCGGCGGTCAGAATATGATTATAGCACATTCCGAAGCAGACGTTGTTGAATATATGGGAATCATAACAAGCCATATGATTGAAAACCCTGTTCTTATCGATAAATACATGATGGGTACGGAGGTTGAGGTTGATGCAATCTGTGACGGAAAGGATTTCCTTATTCCCGGAATTATGGAGCATATCGAACGTGCCGGAGTACATTCCGGAGACTCTATTTCCGTATACCCTGCACAGAATCTTTCAAAGAAAATCAAGGAGACTATTATAGAGTATACAGGCCGTCTTGCAAAGGAGCTTCATGTTATCGGACTTGTGAATATACAGTATGTAGTATATAATAATCAGGTATATGTAATAGAAGTAAATCCACGTTCATCAAGAACAGTGCCTTATATAAGCAAGGTAACAGGAATACCTATGGTTGATATTGCTACAAAGATAATGTTCGGAGCAACTCTCAAGGATTTGGGATATGAAAGCGGACTCTATCCGGAGGGCGATTATGTTGCAGTAAAAGTTCCGGTATTCAGCTTTGAAAAGCTTCAGGACGTTGACACAATGCTGGGCCCTGAAATGAAGTCAACAGGCGAATGTCTCGGAATAGCACATACCTTTGAAGATGCACTTCTCAAAGGTCTTGTCGGTGCAGGATATGACCTTAAAAAAGAAGGCGGAGTATTTATTTCCGTACGTGATACTGATAAGAGCGAAATTGTGGCGATTGCGGATAAATTCTCAAGAATGGGCTTTGAGCTTTACGGTACAAGCGGAACAGCAAGCTATCTCAATAAAAACATGATAGCAACAAATCTTGTCAGAAAGATTTCCGAACCTGAACCGAATACAATAACACTCCTCGAAAGCGGAAAGATTCACTATGTCATCTCAACATCGGCAAAGGGCAGACTTCCGGCAAGAGACAGCGTTAAGCTCAGAAGAAAATCTGTTGAACGTTCAATATGCAGTCTGACTGCTATTGATACCGCAAGAGCATTGGCAAACGTTCTCGCTACCAACAGAACTATTGATGATGTTGAGCTTGTAGACATAACAAAAATATAACAAAATACGGGCGGAATAAGTTTCCGCCCGAACGTTTATGAAAAGGGTGAAATAAATTGAAGTATACACAGGGAAAATATCCTATACTGAAAAAATCCGCAATAGCAAGAAATATATACAGCTTTGAAATACTCTGTCCGGAGGTTGCGGAGATTGCCTCAGCAGGACAGTTTGTGCATATCAGGGTTGAGGGCTTTACGCTTCGCCGTCCGGTATCGATATGCGGAATAAATAAAAATAAAGGTACTCTCAGAATCGTTTTTGAAATCAGGGGAGAGGGAACAGAAATGCTCTCACATCTCAATGAGGGAAGCTTAATAGATATGCTTGCACCATTAGGTCACGGCTTTACACTTAATCAGGATTTCAGAAAAGTGATACTCATAGGCGGAGGAATAGGAACTCCCCCGATGTTACCGCTTGCGGAATTTTATGGAGATAAAGCAACAGTAATTACAGGCTTCAGAAGTGCTGATGCTGTTATACTTCAGAATGATTTCAAATCAAGCGGTGCTGAAACAATACTTTGTACTGATGACGGAAGTCTCGGAATACATGGATTTGTAACACAGCCCTTTGAAGAAATTATAAATTCTGAAAACATTGATGCAGTATATGCGTGCGGACCTATGCCGATGCTGAAAAATATTTCAAAAAAATCAATTGAAAGAAATATATACTGCGAAATTTCACTTGAGGAGCGTATGGGCTGCGGAATCGGAGCTTGTCTTGTATGTGCATGCAGAACTAAAAAGAATGATGAGGAATATTTTGCACACGTATGCAAGGAAGGACCTGTATTCAATGCAAAGGAGGTAATTTTCAATGGCTGATTTATCAGTAAATATATGCGGAACAGAATTTAAAAACCCTATAATTCCTGCATCGGGAGTATTCGGATACGGCAGAGAATACGAAGAACTCTTTCCGCTGTCAGAGCTTGGCGGAATTGCTACAAAGGGTACTACCATAACAAGAAGAAACGGAAATCCCTCTCCGAGAATTGCCGAAACACCGTCAGGAATGTTAAATTCAGTAGGCTTGCAGAATCCCGGAATAGATTACTTTATAGAAACCGAACTCCCGAATCTCTTAACTAAAGATACCGTAATCATAGCAAATATAGCAGGCTCAACGGTTGAGGAATGTGTAACCATTGCGGAAAAGCTTGATAAAACTGACGTTCATATGATTGAGCTTAATATATCATGTCCGAACGTAAAGCAGGGCGGAGCAGCTTTCGGAACATCATGTGCAAGTGCCGAAAATATTACGGCAGAAGTAAGAAAGGCTACTAAAAAACCGCTTATCGTAAAGCTTTCCCCGAATGTTACAAGCATTGCAGATATTGCAAAATCAGTTGAATCAGCCGGAGCTGATGCCGTATCGCTTATAAACACACTTCTTGGTATGCGTATAGATATAAATACACAGCGTCCGATACTTAGAAACAATGTCGGAGGACTTTCGGGAAGTGCAGTATTTCCGATAGCTGTCAGAATGGTATGGCAGACAGCAAATGCAGTAAAAATTCCTGTAATAGGAATGGGCGGAGTTTCAAGCGGTAAAGATGCGATTGAACTTATGATGGCAGGAGCTTCAGCAGTACAGGTCGGAGCTGCAATATTTACAGACCCATATGCACCTGTTAAAATCATAGATGAAATGAATCAGTGGCTTGACAGCAAAAATATAAAATCCGTGCGTGAAATAATTGGAAGCGTAAAGCCATGGTAAAATTATATTTAATACGCCATGCGGAATCTATGGGCAATGTTGAGGAATTTTTTCAGGGTTCGCTTGATGTTGAAGTAAGTCCGAAAGGTCTTAAACA
>JAQXFT010000080.1 GCA_029005335.1 Oscillospiraceae bacterium
TATCCGAAATATAGATGTGCGGGCCCTGTGCAACAAGACACCGTGAACCATGTCAGGCGGGAAACCGAGCAGCATTAAGCGGATTGCCTTGTGTGCCGCAGACCAGCCTGCACATCTATGTTCCGGATATTTTCTGCTTTAAGGATTTTTTGAGGATTTGCCATGAAAAATTTTAAAGCTAAATTTATGGGTTTTATAAAAAATATATCAGAGGGCATAATATACGGAAATTTTGTGGCAACCGTTATTTTTCAGATTTTCTGTGTTTTTCTTGCGTTAATCGGAGAGCCGGATTTTTTTAATATTACAGCTTTCTATCTTGTTCTTGATGCCTTTGTAATAATTTCAACAGTTTTTGTTCTTTATAAATCGGGAAGTATTCATAAAATTGATGCTGATATTATAGGCAACAACTTTATCGGATTCGGTAAAAAAAGCCGTAATTTCAGAAAAGCTGTTGAAGATTTTTGCAATGACGATTTTCCGAAAGCTATTAATGAATTAAAAGATATTGAAGAAAAATATAATCTCTCTGATTCCGAAAATGGTGTGCTTTGCTTTTACGTGGCAAGATGCTATGATATTATGAGCTATTATCCCAATGCACTGAATTATTATGAAAAAGCAGAAAAATCTGGATTCAGTGATGAAAGTATTATCCTGTTTAAAGCGAATTGTATCGGAGCGTCCGGAGATACGGAACAGGCTCTGTCAATATATAATGATATTTTAAATTCAGACAATAGATATTCCATTTATGTGAGAACATATATAGGAAAAATGTATCTTGAAAACCGTCAGCCCGAAAAGGCTCTGAAATGGTATCTCGAGGCTGTTGAAAAGCGTGAAAATTACGCTATGGCTCTCGGAGGGTGTTCCCTTGCATATCTTATGCTCGGAAACAAGGAAGAAAGTCAGAAATACTATCAGTATGCAATAATTAACAATATGAGCGATTTGGAAGGATTCAAAGCTTATTATAAAGAAATAAGCGAATCCTTAAAAGGAAGTGATTCTGTTGTATAAAGCGTTATACCGTAAATGGAGACCGCTGAAATTTGATGATGTCATATCCCAGAAGCATATTACTGATACATTGAAAAATCAGGTTATAAACAATAAAACAGCCCACGCATATCTGTTTACAGGCTCAAGAGGTACGGGAAAAACAACCTGTGCAAGAATACTTGCAAAAGCAGTAAACTGCAAATCCGTAGCAGACGGAAATCCCTGCCTTGAATGTGATATATGCCGTGATGCTGATAACGGTAATCTTCCGGATATAGTGGAAATAGATGCAGCCTCAAACAACGGTGTTGAGGATATAAGGGAGCTTCGTGACGGAGCTGTATATATGCCTGAAAGATGCAGCTATAAGATATATATTATAGATGAAGTACATATGCTTTCAACGAGTGCGTTCAATGCACTTCTTAAAATTATGGAAGAACCGCCTGACTATGTGAAATTCATACTTGCTACAACCGAAATCCACAAAGTACCTGCAACGATTGTATCAAGATGTCAGAGATACGATTTCAGGAGAATAAAGCCGGAGGATATAGCCGGAAGACTTCTATATATAGCAGAGCAGGAAAATATAAACCTGACTGAGGACGGAGCTTTCCTTATAGCACGTCTTGCGGACGGCGGAATGCGTGATGCCATATCGCTTCTTGACCAGTGTTCAGTATGTGCTGAAAGAATAACCCCTGAATCGGTATCAGATACAGCAGGTATCGCCGGAAGAGATTACCTTTTTGATATTATAGAAGCCCTTTCGGAAAAAAATATTTCAGGAGTTCTGAATATTGTAAATACCCTTTATAATAAGTCAAAAGACCTTCCGAGACTTTGTGAGGAGCTTATAACGCAAATCAGAAATATTATGCTTATAAAAATTTCTCCGGATTCTGCCGGAAATCTTGTAATGGGTCTGCCCGACGAGCTTGAACGCCTGAAAAAAATAAGTCAGAGCCTTGAGACTGAAAGGATTATGGCAATGCTTGATATCCTGCAGGAATGTCATGTGAGAATGTCAAAGGTACTGAATAAGCGTGTCGAATTTGAAATGACTGCAATAAGACTTTGCAGAGATAATCCGGTGCAGACAGTTCAGGCTGACAATACAGAGCTTCTTGATAAAATAAGAAGGCTTGAAAATAAAATCATAAATTCATCAGTCAGCAGGGATAGTGGTGATATAGTCGACAAGCCTTTGAAGAATCAGGCTGTTGAAGAACCTAAACCAAATATCGATTTGCAGAATCTCAGTCTTGATGAGATTCCAAAATTTGAACAGTGGGAGAATATAATTGAGGAGCTTAAAAAGGATAATCCGGCAGTCGCCGGAAGTCTCTATGCCTCCTATGCTCAGGTCGCAGGAAATGTGCTGTTTATTACTGCCGAAAACCGCTGGTTTGTCGATTTGTTCAAAAACAGGGAAACGGCA
Source organism: Oscillospiraceae bacterium (assembly GCA_029005335.1). Classification (GTDB taxonomy): domain Bacteria; phylum Bacillota; class Clostridia; order Oscillospirales; family Ruminococcaceae; genus Ruminococcus. Next base: position 2,453 of record JAQXFT010000080.1, read on the forward strand.
GTTGCCATAGGCGAAACAATAAGGCGTGTAACAGGTCAGGGATATGCAATCCGTGTGAGATGCCTTACAACTAAGGAACAGCAGAGAAATATGGCGGAAAGTCTCATTGAAAAAGCAAAAAACAGCGGTATTGAAACTGCTGTTGAATAGAATTAATCCAAACCATTATTAAGGAGTTTTTTATCATGAAAGCAAGAATACCAAAGAATATCGGCGGAGGAAATCAGAACGTAAACGCTATGATTAAGCAGGCTCAGAAGATGCAGAATGACATCACAGACCTTCAGAACGACATCGAAAGCAGAGAATTTTCTGCAACCTCAGGAGGCGGAGCAGTTGAGGTAGTAGTTACCGGAAAAAAGACTGTAAAATCAATTACTCTCAAGCCGGAGGTCGTTGACCCTGAGGATATAGAAATGCTTCAGGATTTGATTATAAGTGCTGTAAATGAGGCTGTAAACAATGTTGAACAGACTACCGAAGATGAAATGAGTAAAATTACCGGCGGAGTATCACTTCCGGGACTGTTTTAATCCAGATGGCAGACTGTAACGCACTTCCCCTTGTAATACTTTCCGAAAAGTTTGCACAGCTCCCCGGAATCGGCATGAAAACGGCTCAGAGACTTGCATACTATGTAATGACTATGGACGAAAAGGACGTTGAGGATTTCGCAGAAGCTATCGTAAATGCGAAAAAGACAGTACATAGCTGTTCATGCTGTCAGAACCTGACAGAAAAGGATATATGTCCGATATGTGCAGACGATTCAAGGGATAAATCGGTGATATGTGTTGTTGAGTCCCCAAAGGACGTAACAGCATTCGAGAGGACAAGAGAATATAACGGTGTATATCACGTACTTCATGGACTCCTTTCGCCTATGGACGGAGTAACACCGGATTCAATAAGAATAAGGGAGCTTCTTGCAAGAATAAATAACGGAAACGTAAAGGAAGTAATTATGGCAACCAATCCGACTGTTGAGGGTGATGCTACTGCTATGTATATAGCGGGTCTGCTCAAGCCTCTCGGAATAACTGTTTCAAGGCTTGCATTCGGACTTCCTGTCGGCGGAATACTTGAATACGCTGATGAAGTAACTCTCTATAAAGCTCTTGAAAACAGAAACAAAATGTAATATAAAACGGACTTTGTGTCCGTTTTTTTACTCATATAATCTGTACACCACTGGCGTACAAGCGTATTCACCAAAAACACACAGATATAAAATATATTTTTGTATCAGAAGTCAATTGACTTTTTCAGACTTTTTGGAATATAATATACTAAGATATTCTGATATTTTTTTTAAAGGAATGATTTTTAATATGGGTAATAAAGTTGTAAAATTCGGCGGAAGCAGTTTAGCTGATGCTAATCAGTTTGTCAAGGTTGCAAATATAATAAAAAGTGACAGCAGAAGAAAATATGTTGTACCGTCTGCCCCCGGAAAGAGATTTTCCGATGATATAAAAGTAACTGATATGCTCTATACCTGTGCTGAACTTGCAGGAAGCGGAGTTGATTTTACAGAAGCTTTTGATAAAATTATTGAACGCTATAACGGAATAATAAAAGACCTGAATCTTGATTTCTCACTTGACAAGGATTTTGAGGAAATCAAAGCTGAGCTTAAATCAAGACCGGCTAAGGATTTTTCCGCAAGCCGTGGGGAATATCTCAACGGAAAACTGCTTGCAGAATATCTGGGCTTTGAGTTTGTAGATGCCGGAGATATTATTGTATTTGATACAAATGGTAACCTTATGCTTGATGAAACTGTAAAGCGTACAAGAGAACGCCTCTCAAAGTGTGAAAATGCTGTTATTCCCGGATTCTATGGAAAAACTACAGAGGGAATCGTCAAGACTTTTTCGAGAGGCGGTTCAGATGTTACAGGCTCAATAGTAGCAAGAGCAGTCAACGCTGATATATATGAAAACTGGACAGACGTATCCGGATTTCTTGTTGCAGACCCAAGAATAGTTGAAAATCCTGATGTTATCAGCATTATCACATATAAGGAACTCCGTGAGCTTTCATATATGGGTGCAACTGTACTTCATGAAGATGCAATATTTCCGGTAAGAGAAGCAGGCATACCAATTAATATAAAGAATACCAACCGTCCGGAAGACGACGGCACTATGATTGTATCAGATGACCATGATTTTGATGATGAATCCGCTCATCATACTATAACCGGAATTGCAGGAAGAAAGGGATTCAGCGTTATAAATATCGAAAAAGCAATGATGAACAGTGAAAAAGGCTTCGGAATGAAGGTTCTTAAAGTATTATATGAAAACGGACTTTCATTTGAGCATATGCCTTCGGGAATCGATACAATGAGTGTTATTTTAGATACAGCAACATTCAGACCGGTTGAAGATAAGATAATTGCACAGCTCCGCAGAGATGTAAAGCCAGACCACCTCGAAACAGAACACGGAATTGCACTTCTTGCAATAGTGGGAAGACGTATGAAGAATACAAGAGGTACTGTAGCAAGACTGTTTGCATCACTTGCACACGCAAGAATCAATGTAAAAATGGTTGACCAGGGTTCAAGCGAGCTTAATGTAATTGTCGGAGTAAATGAGAGCGACCTCAGCGAAGCTATCAGAAGAATTTATGATATGTTTGTAAATTCGGAAAAAAATTAAGGAATAATGACTTTAAGGGCAGATATATCTGCCCTTTTTGAATTTTACAGTGTAAAAAAGTGGGATATTTCTATTGACAGTAATAATATGATTTGATATAATAAATATAAAATAAATAAGGAACAGGCTGAAAGCAGATGAATAAAAGAGACCAGTATAAAAGACTTTTTTCTTTTGGAGCATCAATAATACTTCTGGGATTTCTTACCGTATTTTTTGCGTTTATATGGTACAGATATTACAGTGAGACCATAATTCTCCCGTATTACAGGCGAGGCAACTGGGTAGTTATAGCAATATATACAATACTGACAATGATATTTTTTAAAGCTTATGGGGGCTTCAAAGTCGGCTATCTCAAAAAAACAGATATGTTTTATTCGCAGATGCTTTCAATAATATGTGTGAATATAATTACATATTTTCAGATAAGCCTCATAGGAAGAGATTTTATGAAAGGCTTTCCGATAGTATACCTGACAGTAGCGGAGCTGGTTTTTATTTTTTTCTGGAATGCGTTCATAGACAGAATATATTTTCTTATATATCCTCCCCGAAGGCTTATTATTCTTTACGGAAGCCGTCAGGCTGCGGCTCTTGTAATGAAAATGAGTACACGTGTTGACAAATATATGATATGCGAATCGGTGAATATAGGCGATTTTGGAAATGAAGACGAAGTAAAAAAGCATATAATGAAATATGACGGTGTAATTATATGTGATATTCCGGCAAAAAGCAGAAATGACTATATGAAATTCTGCTTTCAGAATGATATAAGAGCGTATATTGTGCCGAAAATTTCAGATATTATATTAAGAGGTGCAGAGGATATAAGGCTTTTTGATACTCCGCTGATACTCTGCCGTAATTGCGGTCTTACTGTTGAACAGCGTTTTATAAAGAGAACTTCGGATATAATAATATCGCTTTTTATGATAATACTTTTCAGTCCGGTAATGCTTATAGTGGCACTGGCAGTAAAGCTCTGTGACGGAGGAGATATTATATACCGTCAGAAAAGGCTTACGATAGATAACAGGGAATTTTATATTTATAAATTCCGGAGCATGATTGCTGATGCGGAAAAATCGGGAGTACCACAGCTTGCAAAAGATTATGATAATCGTATAACACCGGTCGGAAAAATTATAAGAAGCTGTCGTATAGACGAGCTTCCACAGCTTTTCAATATATTAAAAGGTGATATGTCAATAGTAGGACCTCGTCCGGAGCGTCCGGAGCTTGTCAGGGAATACGAAAAAACAATTCCTGAATTCGGATACAGGCTTAAAGTAAAAGCAGGACTTACAGGCTATGCACAGGTTATAGGAACTTATGACACAACTCCATATGATAAGCTTAAAATGGATTTGATGTATATAGAGAACTACTCTTTCAGACTTGATTTACAGCTTATGCTGATGACTCTGAAAACAATGTTTTTTCCCAACAAAACCAACGCCGAAACCGAAAAGGAGGTTCTCGGTGCTGATAATGATACAAATAATACGAAAGAAGGAAGATAATAAAAAATGAAGACTACAGCAGTAATAATGGCTGGAGGCAGGGGAGAAAGATTCTGGCCGAAGAGCCGTAATTCCTGTCCGAAGCAGTTTCTTTCGCTGACTAAGGACGGCGAAACAATGATTCAGAAGACAATAAAGAGACTTTCGGATATTGTTGAAAAAGAGGATATATATATAGTTACAAATGCTATGTATATTTCGCTTGTAAAGGAACAGATTCCGGATATTCCGGAGGAAAATATACTTGCAGAACCATGTGCAAGGAATACTGCACCTTGTATAGCTCTTGCCGGAGCGATAATAAGCAGAAAATATGATGATGCGGTAATGCTTGTCCTGCCGTCAGACCATCTCATAAGCTATGAGAGACTTTATAAAAAAACGCTCAGAAAAGCTATATCCACAGCTGTTGACGGAAAAAATCTTGTAACTATCGGAATAACTCCGACTTATCCCGAAACAGGCTACGGATATATAAATTTCAGCTCTGAGACATCACCGGTGAATGATGATGCATACAAGGTAGAAAGATTCGTTGAAAAACCGAATCTCGAAACTGCAAAGGAATATCTTGCTTCAGGGAAATATCTCTGGAACAGCGGTATGTTTGTCTGGAAAGTATCATCAGTCATGGATAACCTTAAAAATCTCATGCCTGATATTTATGAGGGAGCTTTGAAAATCGGTCAGGCATACGGAACACCGGATTTTGAAAGTGTTCTTGAAAGAGAGTTTACAGCATTCCGCAGTGAATCAATAGATTTCGGAATAATGGAAAAGGCTGATGATATATATACAATTTCGGGAAGCTTCGGCTGGGACGATGTAGGAAACTGGCTTGCAGTCGAAAGAATAAACGAAACTGACGGCAATAAAAATTATATTGAGGGCAATGTAATTTCTGTAAATTCCGAAAGAGCTACAATATGCGGAGGAAAGCGTCTTATTGCAGCAGTAGGCGTTGAAGACCTGATTATAGTTGATACTGATGATGCAGTGCTTGTATGCTCAAAGAATAACACACAGGACGTTAAAAAGGTTATTGCAGAGCTTAAAGAGCAGGGCAGAAAAGATTTGATATAAAATAATTTAAGGAGATTTTTAATTATGAAAAATGCACTTATTACAGGTATAACAGGACAGGACGGCTCATATCTTGCAGAGCTTCTTCTTGAAAAGGGCTATAATGTATATGGTATATGGAGAAGAAAGGCTACTGTTGATTACGGGAATATCGAACATCTCAAAGGTAAGGTAAAATTAATATATGCCGATATGACAGACCCCGTATCACTTATATCAGCTATGAAGATTTCACAGGCGGACGAAGTTTATAACCTTGCAGCACAGTCATTTGTTGCAACAAGCTGGGATACTCCTCTCGGAACTGCTGATATTGATGCTATTGGTGTTACAAATATGCTCGAAGCAATCAGAATTGTAAAGCCCGAATGTAAATTCTATCAGGCATCTACTTCCGAGATGTTCGGACTTGTACAGGAAATTCCGCAGACAGAGAAAACTCCTTTCTATCCGAGAAGCCCATAC
>JAQXFT010000081.1 GCA_029005335.1 Oscillospiraceae bacterium
GGTATTATAGGATACTATCTTGCAAGCCCGTTTACACTCATACCAATACTTCTTCCGAGAACAATGATTCTTGAAAGCATTATGATAATGCAGTTGTGCAAGCTCGGAACGGCAGGACTTACATTCAGTATCTATGCACGCAAATCAAAAAATATTCAGCCATTGCAGTCTGTAATGTTTTCAACAGCATATGCACTTATGGCATATGCAGTAATACAGACTATTGACCCTATGTGGCTTGATGGTATAGTATTTCTTCCTCTGGTAGTTCTGGGAATAGAGTATTTTATTGATGACGGAAGAAAGATAAACTATATAATACCACTTGCAATAATGTTTGTTGCCAACTTCTATATAGGCTTCATGATTGCGATATTCACAGCACTTTATTATTTCTATTATCTTTTCTTCGGAACAGATACAAAGCTTAAAGTACCGGACTATTTCAGAAAGACGGTTATATTCGGCTTGTGTACCGTAGTTGTACTGATGTGCAGTGCATTTATGATACTGCCGGTATACAATGCACTTTCGCTCGGTAAGTTTGAATTTTCGGGTAAGCCTGATTACAGCTTTTCGACGCAGTTCTCACCGATTGAGCTTGTGCCATGTCTTTTCCCGAATCAGTATTACTCTGTAAATATGCACGGCAAGCCGGAAATATACTGCGGTATGATTACAACCGTACTTCTTCCGCTTTTCTATATGAACAAGGATATAAAGTGGAATAAGAAGGTAGGATATTCATTCATAGTAGCAGTGCTGTTTTTCAGTATGTACATAAAGCCTGCGGATATGATGTGGCACGGCGGACAGACTCCTAACTGGCTTCCTTACAGATATTCATTCCTGATGTCATTTGTACTTGTATCAATGGCAACTGCTACGTTCTCAAAGCTGGAGGGTTTAAATCTCACTCCGGGAAAAGTTGCAGGAGTATTTATCGGAATACTTGCATTTGTAATGTACTTTGATGCAAAGATGCCAAGCTTCAACTATGTCAAAAAAGGCGATATAGTATATGTCGATACAGCTATGACATTTGTATTCGGCATGATACTTGCAGGAATATACCTCATAGGGCTGTACTTTATAAGTAAAAATATCAAAAAGCCTAAAACAGTAAATATAATTTCCGGAGTTATGACTGTAGTTATATCTGCTGAGGCGTGTGTAAATGCTCTTGACTCGTTCAAGAAAATTGATGAGGAGGTTGCATATTCAAACCGTACCGGATACTATGGTGAGATTCAAGCCGGAAGAGATGTTACAGATGAGCTTGAAGAATATGATTCAGGACTCTACAGAGCTGAAAAAACCTTCTTCAGATGCGTAAATGATAACCTTGCATACGGATTGAAGGGAATATCCCATTCAAGCTCAGTCATGAACACCAAAATAATCAACTTTATTGAAACCATGGGCTATTCCATGAGAAGCTATGTCACAAGATATGACGGAAATACCCCTCTTGCAGATTCAATGCTCGGCATAAAATATGTAATCGATAATAATAATGAAACTGACAAATGGAGACTCAGCCCCGGTTATGAACCCGTTTTCAGCTATGACTATAAGGATAAGAACGACAAGGACAAGACCCTGACTGTATACAGGAATCCTGATGCACTTTCAATAGGCTATATGATTGACAAATCCATAACAAATCTTGCATTCCTCGGAAATGACAATCCTTTCAACAGTCAGAATATGTTCCTCAGTACATCAACAGGAAATACCGAATTTCTGAATCAGAACAATGCTATTCTTATAAACGGAAACAAGGAATACTATACACGCCTTGATACAGAAATTTCAACACAGCAGATTCAGATTTCACCATACGGCGACCAGACGTTGTATACAGCAGATGCAGATGCTATTGACCCTATAATCAATATACACTTTACTGCACAGTCTGACAATGATATATATATGTATCTCAAAACACAGAACGAAAAAGCAGTAAATACATGGATTTCAAGCGAAAAGGGTACTGACGGAAAATTTACAAATCACAAATCACTTGGTGCAGGTTCTTATTTTGAAAATCATAACTATTCAATAGTAAGAGTAGGCTCTTTTGAACCCGGTACAGAAGTTGAAGTCCGTCTCACAGTAAGACTTAATCAGACTGAACCCGATAAGGAAGAATATACTATCATAAAGGACTTCCAGTTCTATGAATTCCACAAGGATTTATTCGAGGAGGATATAGCACTCCTGAAGCAGAATCAGTGGGATATAACAGAGTATAATGACAGATATATGGAGGGTACTATTACCGCAGAAGAAGGTCAGATTATGCTCACAACAATTCCTTCCGAACCCGGCTGGACTGTAAAGGTAGACGGAAAAAAAGTTGATACAGTGGAAATACTGAAGGCTTTTATAGGAATAGAGCTTGAACCCGGTACTCATACAGTTACAATGAAATATACTCCTCCCGGCTTCAATATCGGAATGATAACGCTTGTACTCGGTATAGCAATAATCATACTTCTCTATCTTAAAAGTGATAAAGTAATTGTTGCAGAACTCCGTAAAAAGCAGAGAAAGCTTGATGAAGAAAAGCTTAAAGCTCATGAAAAAGCCAAATCAAAAGCCAGCAAGCTTATAAAATCAAAGGGTGCTGTAGCAAATATCGATATTGCCGAAATCGATAAGACCGGCGATGATTCTGAAAAATCAGATAATGACAATAAAAAGAAAAAATAATCCTTTAAGGGCGACCATGTGTCGCCCTTTCTGTTTATGCATTTTTTGTTGTCAGAAAAATTAAAAATTCTGTTGACTAATGCCGGAAAAGGTAGTATAATAGTTAAAACGGTTTTAACGTTTTTCTTTTTTCACGAAAGGACGTGCTTTTTATGTTGGAATTTAAAAAGGTAGTTACTCCGCAGGAAATCAGGGCTACTTCTGACCTCGCCCGTGAAATCTGGAATCAGCACTTTATATGTATTCTTTCTCAGGACCAGATTGACTATATGGTCGATAAGTTTCAGTCTCCGGAGGCTATTTCCGCTCAGATTGATGAGGAGGGCTATGAATACTATAACTTTGTACTTGACGGAGAAAAAATCGGATATTTTGCCATATGCGAAAAATCCGACAATACACTTTTCCTTTCAAAGCTTTATATAAAAAAGGCTTTCAGGGGAAACGGATACGCAAGGCAGGCTTTTGAATTTATCAAGGATATAGGCAGAAAAAATGGAAATACCATGATATGGCTTACAGTCAATATACATAACAATGCAGTACCGATTTATGAAAAAATGGGTATGAAGCGTATAAGAAGCGAAATTACCGAAATAGGCCATGGCTATGTTATGGACGACCATATATATGGCTTTGAACTCTGAGGCTTGCTATGAATGAATGTGAAACCTGTGCATACTACTGTTATGATGATGAGCTTGAATGCTGGATTTGCGTAATGAATCCTGATGAAGATGAGTATGCAAGACTTATACAAGGATATTATAAACGCTGTCCTTACTATCATGACGGTGACGAATACAAGATAAGCCGTAAACAGTAAATATTCACAAATAATATTTGCTGTATTTGTGTAGTATTACGGTTTTTAACCGAAAATATAAAAAATGCTGGACATATTGGAAATTTAAGGATAAAATTATTGTAAGTGTAAGACTTTTCACTTGAAATTACATAGCTATCGGAGGTTTATTTCTATGAAAACTTTAACCAGACAGTATGTGTCTGAAATTGCCGGAACTTTTATACTGGTATTCTTCGGGTGCGGTACGGCAATGGCAACCGGTGCAAATATTGTTGCAACATCTCTTGCATTCGGACTTTCAATAATAATTGCAGCATATTCAGTAAGTCAGGAAAGCGGCTGTCACCTTAATCCGGCTGTATCGTTTGCAATGCTTGTTGACGGTAAAATTAAAATGAAAGATTTTATCGGATATACCGTATCCCAGATTGCAGGCTCGTTTATAGCAACAGCTGTTCTTGCAGTAATAGTCAAGTGCGGAGGCTTTTCTAATTTTTACGGCGTGGAAAAAAATGATATAAAGGATTATTCCTTTGGTGCAAACGGCTTCGGAAATCTTAACTTCTTCGGAGCTTTGATTGTTGAAATCGTTCTGACATTCGTATTTATTACTGTGATTCTTTGCGTTACAAAAAGCAAGGATTCCAGTGTAAGAAAAAATGCTCCGGTATTTATAGGAATCGCTCTTACTTTTGTACACCTTATCGGAATAAATCTTACCGGTACTTCCGTAAATCCCGCAAGAAGTATTGCTCCGGCATTTTTCGCCATAGCAAATACTGACGGCTCTTCAATCGCTCAGCTGTGGGTATTTATAGTAGCTCCTATGGCAGGAGCTTTTCTGGCAGTAGCAGCAAACAGCTTTTTTAATCAGAATAATGATTAAGTTCTTTTAAGGGCAGAAATATCAATTCTGCCCTTTTTTTATTCCGGTTCACAAAATACTGATAGTAATATCCGGTATCAATATTATAATCTGTAAATCATTGATTTTGTATTTACTGGTATTTTTATTTACCTTAATTTATGAAATATATCCGTATTCTTTGCCATGAAATGTTGTTTTTGCCTTATATTTAAAAAATATTGCCCCCTCTTTTGGCATAAATTGTATATATTCAGCTATGTAGAAAATGCACAACAAAAAAGTATACTGTTTGTTATAGTATACAAATTATATTTCTATGACTTGACTTTTATCTCCTTTAATATTAAAATAGATGTACAGATATAAATTTGCCCGAGGAGATAACTTATGACTGATAAAGAATTACGCAGACTGAAACGTGCTGAACTGCTTGAAATACTTTTTTATCTCCAGAAAGAAAATGATAATCTTAAACAGCAGAATCAGGAGCTTCAACAGCGTATAGAAAATATTACATTAAATAAACAGTCTCTTTCCGATGATGACTTTAAAAGGATTGCACAGATTGTCAGAGATGCTCTTAATCCGGCTGATGAAAATAATACTGAAGATTCCCCCGAATCTCATGAACAGGAACGGAGCGATTGATTATGGCGGACTTCGATAAAAATAATTTACCTACCGCTGAACAGCTCTCCTCTGAACTTAAACGAATAAAATACAGAAAAGAATATCGCCGTATGCTTTCGAGTACCGTATCATCATTGCTTGTAGTTGCATCAGTTGCGGTGCTTATTTCAATGCTTTTTCTGCCGGTTCTTCGTGTTACCGGTACAAGTATGACTCCGACCTTTATGAATGATGAGCTTGTAATATGCAACAAAAGAGGTAACTTTAAAAGCGGTGATGTAGTCGCTTTTTACTTTAATAATAAAATTCTGCTGAAGCGTGTCATAGGTACTGCCGGAGATGTTATTGATATAAAAGATGATGGTACAGTATACCTCAACGGAGAAGTTCTTGATGAACCATATATAAATGAAAAAGCTTTCGGCGAATGTGATATAAAATTGCCTTATCAGGTTCCCGATAACCGTATTTTCGTTATGGGTGACCACCGTTCAACTTCGATTGACAGCCGTTCGACAACGGTTGGCTGTATTGCTGATGAATATATAATCGGAAAAGTTATTCTTCGCATATGGCCTTTCAAAACTATCAGTACTTTTTAATCTGTAATTTATATATAAATCTTTAAGGAGGGAACATCGTGAAAGATTTTCAGTTCGTTATACAAAATTTCTTAAAAGACCACCAGAAGCATAAAAAATACCTTGCATTGCTTATCGTACTTTCTATGATAGTTTCATTTGCTGTGCCATTCAGCCTTATCATGCCTGCTGTAAGTATGACAAATGACAGTGCATCATTCCAGAATATGTATTCAGATAATAATCTTGTTCTTCTTGGTGCTGCTCCTACAAATGGTGCTATTGATTTAAGCTGTGATAATAATAGTTCTACAGAATATTTTCATGTACTTGTAAAATCAGGGGATAATGAAATTTATGACAGTGAAGATAGTAATAATCCTTCACGAGATTATACTGTAAGCGGAGATTCAGCAGACCTGAGTTTTGATTTGAAATATCAGAAACAAAATGTTAGTATTCCTCCTACAGCCCCTCATTTATATGTTAATTTAACGAGTCTTGGATTTGCTGATACAACTTTTGTACTTGACGAAAGTAGCCGTACAGGTTCGGTTTGGGATACAGAATATAGTACCTCTGAAAAAGCTGGCACATATGAAATTACAAATGACGGTTATATTTTAATAAACCTTACTGATGATTATATTGATTATGTAAATAATGGTGATAAGAGCCTTACAGGTTCATTGAGCTTTGAAGGCAGACTTAACCGTGCTGATAATGAAAGCGGTGACCAAACGTTTAATATCGGCGGACAGCAGATTACTGTACAGTTTGAAGATAAATATCCTTCTGTTACTAAAGATTCACGCATAAACAGCAATAATGGAACAATTGAATGGACAATTGTTGTAAATAATTCTGCAAAATTGGATTTGAGTGGTTATACTTTAACTGACAATATGTTTGCTAATGTTGTTGGTAATGTAAGTATAACCCCCTCTGTTGGTACATTTGATAATAATCAAGTCACATTTGCTCCAGAATCAAAAAATGCAGAATATATAACAATTACTTATACTACCAATATAACAGAAGACCTTTTAAAAGCAGGAAAAGCCTCAAATATTGCAACATTGACAAAAGGCGACAAAACTATAGACAGCAATCAGTCAGAGGTATGGCTCGGAGATGCTTTTAATGTCGATAAAAAAGGTACACCTGACTATAAGACAGGTGAACATCAAAATAAAATCAACTGGGAAATCAATATATCAAGCAAATATGGAACTTCACTTAATGGTTACAAAATTACAGATGAAAATATTCCTGATAATTACACTATTGAGCCTGGTACAGTTACTATGTCCAAAGACGGCGATTCATGGACAATCAATGCTCCCGATAGTGTAAAATCATTTAAAATTAAATATGCAACTGATACTGATCCTAACACAAATACAACTTACAACAATAAGGTACAATTAGATTATCCTACACCAGACCCGAATAAGCCTGCTGGCGGAAAGGATATAAATGTTGAATATAAAAAAGCAGAAGATTTAATCGGTGTTGATAAATCAGGTAATTATGATAAAGATAAACACGAAATCACTTGGACAATCAATATTAAACCTGAACAAGGCTGTTCTTTGGAAGATTATAAAATAAGCGATACACAGTTCCCAAGTGATTGGAATGATATTGTTTTCAATCCTGATTATGCTAAAAATTCCGCAACCTATGATTCTGAAAGCCATAAGATAACCTTTAACGGAACATATTCGGGCAATGTTACAATTCAATATACTAAATCAGTAGCTATGCCACAAACAGCTCAAACTACAGTTGTTTCAAATGATTATAGTGATAGTATGAAGCCTGCAACATCTACTGTAACTGTAAAGATTGATGTCAGAGATTCTCTTGAAAAATCATTGAAATCAACTCAGACTGAAACTGTTCCAAGCAAAGGTAATATTACAAAGATTTTAAACTGGGAAG
>JAQXFT010000082.1 GCA_029005335.1 Oscillospiraceae bacterium
AAGACTTATCCAAAAAATAAAAAGCAAAATTCCATACTAAATAATTTTAAGGAGGATTTTATTTATGAAAAATCAGAAATTCACACAGTTCCTTAGCTGTGCAACTATGTTTGCAATTATGTCATCTATGACGGCTTGCGGGGAAAAAGATTCAAACGGAGGCAATAATAATACCGAACGTCCTGTTCAGACGGCTGATGAACTTATTACAAATTCCTATGCAAGCGAATCTATTGATACTGTTCCGGAAGATATTCAGGATATACGCAATATTGCATATTCTCCGGCTGATGATGTCTATTATTGCAACGCTTATGTCGGAAATTCTTATGATAATATCATTTACAGCATTTCATCGGACTTTTCAACATTCACTCCGATGAATATCGAACTTGATGAATCCAAGGAAAACTATATAAATGCTATGAATGTACTCAGTGACGGAGGATTTGCAGTATTTATAAATGAAATATCATACGGCGATTTACCTCCCATTGATTACGATGATACAACAATTGACTGGGAAAATTTTGACTGGGCTCCTTATGAGGAGGCAAGGGAAGAGACTTATATTTACAGAATGTATGACAAGGACGGCAAAATGACTTCAAGCGTGAATCTTCAGTATGAATCCGGTGAACAGTATGACTATGTAAGCGGATATTACGGATTTTCAGACGGTTCAAGCGTATGCTATTCCGAATCTCAGGGCTTTGTGAAATTCGATAAGGACGGAAAAAGCAGTGTTCTCGGAAAAGCTGATGATATTCAGTGGGTTGATTCAATCGGTTCGGATTCTGATGGTAATCTGCTTGTTTCAGGATATGGAAATGAAGAAGGTTATATATTTGCAAAATACGACCTTGAAAACAAATCTGTATCAGAAAAGTTTGAATATGAAAACAATATTTACAACTCACAGAACTGTATAATCAGAGGAGTCGGTGATTACAGCTTTTTTGTACTGGGCGATAAGGCTCTCTCAGGATATAACAAGAATACAAAACAGTTCGATGAAATTGTAAACTGGCTTGATTCTGATATTTCAAACGTTACGGCAGTTATTGTTGATAAGGATATGCAGATTTCAATAATTGAAAACGCACAAGGTGGTTATCGTGAAGGAGTAAGCTTTTCAAGGCTTAAAAAGCGTGACCCCTCAGAGCTTGCAAATCAGCAGATTATAACCGTCGGTATGCTCTATAATAACGAAAATATTAATTCAAAGGTTGCGGAATTTAATAAATCCAATAAGGATTACAGAATCAGAACTGTTGACTATTCCCAGTATGACAATGAGGAAAATGAATATACAGGCTCTGTACAGCAGTTGAATCAGGATTTGATTTCAGGAAAAGCTCCTGATATTATAGTTTCTTCCGGAAATCTGAATATGCAGTCACTGGCATCAAAGGGAGTTTTTGCCGACCTCTATAATTTTATCGATAAGGATTCCGAATTGAACCGTGAATCATTTGTGCCGAATATTCTTGAATTGAGCGAATGTGACGGAAAGCTTGTATCAATTCCGGTTTCGTTCAATATGCAGACTCTTGCCGGAAAAACCAAGTATGTAGGAGAAAAACAGAACTGGACTGTTGATGATATGATTTCTGCATACGAAAACCGTCCCAAAGAAGATATGGGCTTCTCTATCAATGACTATAAAACAAATATGTTCTATATGGCTTTTTATGCAAATCTCAATTCTCATATTGATTATAAGAACAAGACCTTCACATATGACAAGGCAGAGCTTGTAAAGCTTCTTGAATTTATAAATCAGTTCGAGGAAGAACCGGACTGGAACGATGAAGCTGTTACGCTTGAGCAACAGAGCGAATGGGACGATTATCAGACATCTATGATTAAGGATAAGTATCTTATATATGATGCCGGAATATATGATTTCAGAAGCTATCATGAGCTTCTTGCCGGAACATTTGCAAATGAACCGGTTACCCTGGCAGGCTATCCCAGTGCTGACGGTTCAGGAGTAAAGCTTTTATGGAGCGATTCTGTATTTTCAATTGTGTCAAATTCTGCCAACAAGGACGCTTGCTGGAATTTTATAAGACAGTTCCTTACTGAAGATTATCAGTCACCAAGCGATGACGGAAACGGAAATAACAATATATGGAGCTTCCCCGTAAATCAGAAGGCTTTTGACAAGCTCGCTGAACAGTCCAAATCTCCGCGGTTCTGGATTGACCCAGAAACAGGCAAAAAAACTGAATATGAAACTACTTTCTGGGCTGGTGACAAGGAAATTAAAATCGGTGACTGTACTGATGAGGAAATCGCACAGGTTAAGGATTTGATTAACAACATCAAAACGGCATCAAATTATTATGATTCCGGTCTTTATAAAATATGCGAAGAAGAAACAGGTGCATTCTTTAAGGGTGACAAATCCGCTGAGGAAACTGCTGACCTTATGATTAACAGAATTTCTATCTATATTGCTGAAAAAGGCTGATTTTATTCCACAAGGGCGGATTTTCTGAAATCCGTCCTTTTTTGTGCCTTGACAATATTTTCAGATATGATATAATAATTTCATACAAAATACATAAGGATAAACTATATGAAAAAATTTATATCATTTCTTGTTGCGGTAATGCTTGTATTCTTTGAAACCGATACTGATATATCTGCATATACTGCCGAAAATCCTGATTTTCCGGAATTGTCATACAATGAAAATATTTCGTACAGTGATTACTATGATTTATACTGCAATTCACCCCGCTCCGATTCTGAAATTACTGTAAATGCCTTTGATTATAAATCCGCTGAAGGCTTCCGGACGGATTTTTATAAGGACATAAAGGCTGTTATATCTGAAAATTCAGAAGCCTGTATATCCTATGATATAAATATACATGAATCCGGTATATATTGCATTGAAATAAATTACTGCCCTTTGATATCAAATAGTCCGGATATAGAATTTTCACTTTCCATAGATAATGAAATCCCTTACGATACGGCTTCACGACTGATTTTAAACAGAGTATGGACTAATCAAAACGATATTCAGACGGATTCAAAAGGAAATCAGATTCGACCTTTTCAGGTTCAGGAGGAAATATGGTGCAGAAGCTTTCTTAATGATACAGACGGATTGTTCAGTGAACCGCTTGTATTTTATCTCGAAAAGGGAATACATGAAATATATTTCGATTTCAGCAGGGCATCTGTTGCAATAGAAAATTTCAGATTATGCCAGCCTGAAAAATTAAAATCATATGATGATTATCTTGAATCACTGAATGTAAATAAATCCGATACTCCTGATAATAAAATCAGAATAGAGGGTGAGGAGGCTTTATATAAATCTTCAGCGGTACTTTGTCCGACTTATGATAATTCAGGCTATCTTGTATCACCGTCAGACCCCGATAATCTGCTGTACAATACAATAGGTGATGAGAGCTGGAATAAATCCTTTCAGAGCATTACATGGCTTATTCCACGTGAAAAAATTAAAACAGGCTTTTACAGAATAGGTATAAAATCACGACAGGACGAAATGAGAGGCTTCTGTTCTGCAAGAAGAATCTATATAGACGGTGAAATCCCCTTTGAGGAGCTGGGCAATATCAGATTTTACTATGATTCTGACTGGAATCTCACTTGTCCGGAGGGATATGTATATCTTGACTCTGAAAGAGACCATTTTATTACTATAGAAGCTATACCTGACGAAATATCAGAATATCTCAGAAAACTTGACAATATCATATCTCAGCTTAATGATTATTACAAAAATATTATTATGATTACGGGGATTCAGCCTGACAGATATACTGATTATTATGTGCATGAAAAGCTTCCGAAGCTTACTGAGGATTTTCAAGGACTTTCCGCAGAATTAAAAGATATACAGACCGGTATTGAGGAAATTTCCGAATCCTATGGCACAGAGGCATCGGCAATTACTGGTATGATAAAAATACTTGACAGATGTGTTGATAAGCCCCTGAAAATACCGCAGTATCTTTCGGAAATACATGATAATATATCACTGCTTTCTGCATGGGAAAGGAAATGTACTGCAACTCCGCTTGAAATAGACTACATAGAGCTTTGCACAGAAAATCAGAATTTTTCGGATATTGATGAAAAGTTTCTGAAATCAGCCTTATTCGGACTGAAATCCTTTATAGGTTCATTTTTTGCTGATTATTCGTCCGTATCGGATATTTATGGTGATGACTGTATTGAAGTGTGGATAAATTCCGGACGTGAGCAGGCTCAGATTATAAGGGAGCTTGCGGAATCAGAATTTATGACTGAAAATCCGGATATTCCGGTATCTGTAAGCCTTGTTTCCGGTGGAATCTCTGAAGCCTCCATGACCGGAAATCAACCTGATGTTGCATTGTTTATAGGCGGAGAATTTCCGGTAAATCTTGCATCAAGGGGACTTCTTGTAAATATTGAAGAATTTGAGGATTATCCGCAGGTAAAAAAGAGATTTCATAAAAATGCCTCTGTGAATTATGAGTATAATAACGGTTGCTACGGACTTCCGGTAAGTCAGCACTGGGCTATGATGTTTTACAGAAAAGATATTCTTGAAAGGCTTGGATTGGATTCTCCTCCGGAGAGCTGGCAGGAGCTTATAAATATGCTTCCGGCAATACAGAGGAATTATATGTCTGTCGGACTGGTTCTTGCAGGAAATAATATTTCTCCGGCTACTGAAACCGGTCATACTTTTGCGTGCATGGTCTTACAGCAGGGAAGCAGTTACTATAACAGCGATTTGAATAAATCTATGCTGGATTCTCCGGAATGTGTATCCGCTTTTGAACAGTGGACGGATTTTTATACAAAATATGGATTCATGCAGTCATATGATGCTTTCAGCCGGTTCAGAACAGGTGAATATCCAATAATTATTGCAGACTATACTTTTGCAAATCAGTTGGAGGCTCTTGCTCCCGAGATAAAAGGATTGTGGGATTTTACAAGTATTCCGGGAACATTACGTGATAATGGTGAAATATCCCATTCCGTAAATTCAAACGGTACTTGTGCAGTTATTTTCAATAAAAATGAAAGCATGAAATATAAATCATGGGAATTTATAAAATGGTTTACGAGTGAGAAAATACAGACTGAATATGCAAGCCGGACGGAAAGTATTATGGGAGTTACTGGCAGATTTGATACTGCAAATACTGAGGCTCTTAAAAATCTTTCATGGTCTCATTCCCAGCTTGAAAGGCTTATGAAACAGCGTGAGGAGCTTGAAGAAATTCCGGTTATACCATCTTCCTATGCCGTCACAAGAAATATCATGAATGCTTTCAGGGATACTGTAAACAACGGAAAAAATCCCCGTGATACTCTTATATGGTATAACAGGGATATAAATCAGGAAATAAAAAGAAAACTTGAATATATGGACTGAAATTATGAATATTAAAAACAGCTTGAAAGAAATAAAACGCTCACGGGAATGTTATCTGATGCTTGCACCGTTTATGATATTTTTTATAATATTTACGGTGATACCCGTTGCAATGTCAATACCGGTGGCTTTTACGGATTTCAATATGGTACAGACTCCGGATTTTGTCGGTCTGGAAAACTTCAGGAATCTTTTTCTTAATGACAGAATTTTTCTGAAATCAATAAGAGTAACACTTATTTTTGCAGTAGTTACAGCTCCGGTAAGCTATATATTATGCTTTATGCTCGCATGGTTTATAAATCAGATGCCATCTTTTCTGAGAACTTTATTTACTCTGGTTTTCTATACTCCGTCAATGGCTAATATATATGCTGTATGGCAGTTGATTTTCAGCGGTGACAGATATGGATATTTAAATTCAATACTTATGAATCTTGGCATAACATTTTCACCTGTACAGTGGCTTACAGATTCAAGATATGTCTTAGGCTCTGTAATTGCCGTTCAGTTGTGGATAAGTCTCGGAGCAGGATTTCTTTCATTCAGTGCGGGATTTCAGAATATAGACCCCACCTATTATGAAGCCGGACTTATAGAGGGCATCTCCAACAGGTGGCAGGAGCTTATATACATAACACTTCCGCTTATGAAGCCTCAGCTTCTTTTTGCATCTGTAATGCAGATTGTAAGCTCATTTACTGCCGGAACGGTTGCACAGAATCTGGCAGGCTTTCCGAGTACGGATTATAAAGCTCATACAATTATGACTCATGCCTATGATTATGGCTGGGTAAGGTATGAAATGGGATATGCTTCTGCAATATGCGTTATTCTTTTTCTGTTTATGTATATTGCTGATATGCTTGTGAATAAATTTCTTAATCGGGAGTAGATTATTATGAAACATTCAGACAGAAGAAAGGGAAATATTATTGTATTTCTTTTTCTGACTGTTCTCGGAATCTTTATGGCGTTGCCCATATATCTTGCATTTTTAATGGCTTTCAAGCCTGAACAGGAGCTTTTTGTATTCCCTCCGAAATTATATACGCTTAATCCTACTCCTGATAATTTCAGGAATATGCTTCACGATTTGGGAAAATCTGAGCTTGTACCGTTTTCAAGATATTTTTTCAACAGTGTATTTGTTACTGTTTCAGTTACGGTTCTGCAGTGTGTCTTTTCGGCAATGGCAGGATTTGTGCTTGCAAAGTGCAGATTTGCCGGAAAAAATTTCCTGAATGCCATTATAGTAATATCGCTTCTCTATCAGAGCAATGTAATATATATAATGCAGTATGTCGTTATGGCTGAGCTTAATATTATAAATACTTACGGAGCTTTGATATTTCCTCTGGTATCCTCTTCAATGTCGCTTTTTCTGATGAGACAGAGTATATCTCAGGTTCCCGATGAGATTATCGAAGCAGGTAAAATTGACGGTGCAGGTCTTTTCAGAATATGCTGGCAGATTGTAATCCCTAATCAGAAGCCGGCTTTTTCTGCTGTTATGATATTTGCTTTTCAGTCAGCATGGAATATGCAAAGCAGTAGTTTTGTATATAAGGAGAATTTTAAAACACTTCCGACAGTAATACAGCAGATTACTGCTTCCGGAATATCCAAAACAGGAATTACAGCTACAGCCTCTGTAATTATGCTTCTTCCTCCGGTTATATTGTTTATATTCGCACGCAAAGGCGTTATCGAAACTATGGCACATTCCGGCATAAGCGGTTAGGAGCATATATATCATGAAAAAAATCTTTTTATCAGTCATGGTATTTCTGGTGCTTCTGAGCTTCGGGGATTTCAATATTTCGGCAGAATCCTATAACTATAATCAGTACGGCAAAGCTGTACCGTCACAGTCGGGATATACTGCTGAAAGGGCTGTATATGGTTATAATCTTGGTATATCTGAATTTGAATCGCCGTCTGATATATTTCTTTATGATAATGTTTTTTATCTGGCAGATTCCGGAAACAACAGGATTGTATGTATAAATAAATCTCTTGACAGGGTTGTTAAGATTTATGATAAATTCACTATGCCCGACAAGTCCGAAACCATTCTTAAAAATCCCACAGGAGTTTATGCGGATTCGGAAAGAATTTATATTGCTGACAGCGAAAATTCAAGAATACTTGTATCTGATTATGATTCAGATGTAATTCTTGAGATAAAAAAACCTGATGACGTTATTTATAATTATAATACTTTTAATCCTCAGAAAGTAATTGCGGATAAAGCAGGGAATATATATGCTGTTCTGAATAATATCACCTCCGGAGCTGTAATGTTTGATTCCAAAGGTAATTTTATGGGCTTCTATGGTGCTAACCGTACTGATGAACCCTCTGATATTGTTTTTGAGAGCATTAAAGATATTTTCAGAAGTGATGAAAAAAAACTCAGACAAAAAAGAAATGTTCCCTCAGGTATATCAAATTTCGATATTGATGACGGAAATTTTATCTATACCTGTACTCAGTCAGACAGTCAGCATGGTGATACTATTAAGAAGATAAATTCGGCAGGTCAGAATCTCTTTATGTATAACACTAATATATTCGGGGATTATCCGGATTTATATTCGGCTCAGGAAAAAAATATGTTCTGCGATATTGACGTCAGTGAAAACGGATATATAAATTGCCTTGATTTCAGATACAGCAGAATTTTCACTTACGACAAGGATTGTAATCTCATGTTTGTTTCCGGAGAAAAATCTCATCAGCTCGGAGGATTTGAAAGAGTATCAGCTCTGGAAAGCGATGAGAATAATTTATATGTACTTGACAGTATGAAAGCAAGTATTACAGTTTTTGAAAAAACTGATTTCGGCAGGCTCGTAAGCAGTGCGGAAAATTTATATAATTCCGGAAGTTATTCTGAATCGCTTGAACTCTGGAATAAGGTTCTTGAATATGATTCCGGATATATTCAGGCTTATAAGGGTATTGCCTCGGTATTACTTATACAGCAGAATTATTCAGATTCCATGAAATATGCTGAAAAAGCAAGGCTTACTGATATTTACAATAAAGCATTTGAGGGCTGGCGTGAGGATTTTTTATCCCGATTTTTCGGATTTGTAATAATCTTTATTGTACTTATTTTTGCTCTGCTGTATCGAATATCAAAAATAAAAATAAAAAGCTCCCTGAGAAATTCAGTTATAATTCTGATATTTTTTCTTATTGCATCTGTAGCTGACGGAAGACTTTACGGAATACAGTTCAGTGATGATAATATTCAGGTTTTCAATATAGTTCCTTATATTCTTGAAAGTGTCGGACTGTTTTTCCTGTGGTGCATATCTGAAAGAGCCTCGGAAGTATTCCTTGACGGGTGCGGTACTTTCAGAAATATATTTATAGGTACTTCAGAGGCTGTTATTCCTTATATCGCACAGCTTTATATAAATACTATGCTTTCACATATCCTTATAAGAGACGAGTATATATTTATGGAGATAATAAAGATAACCGGTATAATCTGGACGGCGATACTGCTTTTTAAATCGGTAAGAGAGATTAATCGCTACAGCTTTCGGGAAACTGTTATTGCAGTTATTATGATAGTTTTCGGAATCGCTGTAATATTCTTTTTGGGAGTGCTTATGCTTTCGCTGTTTCAGCAGATTTATGTATTTATAGCTTCTGTTGTTACAGAAATTTCATACAGGATAAGGAGCTGAATTATGAAATATAAAATACTGGCTTTGCTTTTGATAATTATATTCTGTATGTCGGGTTCAGTTCATGCTGAAGAAAATCTGACGGAATTTTATAAATACACTGAATCAGTATCCGAAAATCAGAGTGATTCTGATTTAATAAGCATAGGAGATATGTGGACTTCCGGAGAATTTTCAAATACGCTTGAATATGGAATACCCTCTGAAAGAAGTGTTAAAACCTTAAATTCCTCCGGTGAAAAATGCAGAATAAGTGTCTCAGAGATTTCCGGCGGAATACGTGTGATATATGATTATTATACAGTTGGAATAAAATATCCGGTTGAGTATGTTTTTGAAAAGGATTATCTGAAAGCAACTATAAATGCCTCCGGAATAGAGGAGAATGGCGAAGCTTTAGCTGTAAGCATATCGGTTCTTCCTCTTTTAGGCTCTGCTGAATCACATGATGACGGATATTTTGTTATACCTGACGGCTGTGGAGCTTTGATACGCTTTGACGATAAAAAGGATTCCTATTCACGCAGAGTATACGGAGATAATATAACGGCAGTTCCTGATAAAAAATCCCCCGACAGCAGACAGATTTATCTTCCGTGCTATGGCATAGTAAAAAACGGAAAAGCACTTCTTGCAACCGCAGTAAAGGGAGATTCAAACGTGCTTATAAATGCCGGTACGGGAGATTTGAATATATGTAATTTTTCTTTTGTTATACGTGATACAGATACATTTTCAATATCCGAAAATGATATTACTGTGTTTGAAAGCGGAGATATAAAGTGTGATGACATTGAGGTAAGATACTATAATATCAATAAAAACAATGCAGATTACTCAGATATCGCTGAAAAATACCGTGAATATATTACTGAAGCCTATAACCTTGAGAAAATTCAGAATAATTATTCTCCGCTCTATATAAGACTTTATGGAGGTGTCGAAAAGGAAGTATCTTTGCTTGGTATTCCGGCAGACAGAAAAACAGCTCTCACCGGATATTCTCAGGCAAGAGATATACTTGAGAGCCTTAATAATAAAGGTATTTCAGATATTGTTTCAGTATACTATAACTGGACTGACTCAATGATATGCAGTAAAACCGATACAAAGGCAAGACCCTCTGAAATACTGGGCGGAAACAAGGATTTTAAAAATCTTATTGATTATGCAGATTCATGTGATACAGAAATATATCCCGTCATAGATAACATAAGATTTTCGGGGGGACTTTTCAGGGATATGACTGTCAGAATATCAGGAGCTTATTCGGGAATACCGGAATATAATCCGGCATACGGCACAAAGGATAAATCAGGAGAGGTTTTGTCTCTTTTGTCACCCGCAAGCTTTAAAAGAATTTACAGTGAGCTTGCTTCCGGTTATAAATATGACAGAATCTCCTTTGGGGAGCTTTCATATTCGCTTTATGGTGATTACTCTGATAAAAAGTATTCAAGATATGATATGATGAAGCTTGTATGCGAATGCTGTGAAGCTTTTGAAAGTAAAATTCTTGCTGAAAGTCCGAATGCATATATGCTTCCTTATGTAAGCCATATTGTCAGTATGCCTGTTGAATCAAGCCATTTTGATATATTCGATGAGGATATACCTTTTTATCAGATGGCAGTGCATGGTCTTATATCATATTCATCTGAACCGTTAAACAGTATGCCGAATCCGGAAAAGTATATTATGAAATCCGTTTCATACGGAAGCTGTCTTTCTTTTGATTTTATCTCTGAAAATACTGATATTATTCAGGGGACAGCTCTGGATAGTCTTTACTATGCGGATTACTCCGGCTGGAGTGATTCTGCTGTATCGGGATATAAATACTGTTCTGAGCTTCTTGAGCCGGTAAGCAGTTGTTTTATCGAAGATTATTATATATCAGACGGATATGCATTTACTGTATATTCTGATGGTACTGTTGTAAAAATAAATCCGTACGGAGTGATTGCTGAATGAAAAAATTTCGGGGCTTTGAATTTGTATTGCCATGGCTTATCGGAACTGTTGTATTTTTTATTATTCCGCTGTTTACATCGCTTTATTATTCATTCTGCAATGTCAGAATAGATTCGGAAAAAACTACATATGAATTTGTTGGTCTGCAAAATTACAGGTATATATTTTATACTGATGAATATTATACTGATTATCTTATTGATACTCTTTCTGAAACGCTCTGGAAAACTCCTCTTATTATAATATTTTCGCTTTTTGTTGCCGTATTTCTCAATCAGAAATTCAAGGGCAGAACCCTTGCAAGAGCTGTATTTTTTCTTCCGGTAATTATAGCCTCAGGGCCTGTTTATAATATTATAAGCGGAAATATTCAGAATACTTCAAATGAACAGTTTTCAACTATGTTTTCAACGGATTTGATTGGAGAGCTTATGCGTTTTCTTGGACTTTATAATATATCTGAAAATACAGAGAAAATGATTCTTACAATATCGGATAATATCTTCAGCATAGTCTGGAACAGCGGAATACAGATACTTATATTCCTTTCAGCACTTCAGAATATTCCTCAGTCTGCAAGGGATTCTGCTCTGATTGAGGGTGCAGACGGCTGGGATTTCTTCTGGAGAGTAACGCTTCCTTATGTAAGTCCGCTTTTTAAGGTGAATCTTGTTTTTACTGTCATAGATACCTTTACCAGCCCTTCAAATCCCGTTATGAACCGCATACTTTTAATGCAGAGTGAATGGAATTACGGATATGCATCATCTATGGCATGGCTTTATTTCGGAATAGTGCTTTTATTTATATTCTTTGCACTTGCATTTGTCAGAAAGATTTCGGACGGTGATTCATATGCTTAAAAGATTCTGGAGTATATTCAGATTTGTGATAATATCCGCACTGATATTTATTATAATATATCCCATTATTTATATGTTCAGCTGTTCGTTCAGGGAAAGCTCCGATATGAATGACCCTTCTGTCATATGGATTACACGTCATTTTACTCTTGATGTTATAAAAGAAACTGCTGTTGTTATGAATCTTCCGGAAACATTTTTTAATACCGTTCTGATAAATATATTGTGTTCAGTGTTTCAGGTGATATCCTGTGCTTTTGCCGGATACGGATTTGCAAGGTTTGATTTTTTCGGAAAGAAAATACTTTTCGGCATAGTGATTATGATGATTATCGTCCCGCCTCAGATAATATCACTTCCGCTTTATGGCACTTTTGTACATCTGGGACTTATAAATTCAAAGCTGGCAATGTATCTTCCGGCACTTGCCGGAAATGGTATACGCTCGGGACTTATGATTTTTATATTCAGACAGTTTTTCAGGGGACTTCCCGGAGAAATTGAAGATGCTTCATATATTGACGGCTGTAACAGATTCAGGACATTTTTATCAGTTATGCTTCCCTGTTCGGGTTCTGCAATTCTCACTGTGTTTTTATTCTCAGTGGTATTTTACTGGAATGATTATTATATAAGCTCCACATTTTTTAATGATAATCAGACTGTTGCACTTATGGTTAAAAATCTCAGCACACGGCTTTCTATGAAGCTTTTTAACAGTTCGTCCGTTCAGATAAGTCCGAGGGAACAGATTGTATGGCTCGAAGCCGGTTGCCTTATTTCTGTAACCCCAATGCTTGTTATGTATGTGTTTTTACAGAAATATTTCATTGAGGGTATTGAACGTTCCGGAATTGTAGGGTGAAAAAAGGCGGTTTTGAAAAAAACCGCCTGCTTTTTTATTCTGCTGTGTTGACATAGCTTGCAGGGTCTGTACACATACCATTGTTTCTGACTTCAAAATGACAGTGATTTCCCGTTGAATCTCCGGTAGTTCCGACGGCTGCTATAAGCTGTCCTCTTGTAACCGTCTGACCCTCTGTTACATAAAGTCCGCTGCAGTGAGCGTATAGGGTTTCATATCCGTTAAGATGGTCTATCATTACAAAATATCCGTATCCGCCTGTATTCCAGCCTGACGCTACTACTACACCCTCAGCAGCAGCATAAATATCTGTACCGGCTGGAGCTGCAATATCCATTCCCTTGTGATTTCTGTCACTTATGAACGGGTCACTTATGTATCCTCCGTCAACCGGCCATGCAAACTGTCCCGAACCTGTCAGAACTGTATCAGAGCTTGCTGGTTTTGCCGTATATGTTCCTATTCCGATTTGCTCCACTATTGGTTGTCTTGTAACTACACTGCTCAGAGTAGTTCTTGAACGCTCTACACCGTCCACATATTTTACTTCAATCCTGTTCTTTTTTTCTCCTCTTGAACCTTTGACAAGAATTTCGCTTTTTCCGAGATTAATTTCGCTTGTTTCGACTTCAATAGTCTCATAGTCTATAAATGATGTTGTTTCAAGCTCCCTGATATACTCTATAGGTATAAAGCTTTCTGCCTCAAGAACCTTTATAACTGTTCCTTTGATGAGTGAATCCCTGTCAGCAAGAAAAGGATTCAGCTCCTTCAGCTGTTCCTCAGTCATATTGTATTTCTGACATACGCTTACAAAAGAATCTGCATTCTGTACCACATAGCTTGTAGTGGTATAATTTTTGGCAGTAAGCTTTTTTATAGCCTGATTTTCTGATATTACACTTTCGGTCAGATATATTCCTTCAACATAATCAATGCTTTTGCTGTAACGCTTATCCCTTATTTCACCGTCAGTCCTGAAATTAAGGAGGTTTTCTGACATTGCCTCTGAGACCTTGTCCTTGTTTCTTACTGCTCCGATAAACTCACCGTCAACGTATATTCCATAAGCATCAGCAAGCTCCTGATTTGATTCAGAGAGCATTTTGTTTGCCAGCTGTTGGGTATTCATGAAGACATCATCTTCGGAAATTATTTTCAGCGAAAATTTCGGCGAAAATTCTATGTATTCATTATCCTCAACATATGATATACGCTTCTGGACTTCCTTTGCAGCCTCATCAAATTCCGATTCCTCTGATATGATTCCCAGATTCTTTCCGTTATATTCTACGCTTATTCCATATTCAAGACCTCTTCCGTATCTTATTATTCCAATCAGAAAGGCTATTGAAAATATCGGCAGAATATAATTAAATGCCGTACATATAATTCCCTCGTCCGAAAAAAGATATCTGAAAATGCTTTTCAGTATTTCGCATATAAAGCTCTGTTTTCCATGCTTTCTGGCTTCTTTAATCGATTTTCCGAGTTCGGCGGTGAATTTCATCTTTCGGCTGAAGGGATTGAATATAAATTTAATTATATTCAGAATCCCTTTAATTACTTCGGTTACAAATCTCAGTGTTCCGTGCAGAATTGACATGAGAAATCTTTTCAGAAGCTTTATCGCTGATTTGATTATATCTGTACTGCTTTTACCGAAATCTGTAATAAAATCAAAAATTCTGTTAATCAAAAAATCTCTCCTTTCCCGATAATTATAATTTCTCAGCAGAATGCCATGAATAATCAAGCATTTCGGGAGTATAGTTTTCCAGCTTTTTCAGCAACGGTAAAACATCTTTTTTAGCGGATTCCAAATCGTGTTCAAGATAGTTTCCACATTCCGCCTCAGTAGCTCCCGGAATATCTCCATTAAATTCAGATATGAATCTTAATGAATCTCTTACAAGCTTTATTGCGTTTTCACTGCTGAGATTTCTTGCAAGAAGATAAAATCCTGTTCTGCAGCCCATGGGCCCTACATAGATTACGCTTTCCTTAAATTCCGAGTTCCTTGCATATGTGGCAAAGAGATGCTCTGTAGTGTGGAGTGACGGATTTGATATATATATTCCTCCGTTCGGCTTTACCATTCTTACATCATATGTAACAATATCTCCGTCTATGCGTGATATATACATACCGATTCCGAATTTTGTATGGTCTACCTGAAAGCTTGCTATTTTGTTCATATTAAAAAATCCTCCTGATTGAAAATATTTAAAATATCTCTGCTTATCTGAGATTTTACCGTATGTCCTTCAAACTCCATTTTTCCGCAGTGAAGTGCCTGACGGTCTATAATACCGCATTTGCCTCCGTATAAATCATCTCCGGCAAGGGGATAACCTATATGTGAAAAATGTACTCTTATCTGGTGAGTCCTTCCTGTTTCAAGATTTATCTCAAGCAGAGAATATTTCTGATTGAATAGAATCCTTTTGTAGTGCGTTACGGCATACTGACCGTCATCACGCACACATCTTTTAATAATAGATTCCTGCTCTCTTGCTATGGGAGCATTTATAGTGCCGTATTCCGGAGTGATTCCCTCAGCTGCGGCATAATAGATTTTTTTTATAATTCCCTGATAATGTGAAGCCCCGTATGAATTTTTTGCAACGGCACATAAACCTGATGTGTTGCAGTCGAGTCGGTTTATTGCTCTGAATGTCAAATCCGGATAAAGATATGCAAAATAATTCCCCAGTGTATCTCCCTGATGTCTTATAGACGGGTGTACGGGCATACCGGCTGGCTTGTCAAATATTACTATGTCTTCATTTTCAAATATAATGCAGGCTTTAAGCTCCGGATTCGGGTCAAGAAATTTTTCATCACTGAGATTCAGAATTATAATATCTCCGTTATATACCAAATCTATACTGCGTATTGTCTTTCCGTTTCTGGTAATTCCCATAGGCTTACGCTTCAGCCTTGTCAGAAGCCGTTTTGATATGCCTTTTTTTTCTGTGAGAAATTTTTGAAGCGTTATGGGATTCTGATTTTCTGCCGTAAAGATTTTTTCTGCCAATATATTCCGCCTCCTTTATGCAGATATTTATATATAGTGTAAGAGATGAAAAAAACTCCGGAAGAGTATACAGGAATAAAAACGGTATCAGAAATGTTGGCATATAGAATAGTATTATCTTTAAAAGTCCCGACCTTGAACCTTTTATGATTCTGAATGATACAGGGATAAGCTTTAGGACTTCCTTCCCCGATTCTCTTGCCGTCAGAAACGGCAGTGCAGTAAATCCCAGAATAACCCATATCCATATGAAAACTGAGATAATCATAAGAGTAAGCGTGTGAATCATAAGAAATACTGATTCTCCGTTTTTGCTTAGTATCAGCTTTGCGGAAAGATATCCGAAAAGTACTGACGGCAGAAGAAATATGAGAGATAATAATTTTACTGTTAATCCCAGAATAAAATTTTTTCTGAATAAAAGTGTGCTTTTCTGCTCTTTAAGCTTTATATCAAGAAGCTCTGAAAAATATTTTATTACCATTGCCATTATTCCGGAAAGCAGTATCGTTTTAAAAAATACACATATTATATCAAATATTGTCCATATTATCTCAGAGCCATAAAAAAGCTTCATCGGACTCAGGTCGTATATATATAGTATAACACTTGCTGTACATAATTCTATAAGCCTGAAAAAAACTATTACTGCCGGAATACAAAGTGAAATCATAAAAGCTTCAGCACGTCTGCCTTTAAGAGATTTTTTTGAATATTCCCTTATCTGATTTAGTTTCACAAAAAATCACCCCGAAAATATTTTTATATATTTTGCGGAATTTTCTGCTTTTTATTCAGTATCGGATTTTTTTTAAATCTCTTCTTCCTCCGATTCGGGTATTCTCTCATAGGGAACGACTCCCAGAATCTCAAATGCCTGAGATTGTTGCCACATCTTTGCTGTAACTATTATTTCAAAGCCCTCTCCTGCAGGACATTCAAGAGTGCGGGGGTCTGTTTTCGGAAGCCCGAAGCCTACAAGCATATTCGATATTACTCCATAGTGCGTTATTACTGCACTATGTGCGATTTCTTCATTCATCATATCCATGATTATTTCGTGAAGTGCCTTGTATGTACGTGCAGAGAGTTCCTCTATGCTTTCTCCTGACGGCGGACGGTTTGAAATTCCTCCCTTCAGCCAGTCCTTGTAATCCTGACGATTTATAAGCTCATCAACGCTTTTTCCCTCAAAATCTCCTAAGTCAAGCTCTCGGAGATTGTCAACTATGCACATCTCCTTTTCCGGAAATAATATTTCCGCTGTTTCAGTACATCTTTTCAGCGGGGAACTGTATACCTTTTCAACTCTCGGATATTCAAATTCCTCTGTTTTGTTGAAAAGCTCCGCTGTTCCGAAATCTGAAAGCGGATAATCCGTACGGCTTCCTATATAGATTCCCTTTTTATTAGCTATAGTCTGTCCGTGACGAATCAGACTTATTCTGTATGCACGCATATTATCAATCCTTTCTTAAAAATTCAGGCGAATAAAATATTGTAATTTAACAAAAATAAATGCGGTGTTCTGTATTTTGTGAAAAATGTCAAACCTCAACATTTAATTTTGAAATTATTTCGCCTAAATGGATATTTACTTATTATACAATTTGTATTATAATTATTATATCATATTTCGTAGATTATTGCAAGAAAATATATCTGTAAGGAGAAAAAATATTATGAATTCAGATTTCGCCAGAATCATTACGCTCCAGAGAAAGGAAAGACAAATCAGTCAGAAACAGGCTGCCGCTGATTTGGGTATATCTCAGGCTCTGCTTTCACACTATGAAAAGGGTATACGTGAATGCGGTCTTAACTTTCTTGTAAAGATTGCCGATTATTATAATGTATCATGCGATTATCTTCTCGGAAGAACTCCTGAACCTGAGGGAAAGGTTATTACTGTTGAGGAAATCCCTGATGATGACGGTAATAACAAAATGCCTTCCCCTCAGATTATAAACTTTAACCGTAAGATTATAAATAATTCAATCAGTCTGCTTTTCAGCCTTGCTCAGAAGGCAGGAAGCATTACTCTTATAAAAGAAGTAGGCTCTTATCTTATGCTCTCTGTCTATAAGCTTTTCAGACTTATATATAATGCAAATCCCCATAATGACCAGAAGCTTTTTAAAATTCCAAAAGTAATCGCCAGTGACAGTGCAGATGCCATAATTGCTATGAGTGAAGCTGATGTCAAAGCATCGTCATGCGGTATAGCCCTTGACGGCAACGACAGTATTACAAATTTCAATACGCTCTATCTTACTACTTCTACTATATCAAAGGATTATCCCCAGTATTCATCATCACTTTTCAAGCTCATACAAATCAGCGAGGACAGTATTACAAGAACCCGTACAGGCTATGGTGCGACATCAAATAAAATATAATCTGAATTACAGACTTCTCAGAAAGACATAATATAATTATTCTAATCTGTAAAGGAATGATATTTATGAAGAAACTTAACAGCATCAGAGTACCGCATAACAAAAATACTCAGGATTCAGCGGTCGAAAAAATTCCGTTGCCACAGTCGGTAAAAATTCCTATGTGTATGAATATGGGGAAGCCCTGCATTCCGACTGTAAAAGTCAAGGATACTGTTGCAGTCGGTCAGAAAATAGGCGACTGCGATGCACCTTTTTCCGTTCCGGTTCATTCGGGAGTATCCGGAACTGTAAAGGCAATATCAGATTATCTGATGTCCAATGGAAGTATGTGCAAGACGGTCGAAATTGAATGTGACGGACTTCAGACTGTTTCCGATACTGTCAAAGCCCCCGTCATTAACGACCGTGAAAGCTTTATCAAAGCAGTAAGGGAAAGTGGTATGGTAGGTCTCGGCGGTGCAGGATTTCCTACTCACATCAAGCTTAATCCAAAAAATAAAATCGATACACTTCTCCTTAACGGTGCGGAGTGCGAACCCTATATTACTTCCGATTACAGAACTATGCTCGAACACCCTGACGAAATGCTTGACGGTATAAGAACTGTTGCAAAAATGCTTGAGATTCCGAATGTTATAATCGGTATCGAAAATAATAAGCCCGAAGCTGTCCGGATTCTTAAAGAAAAAACCGCAGATGACAGTAATATAAATGTTATGTCTCTGCCGTCACTCTATCCTCAGGGCGGTGAAAAGGTACTGATATATAACTGCACCGGAAAAATCGTTGAGGAGGGAAAGCTCCCCTCTGATTACGGAATTATTGTTATGAATGTTTCAACTGCTTATGCTCTTGATGTTTATTTCAAAACCGGTATGCCTCTTGTAAGCCGTACTGTTACCGTTGACGGCGATATTGTTAAAAAATCAGGCAACTATCTTGTTCCGGTCGGTACAAGCATAGAATATATCCTCGATTATGCACAGTGCGAAAAGGATAAAATCAATAAGCTCATCACCGGCGGAATGATGATGGGTATCACTATATATGATATAACACAGCCGGTTACAAAACAGAATAACGCAATACTTGCTATGAATAAAACTGAATCCTCTGAGGAACTTCCCTGTATAAGATGCGGAAGATGTATGAATGCCTGTCCGCTTAATCTCATGCCTATGGAGCTTGATAAGGCTTACCGGAAGCGTGATACTGAAGCTCTGAACCGATATAAGCTCAGCCTTTGTATGAACTGCGGGTGCTGTACTTATGTATGCCCGTCAAAAAGAAAGCTCGCCGAAACAAATCAGCTTGCAAAAGATTTTCTCAGGAAACAGAAATAGAAAGGTCGTATAAAATATGTTTAAAGTAACAGCATCACCACATATAAGAGACAGAATGACTACTCAGAAAATTATGCTTTGCGTCATAATATCACTTATCCCTGCACTTACAGGAGGCTTTATAACATTCGGATTAAGGGCAGTTATAGTAACCCTTGTATGCACTGCAAGCTGTGTTGTTTTTGAAGCTCTTACAAGAATTATTATGAAGCGTCCTCAGACTGTTTCAGATTTGAGTGCAACTGTTACGGGAATACTTCTTGCTATGAACTTACCCGTAACTATTCCGCTATGGCAGGCTGTAATCGGAAGCTTTGTAGCTGTTGTAATTGCAAAACAGCTTTTCGGCGGTCTGGGGCAGAATTTTGTAAATCCTGCTATACTTGCACGAATTGTACTTATGCTTTCGTTTACCGCTGATATGACGAGCTGGGCTGTTCCGAAATACTGGAAATACGATTCTGCGGAAATAGTTACATCTGCAACACCTCTTGTAAGCCGTGATGCTTCATATATTGATTTGCTTCTCGGAAATACCGGAGGCTGTATCGGTGAAGTATGTGCATTGGGTCTTATAATCGGAGGATTGCTTCTGATATTTACTAAAATCATATCTCCTGTAACTCCTCTTGCATTTATCGGTACTGTTGCTTTACTTGAGCTTATCGCAGGAAATGACCCGATATATCATATACTTTCCGGCGGACTTCTGCTCGGAGCATTCTTTATGGCGACCGATTATGTAACTACTCCTATAACTGCAACCGGAAAGCTTATATTCGGAATAGGCTGTGGAATAATTACATTTGTTATACGTGAGTTCGGAGGATACCCCGAAGGCGTATCCTTTGCAATACTTCTTATGAATATCATCACTCCTTATATCGATAACTTTACGGCAACAAAACCAATAGGTGCGGTATATCCCAAAAAGGAGGCTGGCAAACAATGAGTATGAATAATATAAAAGCTCCTCTTGTACTGGCACTTGTATGCGTTGCAGTAAGCGGACTTCTTGCTTTTGCAAATGAGCTTACTGCTCCCCGAATCGCAAAGGCTCAGGAGGAAAAATTAAGTCAGAGCCTTGTTGAGGTTTTCGGCGAAGCTGATTATAAAACCGTTGACAAATCATTTGAAAATGTAAATCAGGTAATTACTGACGAAAATAACCGTGCTGTCTTTGATATTACTGTTGACGGCTATTCAAAGGACGGTATTCAGGCTCTGATAGGAATTGACGGGGATGGAAAAATCTGCGGAATAGGTATAGTATCATTAAAGGAAACTACCGGAATAGGCACTCGTATTGAAGCAAATGATTATATCGGTAAGTTTATCGGTCTTAATAATACTGATTTCCCCGATGATACTATTATATCAGGTGCAACCTATTCTTCAAAGGGTATGAGAAATGCCGTTTCCACTGCTATGAAAACCTATATTCAGAATAAAGAGGTGATTTTCAGTGAGTAACTT
>JAQXFT010000083.1 GCA_029005335.1 Oscillospiraceae bacterium
CGCCGCCCTGTCACGGCGGAGGTCGTGAGTTCGAGCCTCATCCGGGTCGCCATTTTTCCTTTTTTTATGCTTCTGTAGCTCAGTCGGTAGAGCAGGGGACTGAAAATCCCCGTGTCGTTGGTTCGATTCCGACCGGAAGCACCATAAAGAATATAAGGGTGTATTTTCTGCAGGACTTGTATTCTTTATATAATGCGGATTTAGCTCATCTGGTAGAGCGCCACCTTGCCAAGGTGGAGGTAGCGAGTTCGAGCCTCGTAATCCGCTCCATATCGTTGGGGAAATATCCTTGACAGTCTCTAATCCCGAAACTTTTCGTTTCGGGATTTTTTCTGTTTTCAGGATTTTGTACGTCTGTTATGCTTGACAAATACATAGAAATTATATATACTTGTTTTATAAATTTTATTTTAAGGAGTATCTTTATGAGTATTGATGAAGGGCGATTGCCTGCCTGTATAATTGCACTGGCTGTTTTTATAATCCTGAGAGCTTTTTATACCGCTTGTGAACACGCTTTGATTGAAGTTAACGACAGTAAAGTAAAATCGCTGGCGGAGCGTGATAAAAAATATCAGAAGCTTCTTGATGTTATCACCAGACCTCAGAAAACAAGAGTAGCTTTTTCTTCCCACAGGGCAATATCAAGTATAATTATTTCATTTCTGACCTTTATGAGCTTTGAAATGCCTCTGGAAAATATTCTTGAAAAATATATGAATCATGTTGTTTCCGCTGTTCTTTCGCTTCTTGCACTGATAATCTTACTCGGAATTGTCCTTGTGGTTTTTACGGATATTCTCCCTAAAAAATTTGCTGAGCGTCATGCGGATAAGTTTGCCCTGATGTGCGTTAAGCCTGTTGCAGTTCTCAGAATCATCTACTTTCCGTTTTCGTGCATAACAGCCGGAATCTCGTGGGCAATATGCCGTATGTTCGGATTTTCTGCCGATTCTGCAAAGGATTCTGTTACGGAAGAAGAAATTCTTATGATGGTTGAAGCAGGCAACGAAACCGGTCTTATTGAGGAAAGTCAGCGTGAGATGATAAACAATATTTTTGAATTTGATGACTCTGTTGTATCGGACGTTATGACACACAGAAAAGACCTTGCCGCAATTGATGTTGACAGCAAAATAGGAGATGTTGTATATCTTGCAATAAATGAGGGCTACTCCAGGATTCCTGTCTATGAAAAAACTGTTGATAATATAGTAGGAATACTTAATGTAAAGGATTTGCTCTGCCTTGTGGGCTGCGAAAATTCCGAGGACTTCAATATAAGACAGTTTATGCGTAAGCCCGAATTTGTTCCCGAAAATGCCCGCTGTAATGATGTCCTTGAGGAGATGACACGAAAAAAGACTCAGATGATGATTATCTCCGATGAATACGGCGGAACGCTCGGAATTGTCACTATGGAGGATTTGCTTGAGGAAATAGTCGGAAACATTCAGGACGAATACGACGACGATGAAGCTGATATATCAGAGATTGACAGCGGAATTTTTATTATCAACGGCAGTGCTGACCCTGAAGATATTTTCCCTAAGCTGGGAATTGAAATTCCTGATGAAAACAATTACGATACCATGAGTGCCTTTTTTGTAGACCGCTTCGGACGTGTTCCTAATACTGACGAAAAGGCGGAATTTAAATATAATGATGTAATATTCAGAGTTCTGCTTGTTGAAGATAACTGGGTGAGAAAGCTGAAAGCTATTGTTACAGAAAAAGAACAGGTGAACGGATAATGAAAAGAATTATTTCACTGATACTTGCTTTGACCGCCTGCTTGTTTGTGATTTTCGGATTTATGTATGTCAGGAGGTCGGGGTTGCTCAAAGCATACCCCGACGCTATTTATATGCCTGAAGATATAACACAGACACGCATAGCCTATATGAGCCTCGGAGAACGTGAAAAGGCTGTATATACCGCACTTTATAACGGAATATCCCGGCAATCTGAATATATAGAGCTTCCCTTTGAAATTGACGGTGATACATATGAAAAAATCTATTTTAATATAGAAAAGCAGGAGCCTGAATTTTTTTATCTTGCAAGCGATTTTTACAGTGCAGAAAAAATCCGTACTGCACAGATTATATACAGAGATACTTCTGATGATATGAAATCTGCCCTTGAATCGTCACGTATCCGGATTGTTGAAAATATAAAGGACTGTGATGATTATGAAAAGCTTCTTTATATCCATGACTATCTTACAGAAAACTGTAAATATATTGAATCAGGCGTTGAAAATATTGATAATGCTTATGGCTGTCTTGTGGATAAAAATGCAAATTGTGAGGGATATGCAAAAGCTTTTAAATATATATGTGACGGCTTGAATATACCATGTGCCGTGACAGTCGGAAACAGCTTTGACGGCAGGAATCATGCGTGGAATCAGGTTCAGCTTGACGGAGAATGGTATAATGTTGATGTTACGTGGGACGATTGCGATGATGAATTTGTAGGGGTTCATACATATTTCCTTTGTGATGACAAGGATTTTGCATCTCATTATCCTGATTCTGAGCTTATGCCGGTTTTTGAGTGTACTTCGTATAACCGGAATTATTATGTTAAAAGTAATTGTTTTGTCAGGACTCAGAATGATGCGGAAAGAATACTTGCTGAAAGACTTAAAGATATTTCAGGAAATATTGAGCTGAAATTTTCTGATAATTATACTTATAATGAATTTAAAAATGTCTATATTACAAATCAGAGAATTTTTGATATACTCTCTGAAAGTAATCCTGATGTTCTTAATAATCAGATAAGCTGTTTTATGAAAGAGTTTGAGGGCAACTGTATTATAGCTCTCAGGATAAAATGCACAGAATCCACGTAATATATAATTATTACTTTGGCTGTTATTACATATTGACAAAAAGTGACAATCTGTGATATAATAAACAAGTCGTCTGGCAGAGATGACAATCACAAAAAAGATTTTGAAAAAGTTGAAAAAAGCACTTGACAAAATAAAAAATCTGTGGTATAATAAAAAAGTCGTCTGAAAGAGTAAAGGAAACC
>JAQXFT010000084.1 GCA_029005335.1 Oscillospiraceae bacterium
TCAAGCGAATGTGAAGAAGGTAAAATCTTCATCGAACCTCAGGGCTTTATGGTTATGTCCGATGTCGGAAAGGAACAGAATGCACCTCTCAAGGCTCTTGAAAGCATTGATAAATATCTCAATACAGAGCATGGTCTTGTACTCAACAATCCTGCTTTCACAAAGTATTACATTGAATACGGCGAAATTTCAACATATCCGGGCGGATACAAGGAAAATGCAGGTATATTCTGTCACAACAATGCATGGATTATCTGTGCTGCTGCATATGCAGGTCTCGGCGACAAGGCATTTGAATATTACTCAAAGATTGCCCCTGCTTACAGAGAAGAAAAATATTCTGACCTCCACAGAACTGAACCTTATGTATATGCACAGATGATTGCCGGCAAGGACGCCAAGAGACACGGCGAAGCTAAGAACTCATGGCTTACCGGTACTGCTGCATGGAACTTTGTTGCAGTTTCACAGTATATTCTCGGTATCTCTGCTGACTGGGACGGTCTTAAGATTGACCCGTCAATTCCTCACGAATGGGACGGCTTTACAGCTACAAGAAAATTCCGTGATTCTGTTTATGATATTACTGTCAAGAATCCTGACCACATCTGCAAGGGTATAAAGAGCGTTACTGTTGACGGAAACGCAATTGAGGGTAACGTTGTTCCGGCATTCGGCGACGGAAAAAATCATACTGTTGAAGTAATAATGGGTTAATTCCTCCTGTTGATACTTTTTAAATAAGGGCGGACTTTAAAAAGTCCGTCCTTTTGTTCATATATTTTGTGCAGATTTTTACTTGAATATGATTTCCGGATATGATAAAATTAAAGCATACAGAAATTCGGAGGTCTTTATTATGAACAATTCACAGACAGCATCAAATTCACTGAAAATCCGCAGGCTTGCCGTTGCCGGACTTTTCACAGCCCTTGTATATGTATTTACGGCATATCTGCATATTCCGACCGGTGCAGGATATACCCATGCCGGAGACGGTATTATATTTCTTTCCGCAAGCATACTTCCGACTCCATATGCTATGGCTGTAGGTGCAATCGGAGGTGCAATGGCTGACGGACTTTCGGGATTTGCAATATGGATTCCGGCAACAGTTATAATAAAAGCAGTAACAGCTATGTTTTTTTCAAATAAAAGCGAAAAAATTCTTACCCGAAGAAATCTTCTTGCAATTATTCCCTCGCTGATTTTATGCGTAGTCGGATACAGCCTTTATCAGGGAACTGTAATGGCAGGCGGAATCTCATGGACTGCTATAACCGCAGCTTTTGCACAGACTCCGGCATATTGTATTCAGATAGCTGTAAGCACGGCTTTATATGTGGCAGTTGGAATTGCCCTTGACAAAATAAGTTTCAAAAAAAGAATGTTCTGAAATATCAGATAATTTATCGGACAGTATAATATGACTGTCCGGTTATTTATATATTTGAAATATTTTGGAAAAAGTATTGACTTTTGCTAAGAAACAGTATATAATAATATTAGTAAATAAAGCCATGCTTTTATAAAATCGGGGGGGATTTTTATGAAAAAAAGCAATAAAATAATACCTGTTGTTTCACTTGCTCTGGGCTTGTCGCTGGGAAGTGGAATATGTGCTTATGCTGGTCTTGAAAAACAAAATACTGTCTATTCTGACCCCGAAATGACTAAAGTCGCAATTACGGAAGCTCCTGATGAATACAAGGTAAATGCAAACGGTGAAACATACGGAAGCAGTGCAAATGCGGTTTCTTTTGAGGAATGTCCCGATTTGATAGCGGTTATAGGAAATAACGGCGTTAAAGGATATATGCATAAGAGCGATTCTCCTCTTGCAGAACAGCCTTCTTCTCCTGAGGAAGCCCTGAGGCTTCAGGCTGAAAGAGAAAAACTAAAAGAGCAGGGTGTTAAGGGAAGAACAGTTAATGTCTATGCTTCAGACGGAACTACAGTTGTTGATACATTTACTATACAATATTAATTTAATAACTTAACCGGACAGTTTTTTGACTGTCCGATTTTTTTGAAAAAATCTTCATAACCCCCTTGACAAATGAGTAAAGATATGATATTATAAACATATGAACAAGTATTCATTTGATAAAGGAGCTGATTTTATGGAGAAAATTTATGTTGTAAAAAATCTTGAGTGTGCTCACTGTGGTGGAAAAATTGAGGAGGCTATAAATTCTCTTGATAACGTTGAAAAGGCTGTGCTTAATTTTCCGTCAAGAAAGCTTAAAGTAACCGGCAATATAAATTCTGATACTGAAAAATCAATGCAGGATATCTGCGACCGCATTGAAAACGGAGTTATAATCGCACCGGACGGAAAGCAAAATCACCATGAACATAAACACGAATCAGGCGGTATAATATCGCTTTTAACCGGAGCTTTATTGTTTGTATCTGCCCTGATTCTGAATCGCCTTACAGATGTGGAATATATCTCCGCTATTGTATATCTTGTATCATATATAGTACTGGGATATAAAATAATAATATCAGCTTTAAAGAACGTATTCAGAGGAAATTTCTTTGACGAAAATTTTCTGATGACAATAGCAACAATCGGAGCAATATGTCTCGGGGACTATTCAGAGGCTGTCGGAGTAGTATTATTTTTCAATATCGGAAGCCTTTTTGAACACTATGCAGTTGAAAGAAGCCGTAAGGAAATTTCATCAGCAGTCAATTTAAGGGTGGAAAAATCTGATGTCCTCAGAAACGGCGAATTTATCAGTATGGATACTGACAAGATAGAAACCGGAGATATAATCAGAATAAAAACGGGTGAAAGAATATCTGTTGACGGAATAATAAAATCCGGCGAAACTTTTCTTGATACATCTGCTATAAACGGAGAGCCTGTACCTTTGGAGGCAAAAGCCGGAGACAAAGTAATTTCAGGATATATCAATATAAAATCGGCAATAGAGATTCAGGCAACTGCAACCGCTGAAAATTCAATGCTTTCAAAAATTGCGGAGGCAATAGAAACTGCTTCTGATTCAAAGCCGAAGATAGACCGATTTATAACAAGGTTTTCAAAAATATATACTCCCGTAGTTATTACCCTTGCACTTATTACTGCAATAATTCCGTCAATAATTACGGGGAACTGGAGCTACTGGATATATACTGCACTGACATTCTTAGTAATAAGCTGTCCGTGTGCATTGGTTTTAAGTGTACCGCTTGCATATTTTTCGGGAATAGGAAAGGCTTCAAAATACGGAATACTTTTCAAGAGCGGAAATTCACTTGAAATGCTTAATAAAATTGAGTCAGTAACATTTGACAAAA
Source organism: Oscillospiraceae bacterium (assembly GCA_029005335.1). GTDB lineage: Bacteria > Bacillota > Clostridia > Oscillospirales > Ruminococcaceae > Ruminococcus. Next base: position 3,313 of record JAQXFT010000084.1, read on the forward strand.
CCGGCACTGTAACAAAGGGAATATTTACGGTTACGGAGTGCAGAACCTGCGGAGAAATTTCTGAAAAAGAACTTCTTTCGCTGTGCGGAAGCTGTGAAAGCCTTTCATCTCACCCTGTTGCAGTAAGCATAGTAAAATACTGCAATGAAAATAACATACCCTTAACGGAAATAAAAAATGCTGAGGAAATAGCCGGAATGGGTCTTAAAGCCGGAGATATATTGTGCGGTAACGAAAAGCTTATGGATAAATATAATATATCCATTGATATAAATCCTGAAAATTCAGGAAGCGTTGTATATGTTGCATATAATGGAAAGCTCTGCGGATATATACTTGTATCCGACAGCATAAAGGATAATTCAGCACAGGCAGTGAAATCATTTAAGGCAATGGGTATAAAGACATTTATGCTTACGGGAGACAAATCTCAGAATGCTGAAATCATAGCAGAAAAAACAGGAATAGAAAATGTATACAGCGAGCTTCTTCCTGATGAAAAGCTTGAAAAGGTACAGGAGATACGCAGAAATTATGGCAATGTAATGTTTATCGGCGACGGTATAAATGATGCACCGGTACTTGCCGGAGCTGATGTCGGAGGAGCTATGCAGAATGGCTCTGACCTTGCACTTGAATCCGCAGATGTTATATTCATGAAATCGGATTTGCTTTCAGCTGTAAGGGCAAAAAAAATCGCTGATAAAACAGCGGTTATTGCAAAGCAGAATATAATTTTTGCAATTGTCGTAAAGCTTGCAGTGCTTATACTGGGACTTCTTGGAATTGCGAATATGTGGTTTGCAGTTTTTGCGGATTCAGGAACGGCAATGATTTGCGTACTTAATTCCATAAGAATATTATTTTCAAAAAAAATCTGATTTTTTCCTCCGCATTAAAGCGGAGGAAATTTTTTTATAAATCAGAGATACTGACGTCGCTTGAGGATACGGTTGACAGATGACTCATAAAGAAATTCATCTTTAATATTATCGTTTATCAGATAATCTGAATTGATATGAGAAAACATTTCATCTGCTGTCATACCGTATAATCTGCACATAAGCATGCACTGGTCAAGGCTTGGTTCTTCTTCGCCGTTTTCCCACTGAACTACCTGTTCCGGCTTACAGTTGAGAAGGCGTGCAAGCTTTTCCTGAGAATATTTTGCATCTTCTCTAAGAGATTTGAATTTTTTTCCGGTACGATTTTCTTTCATAGCAATTCTTCCTTTCTAAAGATACTAACAAAATTACTGATTTTGTTAGCTATATAAATTGAAATAAACCTGCAGTCCGATACTGCAGTAAAAAACAGATAATATCAGCTTTCAGAAAGAATATTCATAAGCTTTTTCTGAATCCGTACATATTCCCTGGCGTCTTCTTCTCCCAGATTCTCCAGAATTTTTGCCATATACCTGACGACTTCAAGATGATGTTTTTCCAGAAGTTCAATGCCCTTTTCACTCAGACGGACAATAACCTGTCGGTTATCCGTAGGGTCGGGTATACGCATAATAAGTTTATCCTGTTCCAGATGATTTAAAATCACAGCAATTCTTGCGGTACTTACAATCATTTCATCGCTGAGATTTTTAGGGTGAGCCTGATTGTCATGATGTTTCAGATAATTCAGAACGAACATTTCGCCTTTCATAAGCTTTGACAATTTGCGGTCGAAATAAACCTGAGACCGGCTTCCCCGCATATTGACAAGTTCCTCAGCCATTATATTATAGTTCATAAAAATCAAATCCTCTATCATAAATAGCTATCTTTGTTAGCAATTACAGTATACTATAAGAATATATCTTTGTCAAGGCATTTCCGCAAAGTATGTATATTTACACAAAAATATCCTTATAATTCCGCATGATTTTATTTGGATTTTATAATCAACGTAAAAAAGCTTATCAGAAAACACAAATTTTCTGACAAGCTTTTCATTATGGCAGGGGCAGAAGGATTTGAACCCTCGGCACGTGGTTTTGGAGACCACTGCTCTACCAACTGAGCTATACCCCTACATTAATATTAACTTCACGACTTAATTATTATAGCACAAGGTTAATCAAATGTCAAGGGAAATATTATTTTTCGTCACATACAACAAATAATCAAAGCTTTATTTGTATATAATTTACAAACGCAATTTTCATACCTGAAAATTTTTCAGAATATTTCTTTCATCGTCATCAAAGGGCTGAATTTTTTTAAGTTCAGTAAGGGAATTTTCAAATCCCGTACCAGGATTTATATCAGGCTTGACAGTTTTTCCGTGATAGTCAGAACCTATTGAAATACAGAGATTATATTTATCGGCAAGGCTTCGATAATATCTGAACATTTCGGGAGTATGCCGGCTGTAATAACATTCTATGCCGTCAAGACCGCTTTTTTTAAGCTCTGATATAAGGGATTCAAGCTCGCTGTCTGATTTTTTCAGCTGATATGGGTGAGCCATTACAGCTAATCCGCCTGCCTGATGTATAATTCCGATTGCTTCCCTGAAAGACGGCTTATAGCGTTTAAGGGCATTAAATTCAGGAGTTGCGAGGTATTGATTAAAAGCCTGCTTTATTGTTGAGACATATCCTTTTTCGAGCATTGCCTTTGCAAAATGGGGTCTTCCGATAACGCTTTCACCTGCTGTATGCTTTAATACATCTTCTTTTGTGATGAATACTCCGTGTTTTTCAAGAAGTTCAATTATTCCGTTTACTCTGTCGGCTCTTGATTGGGCAAAATCCCTGCATTTTCCGAGAAGCACCGGATTATATATATCTATGCCATATCCTAAAATATGAAGGTCTCTGAATTCGTCTGTACTTATTTCAATTCCGGTTATAAAATTCATGCCCAGTTCACGGCATTTTTTTTGTGCTTCAGCATTACCGCTTACTGTATCATGGTCAGTAAGGGATATATTTCTTACACCGCAGTTATATGCTGTTTCCATAAGCTCCGAGGGTTTAAGTTCTCCGTCAGATTTTGTTGAATGTGTATGCAAATCCGTCATAATAAAAAATACTCCTTTTTCAGATTATTATATGATATTATTATATCTCATGGACTTAAAAAAATCAAGTAATTTCATTTCATAAATTATATCATGAAGTATCTGCCTGAAAAATCCCAAGTTAAAATTTCAAAGTATACAGACATATATTTTCGGAAAATTATGCCAAAAAAAAGGCTTTTAAGGCATTATAATCAAAACTTGCAAATTCTTGTTGACTTATGGTATTAAATGTGGTAAAATAGATAAAAAACTCAGGAGCTGATTTTAATGTATGAAAATAAAAAGAAGTTAAAAAAAATATTAAGCTTTTATTGTTCTCTGCCAGATGACATCAAAAGAAAGATGATTGATTCTGTACAGTATATAAATCGTGAACACAAGAGAAAATTCGGGAGGATAAAATCTGAGAATGAAAAACTTGAAAAGCTTATGTTTGAGGATAATTACCGAAGGCAGATTGTTGATTGTGCATACAGAGTGACAAAGGATAAAACCGGGCTTGATATTTCAGAATCAGAATATGATGACATCATAGCCTCATATACAGCAGAAAGCTGTATATACTCTACAATTTTCTTTTTCAGGTGGTGTTATGAAAAGGATTATGACAATAAATATTTCAATGAATTTCTGGATTCACCGGAATTTGAAAAGACGTTGTCCAAAGATTTTTCCTTTGAACCTTCTGAGGAGTCCGTAACAGAAAATGATGATGATAATAATACAGAATGTGTCTCAGAAAGCATTGAAGAATATACGGAGGATACAGGAATGAAGTTATATGGAAGAATAGAACAGAGAATGACATTCTATAATTTTTTTCCTCAGTATGAATACATAAACGGAAGACTTCATGAATTTACAAAAGAAGAGCTTATGAGCGGATATCCCAGCAACGGTGCTATAAACCTTGCATATGTAACTTCAGAGGAATCGGAAGATTTTCTTCAGAATATTGATATTGACAAGGATACTGATACAGAGGCAAGCTGTCTTTATGTTCTTGATACAGACAAATATGATATTGAAGAAAATAACAATTCGACATATCAGTATAAAATAGATTTGCAGAAGCTTGTTGCGAGAGGAATAAGGCTGAGTGATGTAATTTCACCGCTCTACAATGAGAATGTATACAAGATAGTTACACCGGAATTTTCCTGCATATCCGACAAGGATTTTGCAAACAGTCCGGTTTATCTTAACGAAACAAATCTTCTTGAGGGAGAACCCGTACTTCTGAAATACAATGAAAAATATTACGGTACTTTTTATGTACGTTGCAGGATTCAGGACGGAAAATACTATATAAAGACCGATGCGAATATTAATAACTTCATATTATATTACTATTCTGAAGATGATATTGATATAATGGAATTTGAAAAGCAGGCATACCGTGAAGACCCGACTTATACGAACTGTGCAAGGATTACGGGAAAAAGGCATATAAAAGATATTATCCCCAGACAGACTCTTCTTGAAAAAATCGGGGAGGAAAACATTTCCCTGAGTATTGCCGAAAAAAATCCTGAAGAATTTATGACTCTTTGCAATAATTCGCCGTTTTTTTCAGATATTCCGGCGGAGGTCAGGGAAAGCAGAATAAATCAGCTTCATGAAATCATTACTGATACAAAACGTTTTCAGGACGAAAAGAGAACCCTTTTTGAAAGTATGCTTAAATACTGTCAGGAAAAAGGGGATTCGGGAATTACTGATAAAATGATTTCCGAATCAGGAATATATAAATCGCTCCAGTCAGAGCTTGAAATTCAAAGGTCTGAACTCGAAAAGCAGAAGGAAAATAATGAAAAGCTTACAGCTCAGATTAATGAGCTTAAAGAGCTTAACCAGAAGCTTCAGACATCTTCCTCCGGTGATATTTATCAGGATAGTGCTGATGAAATCAAAAATGAAAATCCCGAGCATGATATAAGCGAAAGTATTAAGAATCTTCAGGAACAGCAGCAGAAGCTTATCGCAAACAATGAATTTCTTATGGCTCAGGCACAGATGTACAAAGCAAGAATAAAATCTGCTCAGGAGGAAATATCAAGGGCTATTGAGGAAAGCATTGCAAATACTGCGAAGAATGCATTTGAACCCTATATATCAAATGCAATGCTTAAAGCTGCGGCAAAATGGGATTCAGATGAGGAATCAGAAAAATATTCAATGCGTGCTGATATGATTTTAAAAAAGAGAGCATCATCTCTCTCGGGAACAGCTCTTACAGAATACCTTGTAAAATCGGTTCAGAGCAAGAGAAACTATACCCGCAACGAAATTATAAATATATTCATAAGCATAGCTCAGAACTTTATAACAATATTTTCAGGAGACCCCGGTACAGGAAAGACATCAGTCTGCAATATAATTGCCGATGTTCTCGGACTTAATTCCTTTGGCAGTGATAACAACAGATATATTTCAGTATCAGTTGAACGTGGCTGGTCGTCAAAGAGGGATTTTATAGGTTACTTTAATCCTCTCACAAAAAAATATGATAAAAGCAACGGCAGAATATATGATGCACTCATGCTTCTGAATGAGGAAAACAAAAAATCTGTCTATCCGTATCTGATAATGCTTGATGAAGCAAATCTCAGTCCTATGGAATACTACTGGGCAGACTTCATGCCTCTTTCCGACCGTGTTTCCGACTCAGATATGTATATAAATATCGGTACGGAAAAAGAGCTTTTTGTGCCGGAAACTCTCCGGTTTATGGCGACTGTCAATACAGACCGTACAACCGAGGAGCTTTCACCAAGACTTATAGACCGTGCGTGCATCATAAAGCTTCCTGACGTAAGACCTAAGGAAGCTGAAAGTGAGGATATTATTCCGGAGCTTATTTCATGGCAGAGCCTTTCGGAAACCTTTGCAGAGCCTTCTCCGGTTAATGGTTCATTGCAGAAGCTTCTTGAGGATATATACAGTCTCTTTGAGACATACGGAATGAACATAAGCCCCAGAATAAGAATTGCTGTAAACAAGTATATAGGAGTTGCTCAGGGAATAATGGATTCTGAAAACAATGCTTCTCCGCAGGAAAAAGCACTGGATTATGCTGTTGTACAGAAGCTTCTTCCCAAAATAAACGGCTGTTATGAGGATTATGAAGGATTCTTTGAAGCCCTGAAAAAGATATGCACCGAAAATCATCTGTCCTTGACCGGAAGCTCAGTTGAAAGAATGGAAAATTCACGTAAAAAGAATATGGGATATTGCCAGTACCTGATATAGAATGAGGTGACTTTCTATAAATAAGATAGAATTGATACTCCAGCTGAAACGCAGGGGAAAGGAAGAAAAAATCACAATAAATCTGTATGATGTACCGCATAATGATATTTATGATATACCTGCCGGCAAGGAGCTGGTTTACAGTGACAATGAATATAAATTTATTCTTCCCAAATCAGCTGGCAAACCCTCTGAAGTATCTGTCAATGATGACACATACGAGGTAGACGAGCTTAAACCCTCCGGAGAAAATATAAGCTTTTCCATAGGAAAGGACGGCAAACCCTTTTCAACGTGCTTTGGTGCTATAAAAATCGGGATAATTATAAACGGCAGGTCATATAAATCGGGAAGTATAGCTGTAATGGTATCTGATACAGGTATAAGCAATGATGTAATAAATATGGTTGATTATATATATGACAACTGCGAAAGATATCTTTATGAGGATTCTGAAGCTTCTGATTCCGGAAACAGCAGAAATACAGCCGATTCAAAATTCCGGCTTCTTGATGACATAAAGAGAGTTTATGAACAGGGCTATCGCTTTCTTAAAAGCAATCATTATTCAAAAATCGTAAAGACTGAAAAAATATGCTCTTTTGACCGGCTTAAATCAGTATCGTCCGCTACTGTTATATATATAAGTCAGCACCCTGAAGAGCTTATTCCCGTAAGCCATAATACCGGAATACGCTTTAACAGGCAGTTTTATCAGCCCGAAAATACTCTTGTTGAGTCAGATTCATTTTCGGCTGATGTATATGAAAACAGGATAATACTGGGCTTTCTGTGTTCTGTTATGAATGACCTGAACAGAATGATTTCGGGGGTTAAGGCTGTAATCTGCAACGGAGCTTCTGCTGCTGTTCAGGACGGATATTTTGATTCAATGCACCGTATATTCTCAAGAAATATAAACAACAAGCTTAATTTATACTGTCAGAAGCTCTCTGAATATCTCAGTTCATTTCAGCGTATATACTTTAATTACTCAAGGCTTTTCGGAATAAAAGGCACAGTGATTTATGCTGTTCCGAGATTCACACCTGTATTCCGTTCGGTTATGGTATACCGGCAGATTTACAAGGTAATAAGTGACTGGTTTTCGGGAGAAAATTATCATTTCGGCAAAAATGAGCTTCTGCTCAGCTTTATATCAACGAGCAAGATATATGAATACTATTGTCTTATAAAGCTTCTGCACTATATTTCCGAGTCCTGCGAATACAAGCTGGAGCTTTCAAAGAATTATCAGTATACAATCAATAATGATTACTATGTCAATACAAAATACAACAATACATTTTTATTTTCAAAGGCGGGAAAGGAGCTTTCCGTATTTTTTCAGCCTGTTATATTCGGAAATAATTCCGGAGAAAATTCAATAGGACTTTACAGGAATACAAGCTCTAACAGTCAGACAAACTGTTCGGAGCTTAAAGGCTATACATATACTCCGGATTATATTATAAAATTCAAATCGGGTCAGAATGCCAGATATTTTATACTTGATGCGAAATTCAGCACTCCCGCCAATATAAGGGATTATCAGCTTCAGACACTTGTATATAAATATCTCTTTTCAATCAGTCCCTTCAGCGATGATGATACCCTTGAAGGACTTTATATAATCTGCGGAAAGAATTTTTCCGGAGACGGTACGGACTCTGTCCACGATATTGCCCGTAAGCTCAGTAAAAAGGTTCGTCCTTTTGCGGAAATTGTTATTATGGGCGGAAAGAATACTGATAATGATACAATACCAAAGCTTATTATTGACAGCATTATTGACTGAATTTTAACTTGTATTCCATAGGAGTCTTTCCGGTTTTAAGCTTGAACTGCTTTGTAAAATGTATATAATTATTGTAACCGCACTGCAAAGCAATATCGTTTATATTAAGATTTGTATTCAGAAGGAGCATTTTTGCATATTCTGTTCTGCTGTTAATCAAATCCTGTATAAAGCTGACATTGAAATATTTTTTATAAAGGTGCTGAAAATTGGATTTGCTCATTCTGACTTCATGTGCGGTACTTTCAACCGTTCTCTGTTCATAAGGACGGCTGTATATCTTGTTTCTTATACCTGAGAGCATTTCATAATGTGTATCATGACAGACTTTGATAATATCGGACTGTCTGTATATCTGTTCGCTTACGCTGTTGAATATAAGATTCATATAGTGAAAAATATTGCTCTGACAGTTTATATTTCCCGAGTATTTTTCATATGCAATGGATTTTACACAGAAGCTTAAAAAATAGGGGTTGTCCATTTTTACCGGTATCTCATACTGCAGACCTTTTTCAAAAAACAACTCCTCTTCATTATTTTCAAAATCAAAGTGTATCCAGTCATTTGAAAACATATTTTTTGGAATACAGCGGTAATATTGTGGTCTGCCCTTTTTATATATAAAAAATGAATTTTTACTTACAATCATATCGTTGCCATTTATATTGAATATTGCATCGGTTTTAAGAAGAAGCAGAAGATTGTCTCCGCTTCCTTTGGGGCGGTCTATAAAAAAATCGGAATCATGACAATGATTATATCCGACATTGTTTATAATCATAATTAACCTCGCTTTGCATGAAATTTTATAATAACTGTATTATATATCATTTATGTAAATCTGTCAATTATCCTGAGGACATATTCTATATATTTTCTGCACAAAATGCAATAAAAGCTGTAATATATATCATTGCAAAGATTTTCCGGATAGTGTAATATAAGATTATAAATATTCGGAAAATTTTTTTAAAGAGGTGTATTTTTTTATGAAATCAAAAAAGCTGAAAAAATCGTTGTCTGTTTTTACTGCATGCCTTATGCTGTCATCTGTAACGCCGGTTTTTACGGTAAATGCAGAATCCACCATTGAGAATATAATTACCAATTCAACCTTTGATAACGGTATATCCGACTGGGGAATATATAAGGAAAGTGGCGGAAGTGCCACACTTTCTGCAGATAACGGCAGACTTGCCATGCATATTTCATCAACGGGAAAAGTAAATTATGCCGTTCAGATGTATTATGATATAGTTCCGCTCTATAAAAACGGTGTATATCATGTAAGCTATGAAATTTCCTCAGATACTGACAGAAAAGTTGAATTTATGATTCAGCAGAACGGCGGTAAATATCAGTCATATACATGGAAAGGTCTGAACCTTACAAGCGAGCCTCAGAAAATTGACTATGAATTTACAATGGAAGCAGATACTGACATTATGACTAAATTCGTTTTCAACTGCGGAAAATATGAGGGCGAGGAACTGGGTGAGCATAACATCTATCTTGATAATGTTGTGCTTGAGCTTGTTGATGACAGTAAGGTTGATTACTCATCAATAAGAGCATATGAACCCCCGATAACAGTAAATCAGCTCGGATATAAACCTGATGACAATAAAAAAGCTGTTATACGTTCTCTTCCCGCTACGGATAATATAAAAACCTGCTCTGTAGTCAATGCGGATACGCTTGAAACTGTCTATGAAGAATCCATTGACGAAAGCAGACTTATAAACAATACATCAGCAAATGAAACTGATTACGTATTTGATTTTTCAGGTGTTACCAAGGCAGGAAAGTATTTTATAAAATGCTCCGATATAGAAGACCCCTCCTATACATTTGAAATTTCTGAAAATCCCTATGGAAATCTGCTTGATGATTCTGTAAGAATGCTTTATCTTCAGAGATGCGGAACGGAAATAGATGATGCAACCTTCGGTCATAAGGAATGTCACAATACAGAAGCCGTTTTATATGGAACTGAAGAAAAAAGAGATGTTTCCGGAGGCTGGCACGATGCCGGAGATTACGGAAGATATGTTGTTGCAGGAGCTAAGGCTGTTGCAGACCTTATGTATGCATATGATGCCAATCCTGAGCTTTACGGTGATGATACAGGTATTCCGGAAAGCGGAAACGGTATTCCTGATATTCTTGATGAAGTACGCTATGAGCTTGAATGGATGCTGAAAATGCAGGATTCTGACGGAGGAGTACATCACAAGGTAACGTGTGAAACCTTCCCCGGATATGTAATGCCGGAAGAAGAGGTAAAGCCCCTTATTATAACTCCGGTATCTACAACGGCTACGGCTGATTTCTGTGCATCAATGGCTATGGCATACGAATTTTACAAGAATATCGACAGTGACTTTGCTCAGAAATGTTTTTCAGCTGCTGAGAGTGCATGGGGATTTCTCAACGAACACCCCGAATTTATATTCAAAGACCCTGAGGATATAACTACGGGTTCATATGAGGATACAAAGGATACTGACGAACGTTACTGGGCAGCAGCTCAGATGTATCGTGCAACAGGTGATGAATATTATCTTGAAGCCCTGAATAAGCTTCCCTATAAGAATGGTCTTGACTGGAGTACAGTCGGAAGCTATGGAAATATTGCAATACTTACTATGGACGGCACAGACAAGGAATCTGAACTTTATAATAACATAAAAAATAAGATTGTTTCAGAAGCTGACGACTTAAAGACAATTGCATCTCTTAATCCTTATGGCTCTCCTGTGGTTAAATATAACTGGGGAAGCAATATGACAATAGCTAATGCCGGAATTATTCTCAGTCTTGCGGGAGATATTACCGGTGATAAAACATACAATGAATCAGCCAGTGAGATTCTCAATTATCTTCTCGGCAGAAATCCCAATGGCGTATGCTATGTAACCGGCTATGGAACAGTATCTCCTCAGAATCCGCACCACAGACCGTCTATGGCTAAACAGGAGGCTATGAAAGGTATGCTTGTAGGAGGTGTCAATTCCTCACTGGAAGACAGTGCAGCAAAGGCTTATCTTAAAGGCGTAGCTCCGGCAAAATGCTATGTTGATAACTGGGAAAGCTATTCCACTAATGAAATTACTATTTACTGGAATTCTCCTCTTACATATCTGATTTCACTGACAAATGCTTCCGAAAGTCCGTCTGAACCTGAAAAAAATCTCTGGGGTGATGTGAATACTGACGGAAAGGTTGAAATTGCTGATGTCGTTGCAGCAGCAGCCTTTGTCGGTGATTCAGAGAATAATCCTCTTGGACTTCAGGGACTTGTCAACGGTGATGTCCAGAATAACGGTGACGGAATTACTGCAGGCGATATACTGGCAATACAGCAGTATCTTGCAAATATTGTAACAGCACTCCCTGTTGAATAAAAAAGTATTTTTAAGGGCGGATTCCATGTGAATCCGTCTTTTTAACGGGAAAAAATATTTTGTGCAGATTGATTAATAACCGTATATCTGCCTGAATATTATTTTAGTGATTTACTGGAATTTTTGAGATTATATTGACGTAAAAAATATAGTATGATATAATAAATGCTATTGACACACTGAAGATTTTTTCGTGTGCAATCTATAAATAATTATGGAGGTAGCAAATTATAAATGGACAACAAAGAACAGCATTACCTGAATGTAACCCTGAATAATGAAGATAACCATAAAGATGATGTCGTTATATCATTTTCAGGGATTTTCAGAAAATTTAAAAAATATTTCCTTGTCTGGCTTATAACAGCAATAGTAGCCTGTATCATTACGCTGATAGGTTCAGCAATATTTTCGTCTGACCAGCATAAATCCATGACTGCCCTTGTAAGCTTTACCTTTGACGGAATCGAAGAAGGATTAGACCCCGACGGAAATAAGTTTGATGTCAATTCACTGAAAAACCCTTTTGTTATCGAAAGTGCTTTGACAAAGCTGGGTTATCCTCTTGATGAGCTTGAAGATATAAGACAAGGTATCTCAATTGAGGGTATTATTCCCACAGATGCAATCGACAGAATCACTACATACAAAAGTGTATACGAAAATGCAACAAGCGGTGCATTAAGTGCAGCTCAGGCAATGCTTGATGTAACCTACTATCCTACACAGTATAAAGTAAAATTCAACTATTCAGAAACAAGCTTCGGAAATGAAGAAGCTGTTGAGATTTTTAATACGGTTCTTGAATGTTACCGTGATTACTTCTTTGAAACATATGGATATAACAAGGCACTGGGAAGTGCTGTTACAGCCCTTGACTATACCACCTATGACTATGCGGAAGCAGTTGATGTTTTTGACTCAACTCTTCAGGTGCTGAAAAACTATGTCTCAAATCTTGCTGAAGAAGATACAACACGTTTCCGTTCATCAAATACAGGATATACATTCGCCGACCTTTCTGAAGCGATAAAAACTATTCAGGAAATGGATTTGGATAAAATATCATCATATGTTACAGTAAATAACGTTACAAGGGACAAGGATTCCCTTATAGATTATTATCAGTACAGAATTGATGCCCTTAACCGTGAAAAGACTATTGCTTCTGAAAATCTTGCAACTATTACAAAATCAATAGACACATATCAGAAAGATACAATAATGATTTTCGGAAACGGTACTGACAATACCAATACACAGCAGACACAGGCATCAGCACAGTATGACCTGCTTATCAAGCAGAAAATTTCAGCACAGAATAATGTTTCAACAGCAACTCAGAGAATTAATTTCTATAACCAGAGAATAAAGGCACTTAAAGAAAAACCTGTAGGCTCTGATGCAAAAATTGAACACGTTGAGGAACGTCTTTCAGATTTGAATACAAAAGTAAGCAATCTTATAGACAATATAAATAAAACTGCTGATGAATATTATACTACTGTAGCCTTTGCAAATGCCTATAATGTACTTGTACCTGCAAGCTCATCATCTGTAGTTCATTCAATCAGGAATGTCATAGAGGATTCAATAAATTTATTGTTTATAATAGAAGCACTTCTGGTTGTTGTATATGTATGCGTTGCCTTTGTAAATGCAGTTGCAGACGAAAACAGGAAAAAAACCGTTATATCTGATTACAAAGAAAAAACAGAAGAAAAAGCTGAAATCAAGTAAGAAAAAAATCCCCTTAATGAACTTCTTCATTAAGGGGATATTATTATTGATTCATAAGAGCAGATTTTAATTCGTCAAGTGTCATTGAAACTGAAATAAATTCATATTCTCCGACATTATAGCTTTCAATATCTTCATCGGAAATTTCTTTGCCGTCGATATAGCTTTTGCTGTAATTTCCGATAGATTCCGATTCATCTTCATCGGGCATACCGTTTCCGTTTACGTCATCGAAATTGAATGTTTCTATCTGTGTGGTTGTATCCATTGAATGATTTTCGCTTATTGCCATATATGTGGTATAGCGGATAGCACCGGCATAATCGCTGTTGTAATTCCGGAGACTGTTTTTTTCCGGAACATATTCATAGCCGGCATTTCCCATAGCTCCGTATCCCCAATGGTCCATTAATGTATATATTTCGCCGTTGCTGTAAGTGTAAAGGCTGATATAATATCCATCAGCACCCACAACAAGTTCAGGAATATCATCATTATCAAAATAAATCAGATTGAATTTACATTTACCGTCATCAAGTTCAGTTGCCATTTCAATATATGCTGTCTGATAGCTTTCAGCAGGTGTTACAGATTCAGTTTCAGCTGTGGCTTCGGTATTATTTTCCGGAATTTCGATTTCAGGCTTTGTAGTGATTTCCGGAGTATTGGTTTCTGAAGCAGAGCTTTCGACGGAAGCTTCGGTAGTGATTTCCGGAGCATCAGTTTCTGAAGCAGAGCTTTCGACGGAAGCTTCGTCGGTAGTGATTTCCGTAGCTTCAGTTTCTGAGACAGAGCTTTCTTTTAAAGTTTCGGTCTGAATTTCTGAGGTTGTAGTTACGGATTCTGTTGTTTTTGTTTCTGAATTGATTCCGGAATCGGATACTTCGCTTACTTCACCGCAGGCGGTGAATGTTGCAAGCAATAGAGCAGAAGTTATAATCCGGCTTAGCTTATTCAGTTTTTTCATTGTTGAAAACGACCTTTCATATTATATTTTTGTAAATAAATTATATCACATAAGCTATAATTTGTCAATATAACTGTTGAATTTAAGCTTTGTTTTCTGCACATATTATATTATATATTTTGATAAGGAGAATTTTTATGTATGATGTAATTATAGTGGGAGCGGGAACAGCAGGACTTTCATCAGCAATATATGTATTAAGACTTGGAAAAAGAGTTCTTTTGCTGGAGAGAAATTATTATGGCGGACAGATTATCAATGCAACTGAGATAGAAAATTATCCGGCAATAAGGAGGATATCGGGATATGATTTTGCGAAGGCTCTCTATGAACAGGTAATTGCACTTGGTGCGGATATTGAATATGAAAGGGTAGTTTCGATAGAAAACGGAAGATATGAAAAGACTGTTATTACGGAAAAAAACAGTTATAAATGCAGAAGTGTTATAATTGCCTCCGGACTTAAAAAGCGTAAGCTTGGAATTGAAAATGAAGAAAGATTTACAGGAAAGGGAATATCATATTGTGCTGTATGTGACGGAGCATTCTATAAGGGAAAAACAGTAGCTGTGGCAGGCGGAGGAAATACAGCTCTTATGGATGCCCTTTTACTTTCTGATTATTGCAGCAGAGTGTATATAATTCACCGTCGTAAGGAGTTCAGGGGAGAAAAGCTTCTTGCTGAAAAATTAAGCAGACGTGAAAATATTTCGTATATGCTCAACTGTACTATTACGGCTCTGAACGGTTCAGAAAGACTTGAGTCAGTATCTGTGACCAGCAATGACAGCAGGATTCAGAATAATATAGAATTATCGGGGCTTTTTGTAGCAGTAGGACAGATTCCCGATAATGAGAGCTTCTCCGGACTGCTGGAACTCGATGAAAACGGATATATAATAAGTGATAATTGCAGTACATCTGCAGAGGGTATATTTTCAGCAGGGGATTGTCGCAGAAAGGATATAAGACAGCTTGCTACAGCAGTATCAGATGGTGCTGTTGCCGGAATAAAGGCGTGTGAATATATTAACCGCAAAGAATAATTATCCGGAAAAATATACCGGAAGTATAAAATAAAGCAAATAATCTCTCCGAAATATTTAAAAAATATCTTTACTGTATAGTTTTTATGTTCATTCTGGCATTATTTTCCGATTTTTTTTCAAATTGTATAAAATCAATAAATTTTAAAAAAATAGTGTTGGGTTTTATTGAAGTTTGATGAAATTATTAGAAAAATTTAATATCTGGTTGACATTGCAAGTTAATATGGTTTATAATAATATTTATAGTAAAGCTGAAAACTATTTTTGAGGGATAATGTGTTTGTTATTGAAAGTGAGGCTGAAAAAAATGGAAATTAATTTGCCGAAGGAAAGAGCTATATCGCTTTCCGAACCTGATGAATCCGAAATGCTTATTAAGAAAAAACCTTTGTATGATGTGGCAAAAAGAGCTTTTGACATTACGGCTTCTATTCTCGGACTTACTATTTTAAGTCTGCCAATGGCTGCTATTTCTCTTGTTATCGTTATGGACGACCCCGGAAATCCTATATTCGTTCAGGAAAGAGTCGGCATGAACGGCGAAAAATTTAAAATATACAAATTCAGAACTATGGTTAAAAATGCTGAGAAATTACGCCATAACAAGGAATTTGAAAGCCAGAATCAGTCTGACGGTCCTTTGTTTAAAATCAAAAATGATAAGAGAATCCTTAAAAGCGGAAATTTTCTCCGCAAGCTGAGTCTCGATGAGCTTCCCCAGCTCATTAATATCCTGAAAGGGGATATGTCTGTAATAGGCCCCAGACCATTTATTCCGGAGGAGCAGAAGGAACTTATTTTTGAACGACTTCTTGTCAAGCCCGGTCTTTCCTGCTACTGGCAGATTCAGCATACTCCGGAAATGCCGATTGATGAGCAGATGGAGCTTGACCTTAAATACATAAGAGAACGTTCAATGACTACTGATTTAAAGCTTATTTTAAAAACTTTCGGAATTATAATTCATGGCAGAAATTACTGATAAAAAAAATCTGGCGGATTTTAAAAATCCGCCATTTTTTGTTTTATTATGCGTCAGGGTCAAGAGATGATATGATATTTGCAAGATACTGCTGAATCATAAGAACATCACCTGATGTAATACCGTCTCCGTGGTTCTGAACATCTCCGAGAATTAAAGCTTCATCTGAGAGCGGATTTGACTGCTGGTCACCTACGAATGCGGCAGCGGAAACAACGTCAGCTATTTCGACTTTGCCGTCATTATTCATATCGCCCCATACGCCTGTATTTGTTGTTGGATTTGTGGGAACTTCCTGAGAAGTAGATTCTGCTGTAGTTGTAGTAACTGTAGTAGTAGTAGTGGTTGTAGTAGTAGTGGTTGTAGTAGTAGATGTAGTTGTTGCAGGAGTTTTTTCGCCAACTATTCTTGCACCTGTGAACTCATAATCACCGTTTGCATACCATACCTGTACATCAAGACTGTTCATAGATTTAATAGAGTCAATAAGAGTCTGAAGCTCTGCTTTGTCTGTGACTTCGCTTGAAACTCCGCCGACAGTGTGACTTGCTACTGAAGGATTGTTGAAATCGAGTTCAATAGTTCCTGAAGATTTCACATCATAGTTATATGAAACCCAGTATCCGTCGCTTCCGCCAATCCAGAAGCCTACACCGCCCATAACATTATTGCAGCCGCTTCCGAACTTAACGTCAAGTTCTACCTTATCGCCGACAGGTCTGCTGAATACAACTGAAACGCCCTTATCAGTTTTATTGATAATACCTATTCTGTCATCAGTCTCTGTAGGTGTAACGTACTTGGTATTTTCATCGCCGGAATATTTTGCCATAGCGTCAATAATTGACTGATACTTGATTGTATTTGAAGCACGGTCAAGGATACCGAAGTTTTCGCCGTTTCCGGTAAATGCATTGTTATCCCACCAGCAGCAGGTGATACCTCTTGCACGTGCAGCAGCGATATAGTAAGCAGCATAATTTGTACGAGCCTGAACATTTTCGTTTTTATTGATTGCACCGAATTCGTCAACGATAACCGGAATATTCTTTGAGATAAAGCTGAGGTAAAGCTTATCCATAAGGGTATCGATATCGCCGCCGGAGCTGTTTACGTCGAAAGTATCAACGCTCTGTGAATCGCTTGGAGAAGCCATAGCGAAGAAGTAAGGAATATAAGCATGAGTTTCGAGCATCATTTTATTTTCAACGGTATCTGTGGGCATTTTAAATACACTGCTTACGGCAGCATCAGCACCTGCACCGTATGCCGGAACCATAAGGTAACGGTTAGCATTGTTTCCGCCCGAAGCACGAACAACGTCAACGAATTTCTGATTCATTTCGTTTATACATTCCTGAGCCTCAATACATTCCTGAGCATTTGCGTTGAAGTTCCATTCATAAACGCTTCCGATAATTCTTGGTTCGTTGAGGGATTCAAAAATAAGCTTTTCATTGTAGTCTTTGAAGCGGTCAGCAACCTGAGTCCATATATCCTCCACATATTTGAGTGACTGTTCAAGATACTGCTTTTCAGGGAAGAAACCGAGAACCTTTCCGTTATATATGTCGTTGTCGTGGTGAATGTTAAGGATTATGTGCATATCGTTTGCAACAGCGTAATCAACGACTTCCTGAACACGGTCGAGCCATTCCTTATCGATGTTGTTGTTTTCATCGATATGGTTATGCCACGATACAGGGATACGGATAGTCTGGAA
>JAQXFT010000085.1 GCA_029005335.1 Oscillospiraceae bacterium
GGAATTACAGAAATACACTCAAATTCACTGATTCCTAAAAAACGTTATAAAAATAAGCCTCTTACAAAGGAGGATAAAAGAAATAATCATATTATATCCAGGCAAAGAATTTATGTGGAACATGCTATAAGATTTGTAAAATGCTTCCGAATTCTTTCAGAACGATACAGAAACCGAAGAAAAAGATTCTCTTTTCGTTTTTCTTTGATTACTGGTATTTGTAACTTTGATATGTCAATTTAATTTCGCAAGAGGTCTAATGAATATGAGATTGAAAACTGAAGATGCAGGGCTTTTTTATAAACTTTTCATGCCCCTGCTTGATTATGTAAATGAAAGATTCAATATTACAGCAGAGAAAGTTAAATTTACAGGAAAAAGCGTTAATCCGAGAGATGCAGCGGAAGTAGCAAATTTCCTTTGGAACCGAACTTCTATAATTGATGATTATGTTGCTGCAACAAAGATAGCAGATGAAAACAAAGAAATTCTTATGGGCTGGAAACGATGCATCCAGGGTACTTACATAATCGAACGTCATTTGAAGAAAGGTTCTGTTTTTATTTCAGCAGATGATAATTCCGTTTATCTGGTTAACGGAATCATTGACAGTTGGGAGGAAATGCTGTCATATTATTCAATTCCAATTGCACTGAAAGCAACTTTATTACCTTTCAAAAATTTTATCATTTCAGATGGATTAGTTTCAGTCATTCCTATTTGTTTTGGTAAAAATTATAAAGCCGATTTTAAGGATACATATATGACTGCAAAACTTAATCATTCGATTATTACTCATATTTGATTATTCAGCCGGGATTTTGTTCCTGGCTTTTTATATACATTTTATTTTACGCTTACAGATAAAGAGGAATAATTTTTATAATTTCTGTGTTGCATTGTTTGTTGCATAGTTTGTAATTTCAGATGATTCTCGGCAATTTTCGGTTACGGAAATTAATTCAGAATATACAAGAAAGCACGGTATATTGTAATATTCACAATATACCGTGCTTAATGCGTATTAAAGTTTAACGCGGAAAGAGGGATTTGAACCCTCGCGCCCCTTTCGAGACCTACTCCCTTAGCAGGGGAGCCCCTTCACCACTTGGGTATTTCCGCATGAGTGAATAAACGGACAGGGTGGGATTCGAACCCACGGTACGTTGCCGTATCACTGGTTTTCAAGACCAGCTCCTTAAACCACTCGGACACCTGTCCATATTTAATTATCCTTGTCATTTTACCTGACTTAATCATTATATCACATATGCTAAAAAAAGTCAATAGTGAATTATGCAAAAATCGGATATAATATCTGCAGTAATTTTGTGCATATATCACAAAATCTGATGAAATAATTAAGTTCCGGGTTATTTTTTATTTTCATCGATAGGGTATAAGTGGCGGAGGGCATTGATATAGCCGTTTGTATTATCTTTTAAGCTACGGTTTACACGGCTTATAGTGGCAGTACTTGCACCTGTCCGGGATACTATATCGTTATACAGACAGCCATTATAAAGGAGTCTTGCGACCTCGAATCTCTGAGACATAGT
This sequence comes from Oscillospiraceae bacterium, assembly GCA_029005335.1. GTDB lineage: Bacteria > Bacillota > Clostridia > Oscillospirales > Ruminococcaceae > Ruminococcus. The sequence goes on from JAQXFT010000085.1 coordinate 1,560, forward strand.
GTTAATTTCAAGATTGGTACACAAATCGCCGAAGAAGATGTAACATTCCTCAACACTGTTGAGATACAGGAGTGCCTGAAAAAGCCCTGATGTAATATCCTGCTGGGAATTACGGGAACTTTTATTTTTGATTCGTTCAAAAATCATGGCATAACCGCCGTTTCCGTCATAAAGTGAACGGTTTACACGGCTTATGGTAGCAGAGCTTGCACCGGTCATAAGGACGATATTATTATAGACATGATGTTCGCTGAGGAGTCTTGCGACTTCAAATCTCACAGCCATAGTATTGATTTCAGTTTTTGAGCATAAATCGCTGAAAAACTGTTTACACTCCTCAATGCTGTTGAGGCAGAGTACAGCTTCAGAAAGCCTGTTCATATATTCATTATTGATTTTGTGCATATAGCGATAATCCATAAAAACTCCCTCTGTTCTGCGTTAATATCAACAATAATATTTTAGCACGTTGAAACGCAGAAGTAAAGGGAGTTCACAGAAAATTTACTTTTTAAGAGCAGATTTCAGAAGCTTCAGAAGCTGTATCAGAATCAGGGTTGCAAGAGAAGTTCCGGCAACAGTAAGAATCTGAATACCGGTAAGCGATACAACTTTGAATATACCTGAAAGTGCAGGAATAAATAATACTGTTGAGAGGAGAATCAATCCGAGAGCAAAAGCTCCGAAAAGGAATTTGTTATCAAGGAATTTTTTTGTAAAGAGTACAGGCTTATCGGATTTGCAGTTAAAGCCGTGAATAAGTCTTGAAAGGCATATGCTTGCGAAAGCCATAGTCATACCGGCTTCATCGGAGGTTTTTAAACCAATCATAAAGCATAAAATTGCTGACAAGGCGATTATAAGTCCCTCAGATACGATGCTTAAAAGGAAACTTTTAGTGAGAATACTTTGATTTACAGGGCGAGGTTTTTCTTTCATAACGCTGTCGGAATGCGGTTCGAGACCAAGCGAAATAGCGGGAAGGGAATCTGTGAGAAGATTTATAAACAACAGGTGAACCGGTGCAAATGGTACTGGCATAGCGAAAACAGATGCAAAAAGCACTACAAGTATTCCGGCTGTGTTTCCCGAAAGCAGGAATTGTATTGAACGCTTTATATTGGCATAAATATTTCTTCCGTTCTTAACAGCCTTTACAATAGTAGCAAAGTTGTCATCAGCGAGAACCATTGAAGCTGCATCTTTTGATACTTCCGTACCGGTAATACCCATAGCAACACCAATATCCGCCTGTTTGAGTGCGGGAGCGTCATTGACACCGTCACCGGTCATTGATACTACGTTTCCTCTTTCCTGCCATGCTTTTACAATGCGTATTTTGTGTTCGGGAGAAACTCTTGCATATACAGATTTATCAACGACAAAATCCCTGAGCTGTTCATCGGAAAGGCTGTCAAGCTCACTTCCCTCAACAGCTTCCGACATATCCTTTAATATTCCTATCTGTTTGGCAATAGCGGAAGCAGTAACCTTATGGTCTCCGGTAATCATAACCGGCTTTATTCCGGCACTTATGCACTCCGCAACAGCCTGCTTTGATTCTTCTCTCGGAGGGTCCATCATAGCGATAATACCCATAAATATAAGATTGTTTTCGTCGTCAACGGTGATATCCGGAGAGCTTATTTCCTTATATGCGAGAGTAAGAAGTCTCAGACCCTGTGCGGAAAGTTCCTCGGTAGTTCTGATAATATCAGCTCTTTCAGAATCAGTGATATTCATTCTGTTTATTAAAACATCTGTAGCACCCTTTGTAATCATTGTGAGAACGCCGTTTACATTATGGACAGTCGTCATAAGCTTTCTGTCGGAGTCAAACGGAATTTCAGATATTCTGGGATATTTTTCACGTATTCTGTCAAATCTGAAGCCATATTTTAATCCGAAGTTTACAAGAGCAGTTTCAGTGGGGTCACCGATTTCCTTTCCGTCACGGCATACGGAATCGTTGCAGAGTATACTTGAAAGCAGTAATTTTTTCTGATTGTTATCCTCAAAGTTACCGTTTTCGGAATCTATAATTTTACCGTCGGCGTAGAATTTTTGAACGACCATTTTATTCTGAGTAAGAGTACCCGTTTTATCGGAGCATATAACCGAAACACTTCCGAGACCTTCAACAGCCTGTAATTTTCGTATAATGGCATTTTCCTTTGACATTTTCTGAGTACCGAAGGAGAGAACTATTGTAACGATTGAGCTTAAAGCCTCCGGAATCGCAGCAACAGCAAGTGCCACCGCAAAAAGGAATGCATTTATAATACTTTCTCCTCTGAAAACGCTGAGACCGAATACGACTGCACAAACGGCAAGTATACCTATGGAAAGCTTTTTTCCGAAATCATCAAGACTATTCTGAAGCGGAGTTTTACGTTCCTTTGCATTTTTAATAAGTCCGGCAATTTTACCGACTTCCGTATTCATGCCGATATCTGTAACAATAAATTTAGCTCTGCCGTAGGTGACGAAGCTTCCGGAATAGAGCATATTGACACGGTCAGCAAGAGGTATTTCAGAATCAAAGATTTTATCTTCCTTTTCGACGTTGAGGCTTTCGCCGGTCAAAGCACTTTCATTTACTTTGAGGCTTGCATTTTCAATAATTCTGCCGTCGGCACATATATAATCTCCGGCTTCCAGAATAACGATGTCACCGACAGTAACTTCACTTGACGGAATTACAATGGGATTTCCGTCACGGATTACCTTTGCATTCGGAGCGGAGAGCTTTTTGAGACTTGCGAGGGATTCTGAGGCTTTGACAGTCTGAACAGTTCCGAGAATGGCATTGAGGGTTATAACGGACAGGATAACTGCAGTACTTTCGACATCTCCGAGAACGGCTGATATTATCGCTGATATAATCAGGATAATTACGAGAAAATCCCTGAACTGTTCAAGAAAAATTAAAAATATGCTTTTGGGCTTTTCCTCAGCGATTTCATTTCTGCCGTATTTCTGTTGATTCTGTGCAACAGTCTGAGTATTCAGACCGTTTTCTGATGACTGAAGCTCAGCAAAGAGAGCTTCTCTGGACTTCTGATAGTTTTCTTTCATGTTAAAACTCCTTGATATAGATTAGGGCTGAACCTGCAATAAAAAAAGACTTCTGTTAAAATCATGCCCGATAATGGTGATTTTAACAAAAGTCTTGCCGTTTATATATGATACGGACTGAAAAAAATATTCCAGTCGGTTATGACGCACCATAGACAGCGGAAATACTGCCGGCTACTCCCTTTTATTATGCTATAATAATACAGGATAAATCAGGAAAAGTCAAGAAAAATCACAGAAATGCAATTAAAGTTATCCTTTATGCACATTTTTTTCATTAATTTCCGGAAGATATATCAGCATAATATATAAGTACATCTGAGCTGTCAGAAGCATTTATAACCCCGTCACAGTTGAAATCGGCAGCACGTTTCTGAAGTGCCGTAAAGCCGTCATTGACTCCGATAGAGCAGGCGGCATAATGACGTATGATATCCGAGGCATCAGAGGCATTGACAACGCCATCAAAATTCACATCTCCCCTGAGAAAGTCGAGAGTTACTGTATATGAACCGACAGGTGTACTGCTTGCAATGGGATAAATCTGAATTTCAGCCGAATCAGAATCTGCGAAGGCATCTTTGACATTATTTGGTGAGAGTGTGCAGGTACTGGAAATATCAGTTTTTGATACGTTCATGATTCTGTTGCCGTTATCATCAAAATCCGGTGTCTGTGAAGACATAGTGATAGTTACTTTAAGACCGGAGGGGTCGATATTGGTATCATTAAGGCTGTATACTGTTTTTGAGGGAAGAGCGTCAAGAGATATTACGGCTTCAGTATACAGAGCGTGTATAGTTGTATTTTCGCTGACAGTTTCGGGGTGGATATCCCATGTATAGAATTTTCTTTGGGTAAAGGGGTCAACATTGCATTTCAGGGAATCCGTATCAGGTCTGGAGTAATCGATAGCTTCCCCGCTTTTAAGCTTCTGAGTATCTATGACTTTTCCGTCGAAATCGACAAAATTAACGGTATAGGTTTCGGATTCTTCCGCTGTCTGAACGGCGGAGGATTCAACAGCAAAGGCTTTAATCGAAACCGGAGAAGCAGTCAGGAGCAGTGAAAGCAGAAATGCAATATTTTTCATTTTCATAATCTTCATCTCCTTATCCGGAAAAACATCAGATTTCGGAAACGAGCTTTTCAAAGCGTTTCATAGCTTCAATTGTATTGTCACGGTCGCCGAAGGCAGTAAGTCTGAACCAGCCGTCGCCATTTTTTCCGAAGCCAGCTCCCGGAGTTCCGACAACAGCTATCTTGTTAAGCATAAGGTCGAAGAAATCCCAGCTGTTCATATTATCCGGACACTTGAACCATATATACGGAGAGTTGATTCCGCCGGTATATTTAACGCCGAGCTTGTCCATAGTTGAGGAAATAATTTTAGCATTTTCCTGATAGTAAGCAATATTCTGATGAATCTGCTTCTGACCTTCCTCGGTAAAGACAGCAGCGGCTGCACACTGTACCGGATATGAAACGCCGTTGAATTTGCTTCCCTGACGTCTTCCCCAGAGCTGGGAAATACTTACTTCAGTACCGTCCGAAGCTTTTACTTTGAGTTCATTTGGGATTACTGTATATCCGCATCTCATACCGGTAAATCCGGCAGTTTTGGAAAGTGAACACATTTCAATTGCACATTCTCTTGCACCCTCAACGGCAAATATACTTCTCGGGAGTTCGGGGTCAGTGATAAAGGCTTCATAAGCGGAATCGAATATGATAACAGCATTATTTTTCTTTGCATAGTCAATCCATACAGCAAGCTGTTCCTTAGTGTAGACTGCACCTGTAGGGTTATTAGGGGAGCAGAGATAAATCAAATCTGCGTGTATATCGTAGTCGGGCATAGCACAGAAGCCGTTCTCCTCATTTGAATCGGCGAAAATAATTTTTCTGCCGTTCATTCTGTTTGAATCGACGTATACAGGATAAGCGGGGTCGGTAACGAGTACTATATTATCGTCGCCGAATATATCAACTATATTTCCGCAGTCGCTTTTAGCACCGTCATTGATACGGATTTCTTCAGGGAGAACATCGACTCCGAAGCTCTTGTAGTATCCTGAAACGGCATTTTTAAGGAAATCGTATCCTGCACCGCTGTCCTCATAGCCTTTAAAGGTTTCTTTTACGCCCATTTCATCAGCACCCTTTTTCATAGCTTCAACAGCCAGCGGAGCTATAGGCAGGGTTACATCACCGATACCCATTCTTATAAGGGGAGCGTCGGGATTTTCGGCGAGAAAGGCATTTACTTTCTTTGCGATATTGATAAAGAGATAATTTTTTTCAAGCTTAAGAAAATTTTCATTTAAAGTCGGCATATAACATTCTCCATTTCTTCTGATAAAAATTTGTCATCGATAGTACCTTCAAAAACATAGGTTGCAGGGCCTGTCATCATAACAGTACCGTTGCTCTGGTAAGTAATTCTGAGGTCGCCGCCTCTGAGGTGGACAAGAATTTCCTCATCATGCTTGCAGAAGCCGTTTAAAACAGCAGCAACTACTGTAGCACAAGCTCCCGTACCGCAGGCGAAGGTTTCACCGCTTCCACGTTCCCAGACACGCATTTTAAGGGTATGTCCGTCGACGACTTCAACAAATTCGGTATTTACCCTGTTAGGGAAAATCTCATGATTTTCAAAATGAGAGCCGATTTTTTCGAGGTCGAGGGAATCGATATTTTCAGTAAACAGAACGGCATGAGGATTTCCCATGGAAACGCAGGTGAGCTTATATTCAGTACCGTTTACGATTACCGGCTGAGCAACGAACATATCAAGAGAGCTTTTAACGGGAATATCAGATGGTTTAAGTATAGCCTTTCCCATATCAACGCAGACGGATTCGACCTTATTATCCCTGACGAAGAGTTTAAGATATTTTATACCGGAATTGGTTTCAAGAGTTATATCAGTTTTATTGGTAAGACCCATATCGTACACATATTTTCCGATACATCTGGTAGCATTACCGCACATCATAGCTTCAGAGCCGTCAGCGTTGAAGATACGCATACGGAAATCGGCTTTATCAGACGGCATAATAAGCACAAGGCCATCTGAACCTATTCCGAATCTTCTGTTGCTGACGACGACTGAAATTTTTTCCGGTTCAGAAATATTTTCCTCAAAGCAGTTGACATATATGTAATCATTGCCAATACCATGCATTTTAGAAAAATTCATAATGTAAAAAACCTCCCTGTAATTTTATATCTTTGTAATAAATTTACATCATGAATTATACCATATTTTTTCTGATAAGTCAATGCAATTATATTTTTTTATTTCAGTTTTTAATTAACGAAAGTCCGGCAGAGTTTTTTTATGGGATATTCAGGCAATACCCGTCGGGAGTATCCGATATATGCGAAGGATATTTTAAAAGTTGCGGAGGGCAGGCTTTCTGAACGAGTAAATAAGCAATGAGCTGATTATATGTTTTAAAATATTCGTAAATATTTAACTTATCCAAAAGCCGTGTCTCCGAACCACGCAAATCAATTTTTCATAAAATACAGCTTTTGGTAGGGGAGAGCATTGCTCGCCCCTACCAAAAAAACAATCAGCTGTATAGCATATATTTTAAAAATTGATTTGCATGGCGGTTTTTTACTTTTCTTATTCACTGTCCACAACTTAATGAGAATTTTATATGTAACATTTTTTGAACATAATTTTAGTGATTTTTTATTTTGAACAGTATTTATAAATCAAAGAGCTTAGTAAGCTTTTTTTCAAGAGCAGACGAGAAAATTCCTTTTCCAATCATTTCAAGCAATATTCCATGTAATTGCGGTGGCATGGTACTCAGTTCATCTTCTGACATTTGTTCAAGTATAGAAAGCATTTCAAAAATCTGCGATTCCATAAATGGATTGGAACTTCGATTCATGATTTTTTCAAGTATCTCATCAATCATTTCAAAGCTGTCTGTTTCCATAAGTTTAATGCCACATTTTTTACAAAAGTCACTGATTAAGGAAACAGAATGTTTTCCAGAAGTCAGAATAGTTTCCGGACATGAATCATATTCCAGCAATCTTGTTGCAAATGCACTTACTATATTTTCAGCTTCATCAGGGTAGAATCCTGAATTTTCAATTATCCATGATTTACCGGTTTCAGGTACAGCAGTAATTACAAGCGAGGGATAAATCAGAAGCTGTCTTTTCTCATCCGGAACAGGCTGACTTTTAATAAAATGCCTAAACTCCCATGTACCGTGTTTTTTCAGCTTGTTTATCCTGCCGATTAAAATATCATTTTTCATCTCCGGTTCAGGACAGGATTCAGACTTGACTGTCGGTAAATCTGTTATTGACCAGTCATAACCATTATCAGTGGGTGTAAGCAATGGCATTTCTGAATTACTGATTTCAAATCCAAGACTGAATTTATCATTGCTTTTAAGTTTCTCAGAAACCTCGTGTGCAGCACAAACTGCCTCAAGCATATACTGAAAATCTGTTGGTTCTGTAATTATCCATGGGGCATAATAGGACTGAAATTTCGGAAAGTAAGGGTAAGTATTCCTGCCTTTAAGATTTATGTTATGTGCCTTTGCATATTTTTTAACCTGTTCGGCACTATCATCCGGAATATCATATTTGTTAGTCAGCTCAAGCTGTAAACAGTTTTGAGAGATAAGCACAGAAAGCGGGTCAGAATTGTAGTCTGCATTCATTATGGTGTTCAGTGAACGAAGTCCCTCATCACCAATATAAAGGGCAAGAGCTATACATTCACCCAGTTTACCCATTACACTGCAATAACCTGTCTGACCATCAGAAAGCTTAACCGCAAATATATCTGAGTCACACAGCTTTTTCCACAGCTTGTCACTTCTGTGCTGAAATGATGCTTCCAGCAGTTCATCAGGTATTGTACCGGTTTTGGGTTCAAAGTCTGAATAATCAGAATTGTTTGAAACATCTGTCTCCGGAAGGGAAATATCATCATATTCATTATTAAAATCATCTTCATCATAACACGGATATTGTTCAGGTGCTTCACCGACAGCACGAATAATAAGAGGTTCAGGCGTGTCCTCATCAAGTACACGAAGCACCTTACACTGAAATCGCCACTCATCACCATAATCAAAAAGGAATTTAAAAGCCTGTCCTTTGGAAAGCCTTAACTGTGACAGCTTTATTTGATCGGCATAAGGCAGCTCTCCGCTGTACGGACTGTTATATGCGTTAATTTGTGACCACCACTTATTATCCATAAAAAATGAATACAGATGATCAAAATCAAAATTAAACGCATCAAGAATACAGCCTGCAAAGTAGTCAAGAGTTTTTTTACCCGAAATCTGTATATGACGGTAACAGCCTGTTCCAAGTGATACGCTTATTACATACGATATTTTACTTTTTTTTGATTTCATAGAATTGTCCTCATATTTTATATTTTCAGATATATGTAATTCTTAATATATGGAATATCATACAATATCTGTATATTCCCTGGTTTTGCATAATACCTGAGGGTATTTTTTCTTGAAATTACGATATTCAGAGGTATTGACAGAATGAGTAGGAACCTTCTTACTGATAATTCGTGGACGAATATCATAATTTTTAATTTTGCTTTTAAAAGGAGGCATTCAGCATTGTAATTCAAGTTTCATTTTTTCGCAAAGTATTTCAGTTCATTATAATGATAAATCCTTATTTTAAGTCATTTTCGAGACTGTTTTATTTATATTGATTTCAAAACGAAAATACTGTTTTTAGTAGTATATCATACTTTTTCAAAAAAAGCAATACCTTTACATCACTTTTTTCCACATTTCTCAATAGATTATGAGAAGAGAGAGAAAGATACAGTTATCTTATTTTAAAACAGAATGTTCAGAATACTGAAAAACATAATGAATAGTATCATCTAAAGAAATGTTCATACGTAAAAAAGCTTTTATTCTGTGTTTTAATAAAAACCAATATTTTTCAATGGGATTAAGTTCAGGAGAATACAAAGGTATAACAATATATGTGTATCATTTCTCATCTTCATACTCTTTTACGCAGATTCTAACCTATGTGGACAGGCTCATAAATCATTGTCCTGCACAGCAGTATCAGATACAACAGCATACTTGCTTTCATACATTTCCTTCAGCTTTTTTACAGAATTATACTGTTCCCCGATACAAAACTCCTTTGACCATGTCATATAGTATGCCCATGGTGTATGTGACTTTTCAAGCAGATTAACATCAGGCATATATCCGACTTCCGCAAGTGCCGCAACCTTATTCTCAGAGGTTGCCTCTCTCAGTTTTAAGTAATCATCACGGTAATCCGTTTCCGCATATTCAGTCAGATAAATATCCACAGAAATAATATCAACATATTCATCACCGGGATATCCCTCCGGAAGACGGCAGTTCCATACCCAAAGCAGATTATCAAGGTGATATACGTTTGTATAATAATCAAACATCAGCTTATATAATTCCCTTGCAGTCTCCGCTCCTTTTGCACCCCACCAGAACCAGTCTCCGTCCGATTCATGAAACGGCCTCCAAAGAACCGGTATATCTGCATCACGGAAAAGCTTAAGCTGTTCTGCGATTATATCCATGTCATGAAAAAAAGCTTTTCTCTCAGGTGTTCCCTCAATGAGTACACGGGTAGCATCAAAGTCTGTATTTACTGCATAAAAGCTCTTGTCACGTCCGCCTATGGGAGAAAACCAGTGAAAGGAAAATGTCAGAATTATGTCGTCTGATTCCTTTGCAAGCTTCATGGCAGTTTCAAGAGTATTCCGGTTTTCATACACATCAGTCAGACATGGTTCGCCTGCATCGGCATAATTTATATTCGGAGAGTAGGAAAGCAGTTCAAAGCCATACAGCTTAGGTCTTTTTCCGGTAATTTCTCTTATATAAGAGATTTCTTCCATTGGATTTGTCTGTGTATGCTGACCTGTGATAATAGCTTTTCCTGCTGTATCAGAAAGGTAGTTTAAAAGCTTCCTTGCCTTCTTTGTTGAATTACTGTTGACCGGATTTTGCATATTATTATCCTCCTTTTATGA
>JAQXFT010000086.1 GCA_029005335.1 Oscillospiraceae bacterium
ACGTAAAATTTTTAGTGTCGGTTAGTCTTCCGTAAAAAGTAGTCAGGATTACTAATAAAAAATTACTTAAAAATTACTAAAAGTAGCGTTGTGGACATGACAGTCCTATACAGTAGTGGCGAAGTGGACACGCCTGTAAGAATAAGGGTTGCCTGATTTTTCAGGTGGAAACTTAAATACCAGCCTTCTTACGAAGCCCCCACCTCTTAGCGAGTGTAACGAGCGTAGGTGGGGGAGAGTTCACTTAAGCGAACAGTCATAATTAAAATATCAGGACGGGCAATGCCCGTCCTTCCGGCAGAAATATCTATAAAAATTTCCGCATATTTGCCATGAGATTTTCCTCAATGCTTATCAGCTTTTTTGCCATATCCTTTGACTTTTCATCAGCGGATTTATACTGATTCAGATATTTATAAAGGGATTTTACACCCATATTACAGCCGTCTGTTATAAGGTCTGCAACAACGTCATCAGATTCGCTTACGCTTAATTTAAAATTTGTTTTTATCCATGACATTCCCTTAGCCATTGCACTGGGTTCTTTGCCGTCATCGTGATATTCATTCAGAAGCTCAAGAAGATTTCCCTTGATTTTTTCATGCTCCTCCATGCTTTTCAGAAGACAGCTTTTAAGCTCCTGACTTTCAACGTATTCAAGAACCTCATCAATTGCCGATACTCCCATTTTAATACCTGCATCACATTCACGGAGCAGTCTTATAGTATCATGTTCAATCAAATCAATCACCTTCCGGTGATATTATACCCGCTCCCTGACTTATTATTCTGTATATAAGATTCATGTCAATATTTCTGCGGACTTCATCAGCGAGAATATCATACTGCATATTTTTATATTCGGAACGTGAGATTTTTTTTGTATCGTTATATTCGAGATTTTTCAGCTGATAAAGTTTTTTTACGATTCCGCATGATATTTCGGGGCTGTCAAAAATTCCGTGAATATAACAGCCGTATATATTATTTTTGTATGCACCGTAAGTTTTTCCATTGGATTTCAGAAAGGCTTTTTCGTTTGAAAGGGTTCTGCCCATGTGTATTTCATAGCCCTCAAATTGCATACCGTTCAGAACGGAAAAAACTCCTCCTATATCCGAAACAATTCCGCTTGTCTGTGTCTGAGTTTTTTCGGGATAAAATACGGTTTCTGTATCAAGAAGCCCCATTCCGGAAATCTCTCCGCCTGATTCCGTATTATATGGGTCTGAAATCCTTTTGCCAAGCATCTGAAATCCTCCGCATATTCCGAATATCGGAATCCCCGAAGATACAAGCTTTTTTATTTTACATTCAAAACCGCTTTCACGTAAAAATTTCATATCCGATATTGTGCTTTTAGTCCCCGGAATTATTATAAAATCGGGAGATTTGAGATTTTCAGGCTTTGAAACATATCTGACACTTACTCCGTCATATTGCGAAAATACGTTGAAATCCGTGAAATTTGAAATCCTCGGGAGCTTTATTACTGCTATATCTATAATTCCCTTTTCGTTGTTTTCAAAGCGTTCAGAAAGGCTGTCCTCGTCGTCAATATCGCAGTTTATATAAGGAATTACTCCTGCCACGGGTTTACCGCTTTTATTTTCAAGTATATCACAGCCACTCTGAAATATATTCTTGTCGCCACGGAATTTATTTACTATAAGGGCTTTTATCATATTCTGCTCAGATTTTTCAAGAAGTCTGACTGTTCCGATAAGCTGTGCAAAAATACCTCCCCTGTCGATATCTCCGACAAGCAGAACGGGAGATTTTACAAGCTTTGCCAGTCCCATATTTACTATATCATCAGACCTGAGATTAAGTTCTGCCGGACTTCCTGCACCCTCTATTACTATTATATCACATTTTTTTTCAAGCTCATGATAAGCTTTCATAATATCGGGAATAAATTCCTTTTTTCGTCTGAAATACTCCGAAGCACTCATATTTCCGATTGGCTTGCCGTTCAGAATTATCTGAGAGCCGATATCAGTGGTAGGCTTTAATAATATCGGATTCATAATAACATCTGGTTCAGTACAGCAGGCCTCCGCCTGCATAGCCTGAGCTCTCCCCATTTCAAGACCATTTCTTGTGATATATGAATTAAGTGCCATATTCTGAGACTTGAAAGGCATACACTTATAACCGTCCTGTGTGAATATCCTGCAAAGTGCCGTAACAATCAAGCTTTTTCCGGCACTTGACATTGTTCCCTGTATCATTATAGACTTAGCCATTGAAAATTTCCTCCAGTGCTTTTATAAGTATTGCATTTTCCTTGTGGGTTCTTACAGCAATACGGAAGTAATTTTTTCCGAGTCCCTCAAAGTTTTCACAATTCCGAATCCTGATTTTTTTAGTTTCAAGAAGCTTGTCAATGGGTTTGTCAGTATAGAAAAGTATGAAATTGGTTTCGGATTTGTATGCTTTTATTCCGAGTTTTTTAAGATTTGCGGTCAGAAATTTTCTTTCAGATTCTATAAGAGATACAGTACGGCTTATATAATCTGTTTCTTTCAGAGCCTCTGTTCCGGCAATCTGTGCCGGAACAGATACGCTCCAGCACTGACCGGAATACTTTACTTTTTCTGCAAGCTCCGAATCTCCGAATACTGCATATCCTAAGCGAAGTCCTGCCATGGCATATATTTTTGTAAAGGCTTTGAGAATTATTATTCTGCTGTTCATAAAATTAAAGGCACTTTTATTTCTGCCGTCTCTTACGAAATCAAGAAAACATTCATCGCATAGAAAGTATATGTTTTTTTTAATGCAGATATCGGAAATTGTTTTCATAATCTCTGTATTTAATGTCAGTCCCGTGGGATTAT
>JAQXFT010000087.1 GCA_029005335.1 Oscillospiraceae bacterium
CCATATCGCTCTTTAGATGGTACACCCAACAACTCGCATAGTACATCTGCAACCGAATCTATTTCGCTGCATATTGTCAAGTACATTGAAATAAAATGATTAGAAAAAGTGGCAAAATTTTTAGGTGTAACAGCAACATAATCTGATAATTCAATCATACGCTTTTCAAGCAATTTGTATTGTAACCAATATATTCTGATAAATTCTTTTTTGTCCATACTATTTAAACTTCTCCATTTTTGCTGATTTAATGAGACAACATAAACCGAAATTCATATCAGGTAAAAGAGAACTTTTAAAACATATATCCTTACTTAATCCTGATAATTTTATTATATACCATAAAATTCCGTTTGTCAAGGAATTTTAGTATAAATGTTCTATAAATTTTTTTCCGAATTTTTGTTGCTTTTGTCAAAATAAAAAGCGGACATTTCTGTCCGCCTTTTTATACATACTTTACTGTTTAGCTTTTTCGAGCCATACTCTTGCCATATCGAGAGCTTCATAAAGTCCGCCCTCACACTTTGCGGTTTTCACCACATTAACCGGATTTGTTGACATCTGATAAAGCTGAATTTTATCAGCAATTTCAATATCACCCGTTTTTTTTGCTGTAAGAATTTTCAGATTTATTACGAACGGGTCACGCATAAAACCATAGTAAAGTTCATTTTTGTTTCTTACAAGTGGATAACCCTTATACATAAAAAATTTCTGTGACATATTAAATCCCTCCTATATTATTTCCATGTTTTAATATACTCCTCTCCGGTATCAATTCTTCCGATATTATCAAGAAGCGTATCCACATATGATTTACTGCATATATATCTGCATTCACCATCTATAACTATAAGGCTTCTCAGAGCCGTATCACTGTAAAATTCGACTGTATAGGTCTTTTCAAGATATTCATCAGTAATACTTATAACAGCCTCGGGAGCTTCGTCGGGAATCTCACGTCCGAGTGCAAATTCTTCTCCGGGAGCGATTACGAGATATGAATAGAATAATCTGAAACGTTCTGTTTCAAAATCAGTACCATTCCTTTTTACTTCAAAGTTTTCCTTTGAATCCCCCTCGCAATCAAAGACAATATCATCATAGCCCTTTGCTGATACAGTCATTTTCCGTATATCCCATACATTTGAACCGAATACTGTCTTTGAAGTGAAGTCAACAAGCTGGATTGTACCCCATACAGCCGATTCCGTTGAGACCTTGTATATTATATTATTGCCTTCCAGCATAAGGTAATGATATTTCAGTCCGTCATCATCAGTAAAAGGCTCGCTCATTATAAGTGTGTATTCTGTTTTATCCTCAAGCTCAAATGATACCTTACAGAATGGTGTTGCAAGTCCTGCCTCTGCTATATCATTTTCATCGGGGTGAACAGCATAGAAATCATCAGCAGTAAGCCCGAAAATTCCGTTTGTGACATTTATTGAACGTTCAACACTGAGATAAGAGAACAGCGGTTCAGTCATGACATGGGCTGCCGAAGTTCCTCCTCTGTTGTTATTGTCATCGGATTTCTGGTCATATTCTATGACTATATCGTAATCGAGGTCATCACGTTCTATTTTAATAGTTCTGACAACAGGATAATCTTCCTCCGGAGGCTCTTCCAGAATAGTCCTTGATACAAAATCATTTTCAGAGAGGCGGTAATTGTCGAAAAGGCTTGATGATACTGTATATACAGTATCATCACCATCAAGCATAAAATAAGTGTTTGCAGATACGGGAGATATATCACCTATATGGAATTTTACACTTTCTCCGGAATCATAGTGAAGAACGGCTGTAACAGGATTCTGAAATCCATATTTGCCGGTATCAGTGCAATCCTCGGCAACTATCGAATTAGCCTTGACGTCCATTGTATTATTTGAGAGAGTCCAGAGCTTTAAGGTATCAAGGAGCAAATCCTCATAGCCCTCAATGGTATATAAGGTTCTGTCCTCGCCCTCAGCCTTTTTCTGACGGATTACATTAAAATTCCCTGTTGAATTTGAAATTTCTATTTTATTTATTTCGTCGGGATTATTGTGGATAAGCTGTGTTCCCGCACCGTATGCCTCAGAGGCTTCAGAAGAAGTACTCTCTGTGACTTCATCAGACATAAACACTTTCCAGCATACCGCACCAGCTCCGAGAACCGCAAGTGATGAAGCAAGTGCAATAATACTCTTAACTGATTTTGTCATTTGTTCTTTCTCCTTACAAATACAACAATACCGCATATAACGACTATTCCCGGAATCACATACATAACAGCAATTCTGAGTGCAGAAAGCTGATTCTGGTCAACCTTTATGAATATCTGCTGGAGATTCTTCTGCGGTATAACAAAGCTGCTGTCCTTTCCTGTAATATCATTGAGCATATTGAGGACAAAATTAGCGTTGTTATATGCCGTTGTCTGAGCAATTATATTCGGGTCTGTAAGCATCACCGCACCTATTGCCACAAGATTGCTCTCATACATATCATAACCCTCTGCACGGCTCTTTGTTGACTTCACTATAATATTATTTACTCCTGATGAGGAAGCTGATGACTTGTCATCAACACTTTCAAGCATATTTTTATATGAAGTTGACTGTGACTGCAAAACAGCCTCTGTACCTGTATCGTTATTCTTTTCAGCAATTGTAATTGCTCTTGAATACGGAGCTACTACAGGAAGGGCTTTATTTGCAAGCATACCTGAAACAGCCTCATCAGTGATATTCATTACAGGAGACATAATCTGACCGGCAGAAGCTGTGCTTACATACTGTGAATTGCTGTCATCAAATACGAGGGAATCCTCTATTTTTATATTCCATTTTTCGAGGAACTCATTGAGGTTAGGTGTATCCGCCGTAACTATGCTTGAAATATAGATAATATTTTTCTGATAATCGCCGTTATTATATAAAAAGTCCTCAAGCTTTGAAATAGCGTCCTCAGTAAAATCTATTTCCGGAGCTGCTATAATAAGCAGGTCATAGTCCTCCGGTGAAATATCATCTGTAGCAATATCAACGTC
>JAQXFT010000088.1 GCA_029005335.1 Oscillospiraceae bacterium
AAATATATTTTGTTGACAAAATAAAAATAAAACGCTATAATTATTAAAAAGCAACAGGGGGGAATCAGTTTGGAAATATCGGAAAATCAGAAAAATACTTTTGAAAAAATGGCTCTGCAGATAAAACAGAGTAAAATAAAAGCTGTAAGCTTCAGCATATCCGATACTCTTGCAGTAATGCCCTTTCTTTACAATACAGATTTATATTTCCTTATGGAGGGGGAATTTTCAAGGCTTTCCGGAAAGGGAAAAAGCTTTTCACAGATAAGAACTCAGGCGGAAAAAAATGCACGGAAAAATGATGAATTTTCCGAACCTGATATAAATGCTATATACTCAGAACTCAGAGCTTTATCAGGAATAAGCGTTGAGGATTCACAAAAGCTTATGAATCTCGAAACAGACCTTATTATAAAATTCAGCCGTCCAAGAAAATGCGGTATTGAGCTTATGAGAGAAGCTGAGAGACTAAATAAAAAAATCATACTTACTGATGATACATATCTGCCGGAAAACATTATCGAAAAAATTCTGAAAAAATGCGGTATAACGGGATACAGAATGATTTTCCTTTCAGATAAAACCGGTCTCGGAAAAAAAAGCGGAGATATTTATCCGCATATTCTGAAAAGACTTAAATTAAATTCAAGTCAGCTTCTTCATATAGGTAGCAATTTGCAGGCTGATGTCGAATCACCTATAAATCAGGGTATATTGTCACTGTATCTCCCCTCATGCCGTGAACAGCTTTTCAAAAACGGCAGACTCTGCGGATATATATACAGCAAAGCAGGGAAAAAAATCAATACCGAAAAATATTTTCCTCTCCGCTGTCTTATGGGTATGTATGCGGTATATGCATTTGACTATCCTTTTTCAGAGATACAAAAGGGCGATTTCTGTCAGAGCCGTCAGAATATGGGGTTTGCAGTTCTCGGCGGAATCTGTATGCATAAAAATTTTTCACCAGATAACAAATGCAAATCATCAGTTATTGACGCTATGCGTAAGGATTCGGAAATTCTCTGCGGTGAACAGGATTTCAGGGAAATATATTCAGATTGCTTCGGAAATACTCTTGAAAAGCTTGATTCTGAATGCTGTATTCTGCCCTTTGAACTGCTTTTCAATCATGCATATATTGATGAAATAGAATTTTTAAAGAAAAATATTCCGGATTCGGATTATAATGAGTGGTGCGGAAATATTTCTGAACCTGATATATCCGGAAATATCCGTAAAAATACAGCTCCGGAAAGTAAAGAAAGCTTTCTGAGCAAAATTATAAAACGAAAGAGAAAAAGATAACATGAACAAAAAAAATATTTATAAAAAGGCTCTTGTCCTTGCCGTCCCTATGATGATACAGAACGGCATTACAAATATGGTAAGCCTTATTGATAATGTTATGGTCGGAAGTCTCGGTACTGAAGCCATGACTGCTGTATCCATCATCGGACAGCTTATTTTTGTATTCAACCTTGCAGTTTTCGGAGGACTTTCCGGTGCAGGAATATATTCCGCACAGTATTACGGACATAAAAACCTTGAGGGATTCAGAAATGCCTTCCGCATGAAACAGCTTATCGGATTATTCTGTATTATATGCGGTCTTGCGGTATTTATTATCGGAAATGAATTTCTTATAGGCAGATATCTGCGTGGAGAAAGCGATTCCGTAAATCCCGAGCTTACCATGTACTATGCAAAACAGTATCTTTCTGTAATGCTTTTTGGTATTCCGCCCTTTGTATTAACTCAGATTTATGCAACAAGCCTGCGTGAATCGGGAGACAGCATAAAGCCTATGACAGCCGGAATCATTTCAGTAGTTGTTGATATAGTTTTTAACTGGCTTCTTATATACGGAAATCTCGGTATGCCAGCACTTGGCGTACGTGGTGCAGGAATTGCAACAGTTCTGGCAAGAATCGTTGAATGTACAGTAATAATTATATGGTCTCTTGCAAGAAAGGACAAGCATACTTTTCTTCAGGGAATTTACAGCAAATTCCTTGTTCCTGCGGATTTCGCACTGAAAATCATAAAAAAAGGTATCCCCATTTTTCTGAATGAATTTTTATGGGCTGGC
>JAQXFT010000089.1 GCA_029005335.1 Oscillospiraceae bacterium
TTTACGCAATATTGCATCAAATCAGTATTGCTTTTTTCTTCTTGGCACTGTTTCAGTCGGAAGCTTCTGCAGATATCTTTTTGATTGCAGTCTTTCGGAAGTTAAAATATATGTCGGGGAAAATCTCGGATATGATGACGAAAAAATCCATGTCGGAAAAATTGATGATTTTGCAAGATGCGGATTCAGTAAGCTTTCGGTCATATTAACAGAAAATCCGGATTATGAAAAGTCAAAGCGTTCGGGAATACCTGATGATGAATTTATCCGTGGTAAAATTCCCATGACAAAATCGGAGATACGTTCTTTAATAATATCCAAGCTTGAAATAAATAATGACAGCATATGCTGGGATATAGGTTGCGGAACTGGGTCTGTATCGGTTGAAATGGCTTTGCAGTGTACGGACGGAAAAGTATATTCAGTTGATAAAAATTCCGATGCCGTTAATCTTACTGCATTAAATTCGGAAAAATTTCTGTGCGACAATATCGACATAAGGCATTGTGATATTATGGAGATTATTGAAATTCTTGAAGCTCCCGATAAGGTATTTATAGGCGGTTCATCGGGAAAAATTCCTGAAATCCTTGAAATCATATACAAAAAAAATCCTCTTGCCGATGTAGTTGTTACAGCCGTATCTGTTGAAACTCTTAATCAGTCAATAGAGATGTTTGAAAAATTCGGAATAACAGCAGAAACGGTACAGATTTCAGCCGTGAGAACACATAAAATCGGAAGTCATACAATGTTTAATGCGGAAAATCCCGTATTTATAATAAAAGGAGTAAAATTTTGAAAAGATTCATGATTGCAGGTACAAACAGCGGTTGCGGTAAAACCTCTGTTGTATGTGCAGTATTAAAGGCACTTGTAAACCGGAATATAAATCCTGTATCATTCAAATGCGGTTGCGACTATATAGACCCGATGTTTCACCGTGAAATTATAGGAATAGAATCCCATAATCTTGACAGTTTTTTCTGCGATGACAATACGCTGAAATATCTTTTCGCTCGAAACAGCAAGGGCGATATATCAGTAGCTGAGGGCGTAATGGGTTTTTATGACGGAATAAACGGAAAGGCATCTTCCTGCGAAATTTCACAGAAACTCAATATTCCCGTTGTTATAGTAATAGACTGCAAGGGAATGAGTACATCAATAGGTGCAGTAATGAAAGGCTTTCTTGAATACCGCAATCCCAATAACATAAAGGGATTTATATTCAACAGGCTTCCCGAAAGCCTTAAAGATTATGTTGAATCACTCTGCCGTGAACTTGATACGGAATTTTTCGGATACCTTCCGTATTGCCGTAATGCAGTAATAGAAAGCCGTTACCTCGGACTTTCGGCGGATACCGGAAAGATACGTGAAAAGCTTGATATTCTTGGAAATACCGCCGAAAAAACCATTGATATATCAAAGCTTGCAAGTCTTTCAGATAATATGGATTTTCCGGAATCTGATGATATAAATATAAAAAAAATATGCAGTCTGAAAATTGCAGTTGCAAGGGATAAGGCATTTTCATTTATATATCAGGATAATATCGATATTCTTGAAAGACTCGGCTGTGAAATAAAATATTTTTCTCCGCTTGACGATGAGAAGCTTCCGGAAGATGTATCGGGAATAATTTTAAGCGGAGGATATCCCGAACTTTATGCGGAAAAATTATCCCGAAATAAATCCATGCTTTCGGATATAAAATCAGCATTTGATAAAAATATTCCCATAATAGCGGAATGCGGTGGCTTTATTTATCTGCATGAGCTTATCGGAGAATATCGGGGTGTGGGAATAATTTGCGGAAAAGCTTTCAAAACAGAAAAGTTACAGCGTTTCGGATATATAAATATAACTGCCAATAAAAATAATCTCCTCTGCAATAAAGGGGAATCAATCAAGGCTCATGAATTTCACTACTGGGAAAGTACAGACTGCGGAAATGATTTCAGAGCAGTAAAGCCGTCGAATGGAAAGGCATGGGAATGTATTCATTCAGGAGAAAATTATTATATAGGATTTCCGCATATTTATTTTTACTCAAATCCTGAAGTTGCCATAAATTTTGTAAGGAAGTGCAAGGAATATCATGAAAAGAACTGAAAATATATCAGGTCTCGATGTTAAAGCTGTGCAGAAATCTCATGAACACTGGAACAGTATAGCAAAGCCTCTGAACAGTCTCGGAATACTTGAAAAATATGTAATGCAGATTGCCGGAATTACAGGAAATCCAGATGTAAAGCTCAATAAAAGATGTGCTGTGATAATGTGTGCGGATAATGGCGTTGTATGCGAGGGAGTAACTCAGACGGGAAGTGAAGTTACATCAATAGTTGCAAATGCAATAGCAGACGGTACATCAAATATAAACAGAATGGCACAGACTTTTAATGCAGATGTTATTGCTGTTGATATGGGTATAAACTCTGATATAATCAACGACAAAATACTTGACAGAAAAATTGCATACGGAACTAAAAACATAGCCTGCGAATCCGCAATGACTTTACAACAGGCAGAACAGGCGATTTCATACGGAATTGATATTGTCCGTGAACTGAAAAATAAGGGTACTGATATTATAGTTACCGGAGAAATGGGAATAGGCAATACAACAACATCAAGTGCGGTGGCATCTGTACTTCTCGGAGTAGCTCCCGAACTTGTAACCGGAAAGGGTTCGGGACTTGATGAAGTACGTTTCAGGCATAAAATCGAAACTGTAAGAAAAGCCATAGAAACAAATTCCCCTGACAAAAATAATCCCCTTGACGTTCTCTCTAAGCTTGGCGGATTCGATATAGCAGGTATGACAGGATTATTTCTCGGAGGAGCTGTATATCGTGTACCCGTAATTATAGACGGCGTTATATCTGCTGTATCGGCACTTCTTGCATACAGAATAAATCCTGAGTCAAGAAATTTTATGTTATGCTCTCATGTATCAAAAGAACCTGCCGGAAAAATGATTCTTGATGAAACAGGTCTTAAACCGATAATCAATGCGGAACTTTGTCTCGGAGAAGGTACGGGCGGAATACTTCTTCTT
>JAQXFT010000090.1 GCA_029005335.1 Oscillospiraceae bacterium
CATAAGCATTGAGGATATAAAAAATCAGATTAGTATTTCGTATATAGATATATCTCTTAACGATAAAGATGAATGTATTATTGAACTTTGCGGATATATGAATAATAATATATCAGACCATATTGCTGAACATGGTATTACGGCATGTATAAACTGTACATCAGGCAAATTTGAATATTATTAAGGATAGTAATTAAGAAAGGAAACTGAAAAATGAAACTTATTATCATAAGACACGGCGACCCCGATTATACTGTCGATTCTCTTACTCCGACAGGCTGGAAAGAGGCTGAACTGCTTTCAGAAAGAATTTCCGGTATGAATATAAAAGATTTTTACGTTTCACCGCTTGGGCGTGCAAGGGATACAGCCTCATGCACACTTGAAAAGTGCGGACGCACTGCAAAGGTTCTTGAATGGTTGAGAGAATTTGATATAAAAATAGATGACCGCCCTGTAACATGGGATATGCTCCCTGCTGAATGGACTGCAATTCCGGAATATTATGATAAAAATAAATGGTATGAAGTTCCGGATATGAAAAATGCCGGAATGAAATCCGGCATAGATGAGGTAAATAACGGTCTTGATGAAATTCTTGAAAATCATGGATATAAACGTGAGGGAAATATATACCGTGCAGTAAATCCCAATGAAGATACTATTGCATTTTTCTGTCATTTCGGGGTACAGTGCGTTATGCTCGGACATCTTCTGGGAATCTCTCCAATGGTGTTGTGGCATGGATTTATAGCACCGCCTGCATCTGTAACAACTCTGATTACTGAGGAAAGGCGTGAGGGAAAGGCATATTTCAGATTAAATTCATTCGGAGATACTTCGCATCTTGAAAATCCTTCATTTGCAGGAAGATTCTGCGAAATGTATTCAAATGAAAGTCAGCGTCATGACTGAAAAATTTATTTCTTTTTGCTGTGGCACTGTCCCGAATAAGGACAGCTTCCACAGCTACAGCTACATGAGGATTTCCCCTTTTTTTTATCTTTAATCATTTTTGCAATAGTCAGAGCGACTACTGCAAAAAGCACAAATCCGACTATTATAGTACCGATTGACATAATTCCTCCTGTATCGACATGAATTGCCTGTTGACTTTTATCTGAAAAAATATTATAATAGTTGAAAAAATGAAAGACGGTAAATTTTTATGGCTAAAGAATTAAAGACAAATGCAATGCGTATGCTTGACAAGCTTAAAATAAAGTATACTTTTAACACATATCAGTGTGATGAATTTATAGACGGTATTCATATTGCGGATATGCTTGGTCAGCCTTATGAAAAAAGCTTTAAAACTATAGTATGCTCCGGAAAAAGCGGAGAATATTTTGTATTTGTACTTCCGATAGATAAAAATATAGATTTGAAAAAGGCATCAAAATCCGTAGGTGAAAAATCAGTTGAGCTTCTTCATGTAAAGGATATAAACAAGGTGACGGGATATATAAGAGGAGGCTGTACTCCGATAGGTATGAAAAAGCAGTATAAAACTGTCATACATAAGAGTGCGGAAGCCTTTGATGAAATTATTATAAGCGGAGGAAAAATAGGAGTGCAGATTTTTATAAATCCTGATGACCTTTGTCGGGTTGTAAACGGAAAATTTGAAGATATAACAGCTGACGAACATATATTATAATTTTTAAGAATCCTCGGAGGGACACATTGTGTCCCTCTCTGTCGGAAAAAATGATTTTCGTCTTGTTTTCACAAAAGCATAATAATATATACATAATATAAATATAATATATATAATGGGATTATTTCAATTATTTTGCACCTTTACCCTTTATGACTACTATTGCAGTGCGAATCATCAAATTAAAATCGAGCTTGAGGGAGCGTTCCTTTATGTATCTGATATCGGATTCGACCCATTTGTCAAATTCCATATCACTTCTGCCCTCGCACTGACATATACATGAAAGACCGCCCTTGACGAGAAGACGTTCCATCTGATGAGGAGTATAAAGAACTACTTCTCTTGGCAGAGGCGGACGGGGGCCTATGATAGACATATCACCTTTGAGAACGTTCCAGAACTGCGGAAGCTCATCTATAGAGGTCTTACGAATAAAATGTCCTATTTTGGTAATTCTGGGGTCATTGTCGCTTTTAAAGGCAAGTCCGTCGGTTGCATTTGATTTCTGAACCTCAGCAAATTTTTCCTCAGCGTCCATGCACATTGAACGGAATTTATACATTCTGAATGGCTTTCCGTTTTCGGTAAGCCTTATCTGTGAAAAAATCGGATTGCCTTTGTCGTTGAGATATATGGCAAGTGCGACTGCTCCCATAGGAATTATAAGTATTGCAAGAGCTGCTCCCGAAATGATTATATCAAATGTTCTTTTAATTATTTTGTAGGCTTTTCCGCCTGCGGGCTTTAATTTGCTGTATCTGAGTGTTTCTCTTATTCCCTGACAGAGAAGCTCCAGAGAATGTTTGTCAAAATTAAGAATAGGATATTCTGTTATACCCTCCTTATTTTTTCCCATTGAATCGAGTGTTATTCTTGTCACTAATTCTTCTGTTATGCTGTTGAAATCGTTTCCGGTATTATTTTTTGACATATAATTACCTCCTGCAATTAGTATTATATACAGGTTAATGCTGTGATATTAATTATATACTATTTTCAAAAATAAGTCAAATGCCTTTCCGGAATCGGTTTAACGCTGAAAAATTTTTGGTGAATACTAATAAATCTGTATATATGCAATTGTGAAATATTCACATATAACTGAGAGCTGTTGCAATTATTGTTAAAGTGCCATGAATAAAAATAAAGATATATATATAATCAGGAGAGATTTTTCTCCGGAGAAATCCGGATTAAAATAAATAAGAAAAATAATGAAAGGAATCAGACAAATGACGGTTGATACTAAGGATTTGGTTGCAACGGTCTCCTATCTTATAGGAGTACGTAAGCACATAATTAAACAATGCTATGATGATGAATGTCATGAGCTTCTTGAAAAGCTTTATCAGGACAGAGATGCAACAGTTATACGATATCTCTGTAAGCTGAGGACTGTTCTTATGCAGAAATTCAAGAAGACTGATGATGCTATGAGATTTAATCTTCAGAATCTCAACAGAATTGAATGGTATGACCAGGATAATATTAAAAAGCTTGAGGAATGGGGCTATCCTATTATTCATACAAATTATCGTTCTGAAAAATATATGCTGGATTTTACAAGAATGATAAATGAAAATATTGATAAGTGTGCGCGTCTTTTTCACGACTGGATAAACTGGGACTACATAAAAGATTTGTTTGTCATACCGAAATACACAAAGCCCAATGTTATAAAGGGTGAATTTGAAAAATATATGAGTCATATCGAATATTATCCCTTTCAGGTATACATTCACTGGGAGCCTAAGGATTATGGAAGTATTCTTTATACGGACGGAAAATTTTTAAGTGTTATATATGGTATGCACGGCGATTATTTTCAGGACAGAAGTAAATTCAAAGATGCTCATGATGAAACAAAGGATAATATCTATGATTTTATAAACAAAAGCTTTAAATGCGAGATTGTAGTTGATTGTGAAAATTCAGATGTATACAAGCTCTATGGAGTTCTTAAAAATCTGAATCAGGACGAATTGTCAAAGATTGACAAGATTATATTATATGATGACTATCATACAACAAGTGGCTGGGACTGGCTTGAAAAATTCATTAAAATTCCCGTTGAACATGTTGAGGTATCAAGAGTAACCGACCATAAATCCCTTGTGGATATCCAGATGACTGCCGGAGTATGCCGTGATTATTACCAGAATAATATAACTTCATTTATACTTGTTTCGAGCGATTCCGATTACTGGGGGCTTATTTCATCGCTTCCGGACGCTTCATTTCTTGTAATGTATGAGTATTCAAAATGTGGTCAGGCGATAAAAGATGCACTTTCAGACCGTGATATATATTACTGTTCGATAGATGATTTCTGTACCGGCAATACGGAAGAGCTGAAAAAAGCTGTGCTTTTTGATGAACTTGAAAAATATATTCCCAATATACTCAACTACAATGGAAAGGAGCTTGCACGTAAGATTTATGCTGATTCAAAGATTAGTGCTACTGAAAAAGAAATGGAGGTTTTCTATAACAAATATATAAAAACCTTACGCCTTAAAATAGATACTGACGGTAATTTCAGCATAGAGATAGACAAATAGTAAATTCTTGCAGAACTGATTTATAAATTATGTTTTATTCCGGAGGGTGAATCTGATTTTTTTCGGATTCACCCTTCCGGATTTTTTTTGCCTGAAATTAAATAATTCCTGAAATTCAGCAGATAATACAGAAAGGGCGGAATGCTTTAATTTTTATGAGATAAAAGGAGAATCATATATGAAAAAATTCAGTTATAAGATTAAAGATGAGGCAGGAATACACGCCAGACCAGCCGGACTGCTTGTAAAGACAGCCGGAAAATTCCAGTCTGAAATAAAGCTTTTATGCGGTGACAAATCAGCAGATGCTAAAAGGCTTTTTGCAGTAATGGGTATGGGAGTAAAATATAATTCTGATGTTACAGTTACGGCTGAAGGCACTGATGAGGAGATTGCCGTATCGGAGCTTGAAAGCTTCTTTGAAGAAAATCTTTGAATCCGGAGGCTTTTTATGGAGATTTTCAGCGGAAAAGGTGTGTGTGGCGGAATAGCTTCAGGAAGTCTGAAAATTATAGGCAACAACGAAATTCAGGTCAGAAAAATACATTCAAATGATACCGAATCAGAAATAAAACGTTTTGAAGATGCCAGAAAAAAAGCGTTATCAGAGCTTAAAACGCTTTGCGGAAAGAATTATGGCAGTACAGAAGAAGCTATATTTGAAATTCACTGCATGATGATTGATGACAGTGACTATATAGAATCCGTTGAGAATATAATCAGAACTCAGTCAGCCAATGCAGAGTATGCCGTATTTCTGACCGGACAACGTTTTTCAGATATCTTTGCTGAGATGGACGACGATTATATGAAAGCACGTTCAGCAGATGTAAAAGATATATCAGAAAGGCTTATCAGAATCCTGACCGGAAAAAACAATGATAAAAATTTTCTTACCGATAAATGCATTATACTTGCTGAGGATTTAGTTCCCAGTCAGACAATACAGCTTGACAAGGAAAAGGTGCTTGCATTTGTAACAGTCCATGGTTCAGCAAATTCACATACTGCTATACTTGCAAGAGCTATGAATATACCGTCAATAGTTGGCTGTAAGATAAATACGGACAGTTCTCTTGATGGAAAAACTGCAGTTGTGGACGGCTATACAGGAAAGCTGTATATTGAGCCTGATGAAAAAACACTTTCTGAACTGCTTGAACGTCAGAGACAGGACGGAGAAAAACAAAAGCTTCTTTTTGATTTAAAGGGCAAGGACAGCGTTACCATAGACGGAAAAAAAATAAAGCTGTATGCAAATATAGGAAGTC
Source organism: Oscillospiraceae bacterium (assembly GCA_029005335.1). Classification (GTDB taxonomy): domain Bacteria; phylum Bacillota; class Clostridia; order Oscillospirales; family Ruminococcaceae; genus Ruminococcus. The sequence goes on from JAQXFT010000090.1 coordinate 5,496, forward strand.
TGAGTGATTTGGAATCCGTATTTATAAATGATGCCGGCGGTATAGGTTTATTCCGGTCTGAATTTATATATCTGGAAAGAGATAATTTTCCTGATGAGGAAGAACAGTTCAGAATATACAAAAAAGTTGCCGAAGCTATGGCAGGAAAAAAGGTGATTATCCGTACTCTTGATATAGGAGCGGATAAGCAGGCGGATTATTTTAATCTGGAAAAGGAAGAAAATCCGGCAATGGGATTCCGGGCAGTAAGAATATGCCTGTCTCAGCCTGATATATTCAGAACGCAGCTAAGGGCGATACTGAGGGCAGGAGTATTCGGAAATGTGAGTATTATGTATCCTATGATAACATCTCTCTGGGAGATAAAACGCATAAAGGAGATAGTAAATGATGTCAAAAGGGAGCTTTCTGATGAAAAGAAAGCCTTTGCAGATATAGAACAGGGAATCATGATAGAGACTCCGGCAGCAGTGATGATAAGTGATATGCTTGCCGAAGAAGCAGATTTTTTCAGCATAGGAACTAATGACCTGACACAATATACTCTTGCCGTTGACCGTCAGAATGAAAAAACAGATGATTTTTATGACCCTCATCACCCAGCCATAATAAGAATGATTCAGCAGGTGATAGACAATGCACATTCAGCCGGAATATGGGCGGGCATATGCGGAGAGCTGGGAGCTGATACTTCTCTTACGGAGACACTTCTTAAAATGGGCATAGATGAATTATCCGTATCTCCGTCAGAGATATTAAAGGTACGCAAATGCATAAGGGAAACAAATCTCAGTATAAAGAAAAAAGAGCGGTATTAAAACCGCTCTTATTTTTCGGGGTTATCGTCATCAAGAATACTCCTGTAATTTTTATCCTGAGAATCATCAGGCTTTTCAGCTTCAGTATTCTGAGGCTTTGATTTTTTCATTATTCTGACTGCAAGTGCAATAACTATAACCAGTATTACAACACATATAACTATGAATATCAGTGATTTGAGATTGAAATCAGCAGTATCATATTTTATATTATTTGATTTTGCATAGTCCTTTGCAGGTGAATCAGAAAAGACACTCATTATAAAATCCTCTTTTAGGACAGCATCGGAGGAATCTGAATTTGCATTGAATCCGAGAGCATATTCACCTATTGTCTGTATAGTGCTTGGCAGGCTTATATTTTTAAGTGAAGTGCAGTTAAAGAAAGCTGCTGTTCCTATGCTTGAAACGCCCTCCGGAATTATAACTGATGACAGTGATGTATCATTTGCAAAAGCTCCTGCACCGATTTTCTTTACAGTAGTCGGAAGTGATACACTTTCCAGTGCTGTATCATACTGAAAGGCATAGTTTCCTATATTCTCAATACCCTCACTTAAATTTACGGTTTTAAGCGAAGAGCAGTAGCTGAAAGCATCATCACCTATTATTTTAACACTTGAGGGAATCGTAACTGATGTAATATCAGAACCCGAAAAGGCATATCCCTCTATAGATGTTACTGTATCTTTTATTTCAAGGTCGCCTGATAATTTGATATTGGTGGAAAGATAAAGTGTTTTCATATCGGTATCGTATAAAATATCGTCCTGAATCCTGAAGCTGTCATTTCCGGAATCAATTTTCAGCTCAGTAAGGCTGTATAATCCGCCAAGAGCAAGTTCACCGATATTTTCGAGATTTGCCGGAAGCTCAAGCGATTTCAGACCATAACAGCTGTTAAGGGCATAGTCCTCCAGACTTATGATACTGTCAGGAAGCTCAAGCTCTGTGAGTGAAAAGCAGTTCATAAAAGCTCCGAGACCTATAACTGTTACATGCTCAGGAATTTCGACGTCAGAAAGATACTGACAGTTTGTAAAAAGTCCCTCCGGAATCTCCATAATATTATCCGGAAGTCTGACGCTTTCAAGCGAGGTACAGTTGCTGAAGGCATATTTTCCTATAGTTTTTACAGAATCCGGCAGACTTACTGATTTCAGATTTGTATTCTGAGCAAAAGCCTTTTCATCAATTTCAATAACATCATATCCGTTAGCCTTGTCGAGTATTTTAAGCTCATTGAGAGATGAATCGCACTTTACTACCTTTACTCCGTTTTTTACTTTTTCGTATAATACGACACCGTCGGAGAACTGATTCTCATTTTCCGTTGTAAGCTCAGCAGATACAGGCATAACAGCGGTTGACATCATTACAGTAACAGCAGATAAAATCAATGCAGTAATTTTTTTCAGATTCATAAATTTTTCTCCTCAGGTGATTTTTTTCTTTTCCTTGCTGATTTGACTGCTATTACAGCAATAACAGCAACAATAATTATTCCCAGAGCAGATGATACAACTATAAGGAATATCTTATCCACCATATGACTTCCTATCTGAACAGTACCTGATACTGTTTCAAAACCGCAGGTCTCAGCATATTTTGCACCGCCTGAATCCTTATCGGCATAAATTGTAAATTCAGCCAGTTTGAGGTTAGTATTGTTAGCTTCATCATATATATATCCGAAAGCACACTCATTTATTTCTGTAATGTTATTTCCAAGGTGGACTGAAAGCAGTTCCGGACACTGATATACAGCAAACTGTCCGACTGTTTCAAGGCTGGAGGGAAGTTTAAGTTCAGTAAGTGATGTACATTCATATAAAGCATATTCGCCGATAGATTTCAGCTTATCTGCTGATACTTTTTTAAGATTTCCGCAGAATGAGAAGGAATCAATACCAATGCTTTCTGCCTTGTTGAGGTCTATTTCCGTGATATTCGGATTTTCGCTGAAGGCATAATCTGCAACGCTTTTTACGCTGTCCGGAAGCTTATAAATATTTTCCTTGCCGTCAGGATATTTTATAAGCTCTGTCATATCTGAGCTGAAAACGATTCCGTTATCGGATTTATAAGTATTATTTCCCTCAGCGATATTTATAGCTGTTAAGTTTTTGCAAAGCGAAAAGGCATTGCTTCCTATTTCCGAACAGGTGGACGGCAGGTTTATTTCCTTCAGATTGTCGCACTGATAGAATGCCTGAGCCATAATTTCCTCAGTACCCTCAGGAATATCCATGACTGTCAGTGAGTCGCAGTCATAAAAAGCCATAATCTCAATGCGTTTTAAGGATTCCGGAAGCTTTATGGATTCTGCATCTGACTGATAAAAAGCCATGCCGTATATAACAGTGACAGGCAGACCATTTATTTCAGCCGGAACTTCAATATTTTTTTCAGAGGAGGTACAGAGTGTTATATAAGCTTCGCCGTCTTTTTCAGCATATTCAAAATCTCCGAACGGGATTCCCTCAAGCTCTTCATATGTCTGACTGTCAGTGGAAATAAAAGTGAAATTATTCTGATAGTCGTATTCTTCATCGGTATCAGTAGCATAAGTCTGAGCTATTGAACCTGATACGCCTTTTATTACAAAGCTGTCGACCGGTTCAAGATTTTCGTCGTATCCGAAGGCTGAATATCCAATATCCTCAACAGATGCCGGAATAGTAATTTCATTAAGAGCAGTTCCTGCAAAAGCATTCTGACCTATTATTCCGAGATTTGGCGGAAGCGTTACGGAATCAAGAGCTGAACACTGTGCAAAAGCTCCGTTGTCTATTTCGTAGAGGGTATCCGGAAAGCTGAGCTTTTTCAGGGAGGTATTTCCGGCAAAGGACATCTCTCCGACACTGACAAGTACTGTATTGCTTAAATCAGCCTCAGTAAGTCTCTGGTTATATGATACGCCGTGACGGTCGATATATTCCAGTGATGACGGAAATTTTATGCTCTGAAGCTTTGTATCGTATACAGACGCTATTCCTATATCCGTAACTCCTTCAGGAATTTCATAGGAATCGCCGTCTTTTGCAGACGGATAGCAGAGGAGTGTCTTCATATCATCTTCAAATAAAACTCCGTCCTTTGATTCAAAAAACTGATTTTCATCAGGAACTATTATTTCTGTAAGATAATAGCAGTTTATAAAAGTATTTTCATCAATATACTCAATATTATTGTTGAGTGTTACGGAAGCTACATTTGTATCGTGAAAAGTTTCACTCAGAGATGTAATGGGATAGCCGTCTATTTCGTCAGGAATAATTATATCCGTATCATCTCCGGTATAGAGCATGAGGCACGCCTCATCATCATCAAGGGAATACTGATAATCTCCTGATGATATTATTTCATCTTCAGCATATGACGGCAGAGACATCAGGCACACAGATGATACAGCGAGAGACATAAATACTGAGGCAGATTTTTTTAAATTCATATTTTTCAGTCCTTTTATTCAGAAGTTTTCAGCTTATTCAACAGTAACTGATTTGGCAAGGTTTCTTGGTTTGTCAACATCATTTCCCCTGAGTACGGCTGTATAGTATGCGATAAGCTGTAATGGAACGACTGCAGCCATAGGCATAAGAAGGTCATCGATTTCTGGAAGCTTAAAGCAATAGTCAGCGAGATTTTTTTCAGGCTCATAGCTTTCACGGCATATAAGGACTACTTTAGCACCTCTTGCCTTTACTTCCTTGATATTGCTTATAGTTTTGTCAAACAGATTCTTCTGAGTTGCAACAGCGATTACAGGCATACCTTCGCTGATAAGGGAGATAGTACCGTGTTTAAGCTCTCCGGCAGCATAGGATTCTGAGTGTATATATGAAACCTCTTTAAGCTTCAGAGAGCCTTCCATACTGAGAGCATAGTCGAGACCTCTTCCTATATAAAGGAGGCTGTCAGCATTTATAAGTCCGGAGGCTATATACTGGGTCTCCTCTATATTTTTCAGAATATCCGTAATGATTTCCGGAATACTCTGCAATATAGATGTAAGTCTCCTGCATTCTTCTGCAGTAATCTGATTCTTTGCGAGAGCGATTTCAAAAGCAAGAAGGTACATTACAGCAATCTGAACCATATAGGCTTTAGTAGAAGCGACGGCAATTTCAGGGCCTGCATGGGTATAAATGAGCATATCAGCTTCACGGGCTATAGTGCTTCCCTTTACGTTTACTATTGCAAGGGTTTTTGCACCGAGACTTTTTGAAAGCTCCAGAGCAGCACGGCTGTCAGCAGTTTCACCTGACTGTGATATAATAATTACAAGGTCATCTTTAGTGACGATTGGTTCTCTGTATCTGAATTCTGAGGCAATATCGACTATAACGGGAACTCTGGCAAGCTTTTCGATAATATATTTTCCTACCATACCGGCATGCATTGCAGTACCGCAGGCTACTATGAAAATCTGTCTGAATTTGTTAAGCATTTCGGGAGTTATTCCACATTCCTCGAGATTCGGGAGACCGTCTGAAATCCGGGGTGTAATAGTAGTTTTTATTGCATTGGGCTGTTCAAATATTTCCTTCAGCATGAAGTGTTCGTAGCCATTTTTTTCGGCAGCGTCCATATCCCAGTTAGCTGTTTTAAGCTCCTTGTCTATTTTATTGTAGTGCAAATCATATATACACGCCTTATCCTTGCTGAGTACGGCTATTTCGTCATGTTCGAGAAGATAGTAATTTCTTGTATATTTAAGGATTGCCGGAACATCTGAGGCTATAAAGCTTTCATTTTCGCCTATTCCGACTATAAGCGGACTTTCTTTTCTGATTGCAAAGACGGTATCCGGAAAATCTGCGAAAATTATTCCCAGTGCATATGAGCCTTCAAGTTCCTTTGTAACGTTGGCGATTGTAGAAACAGGGTCTCCGTCATAGTAGTAATCGAGGAGCTGAGCAACAACTTCTGTATCAGTATCGCTTTTGAAGCATCTTCCGGCTTTGATGAGAAAATCTTTAAGTACCTTATAATTTTCGATAATGCCGTTATGTACTATTGTAACCCTTCCGCCCTCATGGGGGTGAGAGTTGACATCGGAGGGTTCACCGTGAGTAGCCCATCTTGTATGTCCTATACCTGCATGACCTGAGGGTTTTCCGTTCTTCTGCATTTTTTCGACGAGGTTTTTAAGTCTGCCCTTTGATTTTGCAACCTTTATTTCATTATTTTCAAATACGGCGATTCCAGCCGAATCGTATCCTCTGTATTCCAGCTTTGAGAGGGCATCAATGAGAATATCGTTTGCCTCTCTGTAGCCTACATAACCAACTATACCACACATAAATATTAGCTCCTTTACAGAAATTTTATTTTATCATTATAACATATATATTATAAAAAATCAACATTATCATTAAAATTTCACGAATCTTACGTTACTTTTTCTTTTTTCCGGCAGAGTCTGAATTTATTCTGCAGATAAATTCATATTTAAGCAGAAGAAAATCCTTCATCAGAAGCATAAATGAATACAGTAAGGCACGGTTCTGAAATTCCGGACGTGTACGGGGCATAGGCTGTGACTGCATTCTGAGAAAGATTTCATCGAGGCTTCCGATAAGGTTTTTTACATCATTCTGTTCATGATATTCAAGGGATATTTTTTTCAGAAAATCCGATATTATACCGGCCTGTTCGGGAGGGGTATCTGTTTTAAGGATATTTCTGTACATCTCATATAATATACTGCATTGTTTTTTACGCATTCCGAGATATTCTATATCATATGTCTGAGGGTTCATAAGCTTGTTGTCGAAATTTTCACGGGCAGTTTTCTGAGCTTCAAACATAAGTGAATCTATACGCTTAAAGCAGTCTCCGTTATAGTCAGTTTTATCGCCGGTAATTATTCTTTCGGACATTCTTTCGAGAACGGCTTTTATTTCTTCGTCAAGATTTTTACGGCACTGCGACATTTTTTTAGTATTGCTGTGCAGGTGCATATTTATAAGCATACCTGTACAAGCTCCGATTGTAAAGAGAAGAAATTCATTGATTATAAGCATAATATCCGTACTTTGTTCTGATACAAGGTGAGTTACAAGAACTGAAACAGGTACTATGGCGATTTTCCATTCCATAATAATACAGATATTCACGAATATAAATAAATATATTCCGAAAGCAAGTGTACTGTAGCCCATTGAATTAAAGCATATGCAGGCTATAGTGAATGCACAGAAAAATGCACAGAGCCTTTTAATAGCTGTATTTATTGTTTCACGCTTTGTATCCTGAATACTCAGAACTGTAAGAAGTCCGGCAGAAAGAGAATATTTCAGCCCCAGAAGTGAACATAAAGCTATGGCTGCAACGCAGCCGAAAGCGATTTTTGCAGAGTTGAAAACAGATTTTTTCAATTTAATCTCCTTGATATATAAAAGGCGGTCAGGATATGACCGCCGGATTTTTAAAAGCTCAGAGTTTATTTTTTTCGTCTTCAATTAATTTAAGAAGGTCATCAACAGACATACTGCCTATATTTTTCTTTTTTTCATTATTTTCAGATTTTCTGATAATATCATCAATATCAGGCAAAGAGGATTTATTTGGTATGGATTTCTTTTCGGGAGCTGGCTTTTCTGAAGGCTGGGGAGCTTTTGGTTGTGGAGCAATCTTCTGGGCATAAGCTCTGCGGTTATTTTCCTCAGCTTCAGCAGTACGTCTCTGCATTTCCTCACGAATGGTATCAACGGGAGATTTTTCCTGAACGTTATTTTTAGGAGCTGAGAACAATTCAGTAACATCGACCTGAGGTTTTTTATTCTGTGCAGCCATTTTTGCGGTATTTTCGGCAGCCTTCAGAGCTTTGAACTGCATGGTTCTTTCTTTTTCCTTCTGATATGGTGAATTGGGGTTAACCTCCTTATGGCTGAAATGTTCTGCGATGGATTGTTTTTTACGTTCAAGCTCATCATTGGTGTAATCCTGAGGAGTCGGGTCGACGAAAAGAGGATTTTCCTTTATATCGCTTGCCTTAAAGGTGGGCGGAGCTGATTTTCCTGTATTTTTTTCAGGGATTTCGTAATCCTCCTCATCATCATCTTCATTATCCTTTGATGAGGCTATTTTTGCAATCAGAAGTATTACAAGCAGAATACTTGGAAGTATAAGCTGAATCACGATACCTTTTATATTAAGTGTAAAGGTAATCCAGCGTCCGAGGTTTGGATTCTGGGGGTAGCCTGTACAGAGGGCGAGTATATTTTCCTTAGTGATAAAATCGGTAACGGAGTTATCGTCCTGAGCGGTTACAGTTGAGAGGTAATACAATTCCGAGCCGGTAGATTCATCGGAAGCAGTTTTATAGACAGTTCTTATAATGACTTCTTCGCTGTTATCGAGGTGACAGAGTATTATATCGCCTTGTTTTACTTCAAGCCCCTCAGCATCTTTGGAAATAAGAGCAGTACCCTCAGGCAGGATAGAACCCATATCCTGATTATTCAGAACGTATATATAATATCCGAAAATTTTCGGAGTATGTTGCTGGTTGAACAGAATATTTACAGTAAGTGAGAGAGCAATAAATATTACGCATACGGCAATGATAAAAATCTTAAGTATTGAGAAGCCTTTTTTATTTTCCATATTAAGCAAATCCTTTCACAAAAAATATTATTTGAAATCATTATAACATACATTTCAAAAAAATACAAACCTTTTCAAAAAATAATTTTTTTAAATAATTCACGTCAGGCAATTCCGTAACAAAAAGTATGTATTTTACATAATATATAGCAGATATAGTCTATATGAACTGATATGAATGGAGAATATTTATGAAAGATAAAAGGAAAATTCTTATAGCTGGTGGTGATTTAAGGCAGATTTACTGCGGTAGGTATCTGGCAGAGAGATTTGATTTGAGCTTTGCAGGATTTGACCGCTGTTATATACCGGAGAATCTGAAAATATTTTCCGGAGACATAGATTGTTATGATGTTTTTGATTATATCGTATTTCCCGTACCGCCATTGAAGGACGGAAAATATATAAATACACCCTTTTCCGGAGAAGCTCTGACACTTGAGGATATTAAAAGGCATATCAACAGTGATACTGTTATATTCTGCGGAAAGGCAGATGAATATTTCAGAAGCTTTTTTTCTGATAATGAGGTATATGATTATATGGACAGGGAGGAGCTTAATATACTTAATGCTGTTCCCACGGCTGAGGGGGCAATATGTATAGCACTGGAAGAGCTTCCTGTAACTCTCAGCAACAGCAGGATTCTTATAACGGGATTCGGAAGAATCGGAAAAATTCTTGCAGGTATTCTTAAAGGCTTCGGAGCAGATATAACTGTCATGACAGGAAGCATAAGCAATAAGGCATGGGCAAAGGCTATGGATTTCAAGGTATGCAGTAAATCTGATATAGATTCATCATACAATCTTATATTCAATACAGCTCCCGTGCTTATATTTGACCGTGAAACTCTTGAAAAGCTTGGAAGTGAGACAATACTGATAGATCTGGCATCAAAGCCGGGGGGAGTTGATTTCAAATCTGCCGGCGAAATCGGAATAAAAGCTATATGGGCATTAGGTATTCCGGGGAAAAATGCTCCTGTCACTGCCGGAGAGATAATTGCAGAGACAATTGAAAATATTATAATGGAAAGGAGTGACCGTTATGACTGATTTTTCCGGACTCAGAATAGGATATGCGGTAACAGGTTCATTCTGTACGTTTGAAAAGTCCTTTAAGCAGGCAGAAATTCTGCGGAAAATGGGAGCGGAACTGATTCCCATAATGTCGGAGAATGCATCATCAATATCAACAAGATTTGGAAATGCTGAAGATAATCTGAAAAAGCTCGAAAATATATGTGGCTGCAGGGTTATAACAACTATTGCTGATGCTGAACCCATAGGGCCTGAAAGCCTTACTGATATTATGATAGTAGCTCCGTGTACATCAAATACGGCTTCAAAGCTTGCGAACAGCATTACTGACAGTACAGTTACCATGGCGGTAAAATCTCATCTCAGAAGCGGTAAGCCGGTAGTTCTTGCGATAGCCTCAAATGATTCGCTTATGGGAAGTGCAAAGAATCTTGGAATACTTTTCAATATGAAGAATTATTATTTTGTGCCTATGCGTCAGGACGATTACGTAAAAAAGCCGTCATCACTTGTAGCGGAATTTTCAATGATTCCGCAGGCGGTTGAGTCTGCTTTAAAGGGAATACAGCTACGCCCTATTATATATTAAAAAAAATCTCCGCAGAGGAATCAAAGTCCCTGCGGAGCTTCTTTCTGTTGTATGCCTTTTTGTTTTCGGATTTGCGTGTTGCAGGATTGATATTCCACAACTTACGCTTTTCCTTATCGATTTCACGTTTCTGCTTTTTTGACATTTTTTCATAGGGTACAAAATTTTTCATAATAATAAATCTCCTTAATAAATTACAAATAGGCTTGATTTTTTCGTATTATACATTATAATATAATTATAGAAATTAATTTGAATATGGGTGATAATATGCAAACTAAAAATAATCGTATGGGAAGTTTAAAATATCTGCATACACATATGGAAGTAGCTGACAGCTACCATTCTATTGCTCTTAATAATCATAAAAGTGCAGATATTCTCTTAAAACAGGGTCTTTATAACGAGGCTGCTTACATGTATATACAAGCTATGGAAAAGTATGTTGATGAGCAGATATGCAGAAGAGTAGACGTTATTAACAGTTTCTACTCAAAACAGTTTCACAATATTGGTCATAGACTTGACAAATCAATAGAATTTCTGATTGAGATATATTCCGGCAGTAACATTACTTTGAAAGAACAGCTTAAAGCTCAGCTTATACAGAACATTCTAAAGGGACTTAAATTTTCATCTATACATAATAATCTGCGTTATCCTTACTATAATGATAAAAAAAATGATTACTGTTTCCTGACATATTCCCAAAAGGACTGCATTGAACTTCAGCAAATGACTGACAGGCTTATAAAATTTCTTAAAGAAATTTATATTCGCCTTTAAATATTTAATCTGTTCCGGCTTTGAAATTATAAATCGGCTTAATAATATCATCAACAGTAACAGTATCGGATATATTTTCAAGAATATCATTTATATTCTTGTATGCCATGGGACATTCGTCAAGAGTTGCGGAGCTTATTGACGTTGAATAAATTCCCTTCATCTGCTTTTTGTATTCCGAAACGGTAAAGCTCTGTTTAGCCTGACTTCTGCTCATCAAACGACCGGCACCGTGAGGAGCTGAAAAATTCCAGTCGGGATTGCCCTTTCCTGTGCAGATAAGACTTCCGTCACGCATATTTATGGGAATTATAAGCCTTTCACCGCTCTGAGCCGATACAGCACCTTTTCGGAGTATCATATTATCAGTATCTATATAATTGTGTATGGTTGAGAACTGTTCTGTAATATGAAGTTTCATTCCCTTGATAATTTCGGT
>JAQXFT010000091.1 GCA_029005335.1 Oscillospiraceae bacterium
AGCATAAGTAACAGCACCAAGCCACGCACCGACAAAAGTAGCATTGCTTACATTTGCAAAACCGTTATCAGCTTCACCGAAGATATTTTTAACGATTTCATAGAGATTATCGGCAAGAATTACTTTTTTTGAAAGTCCGAGAATAAATCTGTTAAGCCCGTATCTTATATCGCTTATGCAGATTTTGCGGTTCTGAATTTCTTCGGAAACAGTGCTGTATCTTACAATAGGGCCTGCAATAAGCTGAGGGAAAAGTGAAAGATACATAAGGAAATTCGGATAACTTTTTTCAGCGTGAACTTCCTCCCAGTGACAGTCTATAATATATGATATAGTCTGAAAAGTAAAAAAGCTTATTCCGATTGGCATATGGTCAATATCGGGAACAGGTATAATATCCGAGCTGAAAAGAGCATTTATATTTTCGGCAATAAAACCGCTGTACTTGTAATATCCGAGAGCAAGAAGATTGAAAGCTACTGCAAGAAAAGTGAATACGGAATCTAGAGTTTTTCCTCTGAAATGTTCTATTGCGAGTGCGGAAAGATAATTTATAACCGAGCTTATAAGCAGGAGAATTATATAAAGGGGTTCACCCCAAGCGTAAAAAATAAGAGATGCGATTAAAAGGATAGTATTTTTTTGCTTTATACTTCCGGAAGAAGCATATGAAATTATACATATCACGAAAAAGAAGAAAATAAAGAAAAGCCTTGAAAAAACCATTTTAAAGTAACCTGCCTAAGCTGTATATTCCGGAATTTTAAATTCCATATTTTTATTGTAAACCAGCTTAAAATTTTTGTCAAGAGAAAAAAGGGAACTTTTTGTTATTTTGCAAAAATTGTCGCAAAACACAAAAAAGAACAGTTTCCACTGTTCTTTTTGTTGATTTAAACGATGTCTGAATTTTAATTTTTATTTTCGGAAATTACTTCCTTAATACCTGTTGCAAGACCTGCAATACCCTGAATTTCACTTGGTATAATAATCTTTGTAGCCTTGCCGTCAGAAGCTTTCTGGAAGGCTTCAAGAGCCTTGAGCTGTAAAACCTGTGCGGAAGGTTCAGACTGATTCAGCTTCACAATACTGTCAGCGAGAGCCTGCTGAACGAGTTCAATAGCCTGAGCTTCACCGGTAGCCTCAAGGATTTTCTGTTCACGAACGGCATCGGCACGGAGAATCATAGCCTGTTTTTCGGCTTCGGCACGGAGAATTTCGGATTGCTTTTCAGCTTCGGCACGGAGAATTTTTGATTCCTTTTCACCTTCGGCAACGAGAATCTGTGATTTCTTTTCACCTTCAGCCTGAAGTATTTTTTCACGTCTTTCACGTTCAGCCTTCATCTGTTTTTCCATAGCATTCTGAATTTCCTTAGGCGGGATAATGTTTTTCAGTTCGACACGGTTTACCTTGATACCCCATGCGTCAGTAGCTTCATCGAGTTTAGCAGTAATTTTTGTGTTGATTACGTCTCTTGAAGTGAGAGTTGCGTCCAAATCCATTTCACCGATGATATTACGGAGAGTTGTAGCAGAAAGATTTTCTATAGCTATGATAGGTCTTTCAACGCCGTAGATAAACAGTTTAGCATCAGTAACCTGATAGAATACTACTGTATCAATCTGCATAGTAACGTTATCCTTGGTAATAACCGGCTGTGGCTTGAAGTCAACGACTTTTTCCTTGAGGGAAATTTTTCCGGCAATCCTGTAAATAAACGGAACTTTGAAGTGAATACCTGTCTGCCATTCGCAGTAGAAAGAGCCGAAACGTTCGATAACATATACATAAGACTGCGGAACAATCTGAATACATCTTATCAGAACGATAACGAAAAAGATAATAACAGCAAGAAGAATATAACCGCCTGCACCCATAGATAAAAACCTCCTTAAAATTATGATACTTTTGCAGTATCTTTCAGAGCGACAATTAATTTAGTACCTTTTATTTCGCTGACAACAACAGCGGAATCTTTTGGGATAATGCTTCCGTCAGATGAAACGGCAGTCCAGTCGACACCGTTCAGACGCACTCTTCCGGTACTTTGAGAAGAATTTATTTCTTCGATTACGGTAGCAGTTTTGCCGATATTCATTTCAAAATTTGTTGAAGTTTTTTTGAAGTCGGCAAGTTTTCTTCCGAGAGGAAAACCTATAATAAGTGATATTACGGAAGATATGGTAAACAAAGCAAATTGCATTCCGAATGTTGCACCGGCAATATCTGATATAAGGGCAACAATTCCGCCGAGTGCGAACCATATTGAAATAAACTGGAATGTACCTGCTTCAACTATTACCGCAATGATTATGACAGAAGCCCAGAGCAATAATGAAAAAGTCATAAACATATCACATTCCTTTCTTAAGTTTTTCAATAATAATTATATCATATCTTAAGTAAAATTGCAATAGTAAAATCAAGAATTTTCGAATTAATTTAATTTTTATTAACATTTTTTTGAAATCAGATAATTTCGGTTTGCATTATTTAACGTTATTTAGCGGGGGATAGTTTATCTGTAGCTTCCGTATAATTTTTTGAAATTTTTCTTTTCTTCATACATAGCCTTGTCGGCACGCTTGAACACCAGTTCAAAGGAATTATCATCTGAAGCGTATTCAGCTATTCCGACAGATGCGGAATATCTTAACCATTCTTCCGACCCGGTCTGTTTAAATGATTTGTCATATAAAGAACGCAGTTCTTCCACTGCCTGAAATCTTTCAGTAAAATCTTTTCCCTGAAGAATTACAGCAAATTCATCACCGCCGATTCTGAATATGGATTCATTACTGAATATTCTGCATATAATTTGACAACAGCCTTTAATATAAATATCGCCTGCCTTATGACCATATTCATCATTGATACGTTTCAGGTTGTTTATATCAACCATAATAACAGCAAATTCATTTAGTCCGTTGGCAATATTTTTATTCATTTCATTAACCTTTTTATTGTATAGTGATTTATTGCCGACGCCTGTCAGAGCGTCCTTGTATGCTTCATAACTGATTTTTCCTATCTGCTCATCACGTGCTTTCAGTTCAAGTTCTTCTTTGGTTATATCCTGAATGCGAAGGTAAGAACCGTTTGATTTTCCGTTTGAAGCTTTAACCTGTTTTTCCTCCAATGTATAGAAATGAATATCATTTCCGTTTTCTACCGACTTTTTTATAATCTGCTTATCGTATTGGCTTATTTCTCCGAACATATTTATTAATTCAGCATTAATCTGCTCGTAGTTGTTTCCCTTAAATCCCACGAGTTCACAACCCTGTTCGTTTGCCCATATACATTTGCCGTTTGAATCGAATATATAAAAAGCGTCTGACAAGTTTGAAACTATATTTGAAAGCAATTGATCCAACAAGCGAAGCGGTCTGTAACATATTGAAAAATAAAATATTAAAAATCCTAAAATTCCGTATCCTATAACAGAACGGTCATAAGTATTTGTTATGAAAATATAATGTGCCTGTACTATACCTATCATAACAATTGAAATCAGCAGAACGGTAAAACGTTCCCGGTATATTTTTGGAGTTACTATTGAAGAAATCAGAAATATCAGTACAACACAGAACAAAACGCTATAATCTATAATATGATGTATTTTCTGTCCGGAATAAATCAACAGCTGATGGTATGATGTTCCCATATCGGTTGTAATTGTACCTACATCAAATGCGTGTCTGAAAAAAGGATTAAGCAGAAGCTGTACAGCATCTGCTGCCAATATTAAGTACATAACAATTGGTTTATGTGTGCCGTTGCCTGTACCTTTGCAGTACTGGTCTGTAAAATTAACCAGAGAAGTCAGAACTAAATCTATACCTAAAAAGTAAAGATAGTATCCAATAAGTGCAATCATTTTTTTTTCTGATATAATTGAAAGCCAGTTTCCCAGTATTGGTATAATAAGAGATGATTCAAGCCAGCAGACAGCATTATGACCTTGTCTGTCGGAACGCTTGGCGATTGCAGTACATACTAAAAGAGCAATAATCAATGCAATATATAATATTGAATAAGGTATTACCATTGTTTCACGGCCTTTCATTTTTTGTGCATTATTAATCAATTTATTATACCATATATCTGTATATTTTTCAAGATATATATAGAATTTTTTCAGGATTTTTTATTTTCAGGCGAGCGATGTTTGCCCCTGCAGGAATATCAGTAAAATTCTGATTGAGTCGTGGCAGAATACACAGTGAAAAAAGCTGACAGCTGTATAAAATGCACAGAAAGTATAATTTATGCTTGCTAAAAATTTAAAATCAATGTATAATTGTATTGCAGGAATGCCGTTTTGATTTACACTTAATTAAGAGGGAGTGTTTTTTTGATGAATTATATTAAACACGGCAGAATTTTTCTGATTATAAGTACGCTTTTCAGTTTTTTTATTATGACTTCCTGCGGACAGGCTGAAGAAACAGCAGTTCTTCCGGACGGAAAGCTTGATAAGTGTACGCTTAGATTTTCATGGTGGGGAGGAGATGACAGGCATGAAGCTACTTTAAAAGCCATAGAACTCTGGAATAAGAAATATCCTGATATAAAAATAGAACCCGAATACGGAGGCTGGGACGGCTGGACGGAAAAGCTCAATACACAGGTTTCCGGCGATACTGCACCGGATATAATGCAGATTAATTATGACTGGCTGATAAATCTTTCAAAGGACGGACTGGGATTCTATGATTTGAATCTGCTTTCGGATTACATTGATTTATCGGGATATGATTCTGAGACGCTTTCATTCGGAATGCGTGGGGATAAGCTTAATGCCCTTACTGTTTCAATGAGCGGAAGAGGTCTTTTCTTCAATAAGGATACATATGCGGAAATAGGTGCGGAAATTCCTGATACATGGAATGATTTGATTTCACTTGGAGAAAAATTCAGTCAGTATGAAAAATATCCGCTTGATTTGGATACGCAGACAGGTGCTTCAGCGTGGTATCTTTCGGTTGTATATGTTCAGCAGCTGACCGGAAAACAATTTATAACTATGACCGGCGACCTTGGATTTACTGCTGATGATATTAAAACTGCACTTGATTTCTATAAATCGCTTGAGGACAATCACATAGTAAGAAGTGTCAGAAAGAGAGCTGAGGACGACGGAAGCTCTGCTCTGTATCAGTCTCCGAAATTTATAGACGGTACAGTTTCCGGAGTTCTTGAATGGGGCAGTGCAGTAGGAAAGTATCAGGCTGTACTCGCTGATGATACACTATGTGCCGGAAAATATCTCTCCTCGGATAACGGAAACAGCTCAGGCTGGATGATTAAGCCGTCACTTATGTATGCTATAAGCGATAACACAAAATATCCCGATGAAGCAGGAGCTTTTATAAATTTTCTCCTCAATGACGAGGAATGTGCCGAAATACTTGGAACTTCCAGAGGTATTCCTGCCAACGGAAAGGCATATGAAGCTCTCGACAAAAGCGGAAAGCTCTGCGGAATTTCATACGATTCAGATGAATATCTCAGAGCTGTTGACCCTGTAACGCTAAGCCCTTATTTTGAGCTTTCACAGCTTAAGGAATACTATAATTCCGCCATAGAAAAAGTATCCTACGGAACAGCAACCTCTGAGGAGGCTTCTGAGGAGATGTATGAAAAAGTAAAAAAATATCTTGAGAGGATAAAATAATAATAAATGAAAAAAATATATCACAATCCGGTCGGTGAAAGCAAATATACAGGATTTCTTTTTGTTCTTCCGTTTCTGGCAGGCTTTTTAATTTTCGGAATATATCCCTTTATAGTATCTTTTCTGCTCAGCCTCACCGATTACAGCATGAACGGCAAGCCGGAATTTACAGGACTTGAAAATTTTAAAAGACTTGTCACTGACAGCGATTTTCATAAAGCTGTCGGCGTAACTCTGAAATATATCATACTGCTTGTACCTTTAAAGCTTATTGTATCTCTCGGAACAGCACTTCTTCTTAGTATGAATATAAGGGGAATGGGCTTTTTCAGAACAATATATTATATACCGTCAATACTCGGCTCAAATATATCGGTTGCAATAATGTGGAGCTTTCTTTTTACATCTGACGGACTTGTAAATCAGATTCTTGATAAACTCGGAATCATGCCTGTAAGCTGGTATGGCGAAAGCACTCCTGCTATATTTATGATAGTGCTTCTGAGGGTATGGGAATTTGGTTCAACTATGATAATTTTTTTATCCGCACTTAATGATATACCACGTGAACTTTACGATTCCGCCAGAGTAGACGGTGCAGGAAAAATACGTACATTTTTCAGCATCACTCTGCCTATGCTCAGAAATGTCATATTCGTAAATCTCGTAATGCAGACAATTACAGCCTTTCAGGAATTTAATGCTCCTTTTATGATAACCGGCGGAAATCCTATGAAAAACACATATACAGTATCAATGCTGATATATGATGAGGCTTTCCGGTATTATGACATAGGCTATGCAAATGCAGTCTCATGGGTTCTCTTTACGCTTACAGCATTATTCATTCTTATGCTTTTCAGGTTTACTAAAAAATTCAGAGCTGGTGATGTATGAAACACATAAAAAAAATACTTGTATATATTATACTTTCGGCACTGGGAATATTTATGCTCTATCCTGTAATATGGCTTATCGGAGCATCATTCAAAAGCAACAGCGAAATTTTTTCTTCAATATGGTTTATGCCGGAAAGCTTTGATTTTACTCCGTATATAAACGGCTGGAAAACCTCCGGAGCTTATACAATGGGTCACTATTTTATGAATACTTTCAGAATAGTAGTCCCTAAAGTAATATTTTCTGTCATATCCTCAACGCTTACGGCATATGGCTTTGCAATGTATGATTTTCCGTTTAAAAGACTGATTTTCGGCTGTCTGATGTGTATGCTTTTCATGCCTCAGACTGTAATGCTTCTGCCGTCATATATGATGTGGAATTACTTTGATATGCTTGATACATATATACCGCTTATTCTTCCGTCGCTTTTTGCTTCTGAGGGAATGTTTGTATTCATGCTTATACAGTTTTTCAAAGCTGTTCCAAAGGAGATAGGCGAGGCTTCGAGAATAGACGGTTGCGGAGCTTTGAAAAGACTTGTACTTATATATATTCCTTGTATAAAGCCTGCTGTAATTTCAGTAGCAGTATTTACATTCCTATGGTCTATGAACGATTTTATAGCACCGCTTATATATATATCATCTGTCGGAAAATATCCGCTGACACTTGCACTGCGTATGTCGGCAGACAGTACCGGACAGGGATATGAATACAATAAAATAATAGCAATGTCAGTATTAGGGCTTATACCGTCAGTATCAGTATTCGCAATAGCACAGAAATATTTCATTCAGGATATTACCGCAGGGGGATTAAAATAATGATAAACAGAATTATAAATGGATTTACCGAAAATATCATACTGAAATCAAATCCGGAAAATCCGCTCTGGAACAGTGAAAACCATATATTCTCAAAGGAAAACAAATGGAATTATATTGATGCCTGCATGATAAAAGCTGTATCAGAACTTTATGAGCTTTCCGGAGACAAAAAGCTTTTTGAATTTGCTGAAAAATATTTATCCGCTTTCATATCGGATAACAATATTGTACCGTCTTTAAACATAGAAGCATATAATCTCGACAATGTAAACGGAGCTAAAAATCTCCTGTATTTTTACCGCAAAACTCAGAATAAAAAATATCTTGATACTGCTTTATGGATTTATGAAAATCAGATTTTAAATCAACCCCGCCTTGAATGCGGTAATTTCTGGCATAAGAAAATTTATCCGTTTCAGATATGGCTTGACGGTATATATATGTCACTTCCGTTTCTTGCAGAGTATGCCTCTGTAACACACAATGAAGAAATTCCGGAAGATATATTCAGACAGCTTCAGAATGTGAAGGATATTATGCGTGACAAAAATACAGGCTTATACTATCACGGATATGATGAATCACGTGAGATGTACTGGGCGGATAAGAAAACGGGACTTTCTTCCGAATACTGGCTGAGGTCGATATGCTGGCTTATGGCAGGACTTGCAGATATATTTGAATTTTCCTCCGGAGCTTTAAAAGACCTCTGCGGAAATATGCTGTCTGATTTGATTTCTGCAATGATGAAATATCAGGACGACTCCGGAATGTTTTATCAGCTTCCGGCAAAGGCATATCTCTCCGGAAATTATCACGAAACAAGCGGTACTTCACTTTATGCCTATTCCGCCATGAAATCGGTACGCCTCGGAATATGCGGAAATACTGTGCGTAAATCCGGAAGAAAGGCTTTTGATACTACAATGAAAAATTATATATCCTTTGAAAATAATGTTCCGGTATTGAAAAATATATGTCTTGTAGCAGGTCTCGGAGGCGACAATCACCGTGACGGAAGCGAAAAATATTATCTGAGCGAATCTGTTATCCGTAATGATGCAAAGGGAATAGCTCCGTTTATAATGGCATATTCGGAATATATACAATTAACCTGAAATCTGCCTTGTATTCCTTATTCATTCAGAAATTCATTAATTCCCGAATATATTGTAAATGCTACCTTATGCTGATATTCTTCAGTAACAAGAAGTGAGGCTTCATCAGGATTTGAAAGAAATCCGCATTCAACCATTACAGTAGGATTTTCGCTGAAATAACATAGAAAAAGTTCCTTTCCGCAGAGCTTTATTTCACGCTTGTTTCCAGGCTGAAGAAGTTCAACGAATTTATTCTGCATTATTCCGGCAAGACGTTCATTTTCATGATTGGAAGCAGAATAGAACATCTGCGCTCCGCTGTATTTAGAGTCAGTAAACTGATTCTGATGTATTGATATGCATAAAGCATTTTCATACTTGTTGAAAAGTGCAAGCCTGTTGTCCATATCGGAGCTTTTCTGATTTGCTATTCCCTCAATGCCCTTGTCATGTATTGATTTGTCGGTATCTCTTGTAACTTCAACATCATATCCGGATACTCTCAGCATATCACGAAGTGCAAGAAGTATATTAAGATTTATGCCTTTTTCAACATCTCCATTAATACTGGTACAGCCTCCGTCCATTCCGCCGTGACCTGCATCAAGAATAATAATCGGCTTGTCGGAATCATTATAGGTTTTTGATACAGTAACTGCATTGTCTCTGTCTCTGCCGGAAAAAAGTATTGTTGTACTTATAATTCCCACCGCAAATACAAGACATATTGCCTTTCCGACAAATTTCTTACTGATACTTTTCATAGAATTACTACCTCACTGTTTTATTTTACTGTTTGATTATATGCTTGTTTCCGGCAATGTATAACCAGACAGATTTTATCAGATAAAAATTTTATTTTTCCGGAATGATGTTTACTTCTGCGGATATCCATAGTATAATTATAGAAAAAAAGGAGAATTTTTTTTATGTTTTCAATAATAGTTCCTGCCCACAATGAGGAAAAATATATCGGAAAATGTCTGAGTGCAATAAAAGATGCTGAAAAATATGCCGGTACAAAGGCTCAGATTATTGTCTCAGCCAACAGATGTACCGACAAAACAATAGAAATTTCTAAAAAATTCGGAGCTGAAATATGCGTGAACAATGAAAAATGTATAAGTGCCGTCCGCAATGCCGGTGCAGAGCTTGCAAAAGGAGAAATTATCGTTACAATTGATGCTGACAGCTGTATGTCCGAAACCTCTCTTGCTGAAATAAAATCAATGCTTGAATCCGGAAAATTTATCGGCGGAGGTGCTGTAGCTGTTTTTGACAGATATTCACTGGGAATAGTAATGTCGTCCATATATGTTGCACGTCATGTTATTCCGATAATGATTAAGGAAAAATCTGCTCTAACCGGCGGAATGTTCTGGTGCTACAAAAAGGATTTCGATAAAATAGGCGGATTCAATAAGGAATTTATAAGCCTTGAGGATATGGATTTTGCTGTAAGGCTTAAAAATCTCGGACTTAAATCCGGAAAAAAATACGGTACGCTGAAAAAATCACGTATAATTACATCAAGCCGGAAATTCGACGAGTTTGGTGACTGGTATCTGATTAAAAACCGGAAGCTCACTAAAAAAATTTTCACCGGAAAAGACCGTGAAGCTTCAGATAAATTTTACTATGATGTCAGATAGAAAAAAATAAGGGCGGTCATTCTGAAAATGACCGCCCGCTTAATTATAACGGAAGCTTTGTAATTATATCTGCAAGATACTGCTGTATTGCAAGTATATCTCCGGCTGTAAGACCGTCTCCGGCATTCTGTATATCACAGTTTATTATACCCTGCTCAGAAAGTGCATTTTTTGCAGGGTCTCCGACATATGCTGCTACTGCTACAACATCAGCAATATCAATATGTCCGTCAAGATTTGCATCTCCGGAAAGCTCGGATACATTATTTTCATCAGATGATGAGATACTGTCTATTTTCCATATGCCGTCATTGAGAACTACATTAAGTGTCATATAACTGGTTTTTCCGTAATCGTCATACTCTGCAACTATATCAAAGGAAGTATCCTTTATATTTTTTATTTCCGGAGTTTTATCCGCCCATGCAAAGCCGCAGCCCCTTGCAGCAGTTTTTCCGTAAAGTACACCCTTATAATCGATATACCGTGGGTCATCAGTACCGATAATTCCGGAATAGCGTGATTTAATCATCTTATCAGTAAGATTTTCCTCCATAAAGTCCCTGACAGATGATGTGCTGACAAAGATTGATTTTACCACCTGTGCAAATTCGTTTCCGTTTTCATCAGTAAAAGCTGTGGACTTGTCAAAATCAACAAATCCTCCTCCGAGCCATTCAACATCATTCAGGGCTGTAAGCAATTCCTTTGCTCTTACAATATTCGGAACTGATGTGTTTATCGAATCGATTTTCCACAATCCGCCGTCAAGAACTACATTTATCTGCATATAGTCAGCTGTTTCTCCGTAGTTGTTATATTCTGCCGTTATTGTAAACGAATTTGCAGTGATATTACTGATTTCCGGTTCTTTGTCAGTCCATTCAAATCCACAGCCTTTTACAGATGTTTTTCCGTAAAGCTCACCCTTATAATCGATATATCGGGGGTCACTTGTTCCGACAATACCCGAATATCTGTAATCTATGAATTTTTTTGTAAGCACTGATTCCATATATTCACGCAAATCAGATGTAGTTGAAAACTGCGTTTTAGCTACCTTTGCGAACTCTTCACCGTTATCATCTGTAAAAGCAGTTGTCATATCGAAAGGTATGTTTCCTCCGCCTATCTGGTCGATGTAGTCCAAAGCTCCCATGAGAGTAAATGCTGTCTGAGTGCAATCAGCTATCGAATCAATTTTCCATAAGCCGTTATCAAGAATTACATTCATTACCATATAATCAGTAGCTCCGTAATTGTCATATTCTGCCGTTATTGTAAATGAACCGGAAGTAATATTGCTGATTTCCGGAGTCTTTGAACTCCATGCAAAGCCACAGCCTCTTGCGGAGGTTTTTCCGTAAAGCTCACCCTTGTAATCAATATATCTTGGGTCGCTGGTATCAAGAATACCCGAATATCTGTAATCGATGAATTTTTTTGTAAGCACGGATTCCATATATTCACGCAAATCAGAAGTACTGGAAAACTGTGTCTTAGCTACCTTTGCGAACTCATTGCCGTTGTTATCTGTGAAAGCAGTATCCATATCAAAAGGTATGTTTCCTCCGCCTATCTGGTCAATATAATTCAAAGCTCCCATAAGAGTAGTGGCTTGCTGCTGATAGTCAACAGCTTTTTTTTCGGTTAAAATTGAAGCAGTCTGAAATTCAACGGCTGATACAGCCGGAATATTCATGCTCAGAGCCATCATCAGGGCTGATGTGAAGATACAGATTTTTCTGAATTTTTTCATAATAATACTCCCTTTCATCTGTTAAAAATTATAGAGTTGTTATCAGATATGCTGTCTGATATTCTGAATGATATAAATTTATTTCTGCAAAGTATATAGATATAGTCATCTATACATAATGCTCTGTTCATACTGTAACATTCATTCTGGTATTCCGAAACAGCTCCGATATAACTGAATGAATCATTTTCAATGCGGTAAAATTCATATCCATATGTCATAGACTCATCAGAATATTTCTGTGAATAATATGGTATGCCTATAATGTTTTTTTCCGGAACTGTAAGCACAGCCTGACTGTCCTCAGATGCCGGAGAACCTGAAAACATTTCTGAATCATCAGGCTCATCTGTAAGCTCCGCTATAATATTTACATCTTTGTTTTCAAGCACAGAAATTTTTGCAGGGATATTCTGATTCTGCAATGAATTGAAGCTGAAAATCATACCGTCATTCCATTTCCGCATACAGTCACCGTAGATAAGCTTTAAATCGTCGTTTAATAAAGGATTTTCGGGGTCGCTTAAATCTATTGCAAAAGCGGGTTCGGACTGTCCGGAATATGTGAAAGCATATGCAGTATCTTCAAAGAATATGAAATCATTTATATCCTGCTGGATATTGCTGAAATCATCAAGCAAGCCGACTTCATTCATATCTGAATCAAGTATATATAAAGCATATTTTGTATTTACCATCTGAATGTCGGGAATATACATTACTGCAACTGCAAAGTAATTATTATATTCGTTCATAGCAGTCTGATTTACAGGAATACCCTTTACATTTCCGCATGACTGCTGAATAATATTTCCGTCCGAAAGTGAAAACCGAAATATATCTGTATTCTGAGTATATGCATTAGTATAGTTGCTTACTGTAACATAGAGGCTGTTTTTACTGCAATAAACAAATTCGGCAGATTTCGCAAAGGCTTTTATATCAGTCTGAATAAATATATCGCCGTTGCGGTCAGTATTGATATTTCCGTAATCCTGATTGATTTTCAATGCACCTGCTGTTGTAAAGCCTGTATTGAGTTGCTCTGAATTAAGCTCTCCGGAATCAGAGGGAATATATATATTTCCGGGTTCAGGATAATGCTTTTCACCGTTTATATAATATTCCGGAAGATATTTTTCATAGTCTCCGGGATTTATTTCTGAAGAAAGGTCTTTTGTTTCGGAGGTTATAAGATAGATATAATTATCATTGATTTGTATACTGCTGAAATTTCCGCTTTGAGAATATTCACCGAGATATGCAAGCAAAGGCTCTTCATTCTGATAGGCTATATTATATGCAAGAACGGTTGTTACAGTGTTTCCGTCATTTATAAGATTTTCGGATATTACAATAAGCTTATTGTCCGTTATATACATTCCGCATACTTCCGTATTCAATGCATCTGAAAAATCTGAAACTATATCCATTGAATAGCCATAGGGAAATTCTCCGTCCTCAACGCTTGCAATATTCATAAAGGAATCATTTTCACTGACGCTGAATATTGATTTGCCGTCTGTTACTGCCTTATTGATTTCATTGCCGTTGCAGTCCTCAAAGGAATTTGTTGCAGTATCACATTCCATAATATTGTAAGCATTATTGTAATGCTCCGAAGCCTCAGAGAATATTTCATAAACCTCATCATAGCTTTCAGCACCTTTAATAGAATAGGAAAGAGTGTTTTCCGGATTTTTACTAATACCTCTGAATCCTGATATATCTGCGGATTGTAAAACAATGTCGGAAGTGATTTCATATGCGGGAGCTTTTTTTCCTATCGCAATAATTCCCATTGTACTGAATACCGCACAGGCTGTCAGACCGGAGAAAATTTTTATATACTGATTTCTGAAAGCTTTTCCGGAATATTTAATCTTTTGCTGTCTTCTGGATTTAATTATCAGGTCAATATTTTTCGGGAGGAGGTTTTCGGGAACTTCCTCCGATTCAAGTATCTTTTTTACTTTCTCGCTGTTGTTCATAAAAATTCTCCTTTCATCAGTCTGATTCTTCAAGGCTGAGCCTTAATTTTTTCTTTATTCTCATAAGTCTTGAACGTACTGTTGCCGGATTTATTCTGCATATTCTTGCAATTTCAAGACTTGTATAGCCGTTGATGACTGACATTGAAAGAATCATTTTTGATTTTTCATCAAGACTGTCAAGAGCTATTTTCAGGTCATGATATTCATAATCAAAATCCCTTGATTCCGCCAGACATTCTTCATATTCAGCTGTATTGCTGTTCATATATTCCTTCTGCTTTTTCTTTATCTTCGCAGAAAGAATTTTCATAATCCAGCTCCGGAAGGCTTTTTCATTGCGGAGGTTTTTTATAGACTGAAAAGCATCTGCAACTGCATCGCTTACCACATCAGAGGCGTCGTGAGTACTTCTTAAATTATACCTTGCTATATGATACATATCTTTATATACAAGAGCATACAGACGTGAAAAAGCTTCTGTATCTCCGGCAATTGCAAGTCTGACATCTTTATCAAAATCATTATCTTCATCACTTATATAGGATACTGCCGAAATATCATTCATAGGAAGACCTCCTTTATAAATACAGTGTCAGAAATCCTCTGTTCTGTTGCAGAAAATTTCACACTTTGTATAAATGCACAAAAAAAGAGTGCATAATATATGCACTCTCTACAACCATTGCCGGTTATCTTTCATATCTTGAAAGTATATTCATCGCAACTTCTTTTCGTGTCTGGCGGGTATCCATAGCCTGCTTTTCTATATATCTGTGTGCCTGAGGCTCTGTAAGTTTCAGATATTCCATCAATGCACACTTCGCACGGTTAATAAGTCTCAGCTCATCAATTTTTGTAAGAAGCTTTACATTCTCCTTTTTCAGTCCGAGCATTCTTGCTCTTGTTGCCTGTACAAGCTTTAAAGTCTGATGAAATACTGACCGATTAACCGGCTTTGGTACTACACACACTCCGAATTCTCCGACCTTATCCGAAACTTCGTCCGCAATTTCGGCACGGCATATAAGTATTATTCCGGCGGTTGAGGATTCAGACATCATTACAGAAAGCTCATGTCCGAATTCATCTGATACCGGTGTATTTATTACAACAATTTCATATTCCGCAGTATTTATAAGACGGCGTGCCTCGCTTCCGCTGTTAATCGCAGTAATCTGCGAATATCCGGCATTTCTGAGCAATTGTGCAACGGCATCAATTCCCTTTTCCGAACCTGAAACTATCAATGCTCGTTCCATAAATATAAGCACCTCGTTTTTTAAAATTAGTCAGTCAGATAAATTTAAAATATTTTTCCGTCTCAAAATCATATTGTCTTTCAGTATTCTGCGAATATTCCCTGCATACATTTTCAAGATTCAGCAGAAAGGTTTTCAGTGTTTTTTCATCAAGAACAGATTTTATGAAATCACTTCTTACGGCAAGTTCATATGCCTTTTCAAGAGATTCCGGAAGTTCTGATTTTCCGGAAAAAGCTTCTTTGTTTTTTATTCCCTCAAAGCCTGCTGACAAAAGAAGATTAAATGCTATATAGGGATTACAGCCGGCATCTGCTGAACGCACTTCAATTCTCGGAGATACTCCCGCAGCGTTCGGTACTCTTATAAGAGGAGAATTATTGTCAAAGCTCCAGTTTACTGACTTCGGAGCATATCCTACACCGAAACGCTTGTAGGAATTTGTAGTAGGATTCAGAAATGCAGTCATTTCCGGTATTCTGTTGAGTATTCCGGCTATGAAATATTTTCCCTCAGAAGTCATTGATTTTTCATCAGAGCCAAAAATATCCTCGCCATTCTTCCTGACTCCGAGACATATATTAAGCGAACTGCCCGGCTGATTTTCAAGCGGTCTCGGCATAAATGAGGCATACAGACCATTCTGGGAAGCTATTGATTTTACGACTGTTTTATAGTGTACCATATTGTCGGCAGCGTTGACAGGTTCACTTCTCCTGAAATCAATTTCATTCTGACCCCAGCCATGCTTATGACACGAGCTTTTCGGATTAAGTCCCATTTCCTCAAGTGAAAGACATATTTCACGTCTTGTATTTTCGCATTTGTCAATCGGTGCAACATCAAGATATCCGCCGTGGTCGTGAGGAATCCTTGTGGGTTCTCCGTCGTCATCGAGATTGAAAAGATAAAATTCGCATTTTGTTGCAATTTCACATGAATATCCCTCAGTGTTCAGGGAAAGTATCTTATTGTGAAGCTGTTTTCTCAGGTCTCCGGAATAATCAGTGCCGTCAGGATTTTTTATATTGCAGAAAAATCTTACAACCCTGCCGGATTTTGGTCTCCACGGAAGTACAGAAAGGGTTGATATATCGGGAACAAGAAGCAAATCGGAATATTCTCCGGTTATTCCGGAAGCATCAAAGGGTATTCCGTATTCAAAGGCACGGGGAAGCTCTCCTGGCATAATCGCAGCATTTTTCAGATTTCCAAATACGTCACAAAATGTAAGTCGGATAAATTTTACGTCATTTTCCTTTACGAAGTTAAGAACTTCAATAGGTGAAAAGTTCATGGGGAAAAAACCTCCTTAAATTTATTTTACAATACCTTTTTTCTGAGCTTTTTAAGCTCCTGGATTCTCAGACAGTTCGGGAAGCTCTCATCATCTATTCTTGCTATACATTCATCTATATCCACCCAGCAGACCTCCGAAACTTCTGATTTCTGAAGCCTGATATTTTTTATATCAACGGGCTTATTATAGACAAATATTGTAGCAAATTCCTTGTCAATGCGTTTTCCCTCTCTTGTATCACAGACCTTCTCGGATTTTTCCATGCCTATAAATTCAAGATTTCTCGGGTCGGCATTAATTCCGAGTTCCTCTGAAAGCTCTCTTACGGCGGAATATCTTGTTTCCTCGCCGGCTGAAGTATGTCCTGCTGATGATACATCATACAATCCGGGATACAGAAGCTTTTCATCTGAACGCTTCTGAAGCAGAACATATACTGATGTGTCCACACGGCGGATTATCCATATATGTGATGTAAGATGACCATCGCCGTCACGGTGTACCAGTGAACGGGGCTTTATATGATTTGTAACATGTTCATTTTCATCTACTATATTAAGAAATTCCTCATTATGTACTGAAAAGGAAAATCTGCTGTTTTCCTCCGAAACTTTATAGAATATATCAAGTATGCTGTCAATAGTGCTGTTGCTGATATTTTCATCGGATATATATATATCCGCATTCAGTGACTCCATTTCAGAAAGGCAGTCATAAAGTGCGTCAAGATTTTTTCCGTAATATTCCGGAAATCCAAGCTTCTGAGCCAGTTCTTCGTGAAGCTCCTCCGGTGAAAAGCATCTGCTCAGAAAAATTTCAGTATCCATAAAAAAAAGCTCCTTTAAAATTTGTAATTAATATAGCTGTTCAAAAGTCTGATAATGGTCATTGGTGTAGAAAATCAGACCGTCATTTGAAAATATAATACGTTCTGCACCTCTGAATCCTCCCTGATAGTTTACATCGCATTCAGTCCAGATTCTGCCTTCAGAATCGGGGAGAAGTCCTTCATAATTTCCGAATCTGTCTCCGCCAATGCTCATACCCTCAGCGACTTCCCAGAGATTTCCCTTTGACTTGTCCCAGCCGAGTGCAATTGCATCATCTTTAGTAATGAAGTTATGGGGAAGTGTTCCGAAAGTATGTATATATTCGGCAACGTCCTCCGGAGTTGTATAGCTGCCGGATTCAAGTATTATACTGTTATCTGTTCCGGAAATTATTTCCGCTTCAGATACAGAATATGTTGTATCAGGCTGTGACGTAAAATCCTGTAAAGATTCTTCTGATGTTTCAGTCTCATATGATTCTCCGGAGCTTTCGGATTCATAGGATTCTTCTGAATATTCATATGATGACATACTGATTTCTGAAAAAGATGAGTCATCTGTTATAAATTCAAAAGCATTGTCGCCGAAAAAGATTCCGAGAATTATGAGGATTACAAGACCCGATATACTCAATATGGTTTTTTTATTCTTCAATTTAAAACTCCTTTCCTTGCACAATCAATTATATACCCACTTTCCGGAAATGTCAATCATTATTGCAAAAAAACAGGGACAGATTAAAAATCTGTCCCGAAGTGTCTTTATAATTTTAATTAATAGTCATCGCCCTGCAAAGCATCATAGCCCTGCTCGCCTGTACGTACCTTGACAACGTTTTCAACATCATATATGAACATTTTACCGTCGCCGATATTTCCGGTATAAAGAGCTGATTTAGCTGCCTCGATTACCTTATCGACAGGTATCTTGGATACTACTGCTTCAACCTTTACCTTTGGAAGAAGTGTTGATGCTTCATCTTTGACACCACGATAATATACGTCGTGACCCTTCTGAGTACCATATCCGAGAACCTGAGTTACTGTGATACCTTTTACGCCGACTTCCATAAGTCTCTGCTGTAAAGCCTCAAGCTTATTCTGCTTGCATATGATACTGATTTTTGTAAGCTTTGCCTCTGTTCCTGAAGATTCAGATACTTTCTTGACAGCGGGAGCTTCAACAGGTATAGGCGGTTCAGGAACTTCGATTCCAGCCTTGTGAGCCTGCCTGTCAATCTGTTTGATTGAATCAATAGAGGGCATAAAGTCTGCATATGATGAAGGAAGGTTGTGTTCTGTAGCATCAAGACCGATAATTTCCTCTTCTGCTGATGCTCTGAGACCTAT
The DNA here is from genome assembly GCA_029005335.1 of Oscillospiraceae bacterium. GTDB lineage: Bacteria > Bacillota > Clostridia > Oscillospirales > Ruminococcaceae > Ruminococcus. The sequence continues at coordinate 18,657 of JAQXFT010000091.1, forward strand.
TGTAGCTTTGATTACAAAGAATGTTATTGTAATTGTCACAGCTGTCCATGCAGATACTGCAAGCACTCCGACAAGCTGTTTTCCGAGAAGTCCAGCTCCTCCGCCGTAGAATAAGCCGTTAAGAGTATTTGAAGGTGCTGAATCTGTTGCGAAAAGACCTACTGCTATAGTACCCCATATACCGTTCATCATATGAACTGCCACTGCACCGACAGGGTCATCGATATGGAGAACATAATCGAGAAGCCATACACCGAACGGTACAAGAAGTCCTGAAACAATACCTACAAATATTGCACCGACTGCAGTCATAACATCACAGCCTGCTGTAATTCCTACAAGACCTGCAAGTGATGCGTTAAGGCACATTGATACATCAGGCTTTCCGTATTTAAGCCATGTAAATATCATACATACAAAAGTTGCAACAGCAGGAGCGATTGTAGTTGTTACAAATATTGAGCCGAGCTGTGGGATTGATGTAGCAGCTGCACCGTTGAATCCATACCAGCCGAACCAGAGTATAAAACAGCCTAATGCACCGAGTGTAAGTGAATGTCCGGGGATTGCTTTAACTTTAATTACTTTGCCGTCCTTGTCGGTTTTGAATTTTCCTATACGTGGTCCGAGAATTTTAGCACCGATAAGTGCTGAAATACCGCCGACCATATGAATTGCACATGAACCTGCGAAATCGTGGAAGCCCCATTCAGAAAGCCAGCCACCGCCCCAAATCCAGTGAGCTTCAATAGGATAGATAAGTGCGGAAATTACTGATGAATATATACAATATGATATAAACTTTGTTCTTTCTGCCATAGCACCTGATACTATTGTAGCAGTTGTAGCACAGAATACGAGATTGAATACAAAGCTTGACCAGTCAAAATTCTGATAATCTGTAATAATATCGAATCCGGGTTTTCCGAGAAGTCCGGCAACGTCCTCACCCAAAAGAAGTCCGAAGCCTATAAGTATAAATACTACTGTACCTATGCAGAAGTCCATAAGGTTTTTCATTATGATATTTCCGGCATTCTTGGCACGTGTAAAACCTGTTTCAACCATTGCGAATCCGCACTGCATAAAGAATACAAGTGAAGCACCAATCAGAAACCATACGCCGAATACTTCACCTGATACAGCTTCCATAATATTTTCATTCATAAAAATCACCCTTTGCTGATTACTGATTTTGTCGTGACCGCTTTGCTATAAATCAGAGAGGTACCTTCCCTGAAAATAGCAAAAAGATGCCGAAAAGAAGTTTTCTTCAAACCCTTTTCAGCATCTTTGCTGTCTATGCTTATATTATATTCCGGAACAGAAAAAAAGTCAACTGTTATACTGCAAGATAAATTTCGCCCTGAATCGCAATTTTTTGTAAAATCCGCAGACCGGAAAAGTAAAATCCTGATTATGCTTTGATTTTTTAAGTCAGAAGCCTTTCCGGCTGATTATATTAAATTCTTTCTTCAAAAAAACTTAACTGCATCAGAAAAGAGCAGTCCGCAGACTGCTCTTTAAAACGGAATTATTATTCGGCAAGAAGCTTTTCAGCACTTGCAAGCTTAACACATATTACAAAAAGCTCCATAGCCTTTGAGAGTTCCTCAACAGTAGGATAAGAAGGTGAAATTCTGATATTTTTATCCTCAGGGTCTTTCTTATATGGGAATGTTGCTCCTGCACCGGTGAGAACTACACCGGCATTCTTACAGAGTTCAACAATTCTCTTAGCACAGCCCGGAAGTGAATCGAATGAAATGAAGTAACCGCCCTTGGGGTCAATCCATGAGCCTATTCCGAGAGGTCTTATTTCCTTTTCGAGCATATTTATAACGCAGTCAAATTTCGGACGGAGTATAGCCTTGTGCTTTTTCATATATTCAACCATATTGTCGAAAGTTCCGAAATACTTTACATGGCGGAGCTGATTGAGCTTATCATAGCTGATAGTGCATACTGAAAGAGCCTTTTTAAGACTTTCGATATTTTCCTTGCTTGAACCAATCATGGCAACGCCTGCACCGGGGAATGTAATCTTTGAAGTAGAGCCGAATATATAGACAATATTTTCATTGCCGGCTTTTTTTGCTTCATCAAGAATGTTGAGAATATATTCAGGTTCATCACAGAGATGATGTATTGTATATGCATTATCCCAGAAAATTCTGAAATCCTTTGCAGCAGGTTTAAGGTTTGCGAAACGTCTTACAGTTTCATCGCTGTAGCATACGCCCTCCGGATTTGAATACTGAGGAACACACCATACACCCTTTATTAATGGGTCTTCTGATACAAGCTTTTCAATCATATCCATATCAGGGCCATCGCTTTTCATAGGGACAGTAATCATTTCTATGCCAAAAAATTCACATATGCCGAAATGCCTGTCATATCCGGGAGACGGGCAGAGAAATTTTACTTTACCCTGCTTTGACCATGCCGGCTCACCAAGTATTCCGTGAGTAAATGCAACCTGAATAGTCCAGTACATTATATTGAGGCTGGAATTTCCGCAGACAATTATTTCATTCTCAGAGACTCCGAGCATAGGAGCGAAAAATTTCTTAGCTTCAGGAATACCGTCAAGAATACCATAGTTTCTGTAATCGTTTCCATATTCATTTGCAAGGGTTTCTTCGTTAAGGACGTTAAGCATACCCATACTCAAATCAAGCTGTTCTGCAGAAGGCTTTCCCCTCGACATATCAAGCCTGAGTCCCAGAGCTTTAAAGTCATCATATTCTTTCTGAACCGCATTTTTAAAGTCAAGAAGCTGACTTTTATTCATCTGCATTAATTTCATTGATAATTCTCCTTTGATATGATATTGCATATTTATACATCTGATAGTATATCACACATTTCCGGCTTTTTCAAGTATTATTTTCACTAAATTATAATTGCCGTCAGAATACAAAATTATGCTGATTTATTTTTCATATGGAATTTATATTGTTTTACTGATATTAAAAAGCCGGAAATAATATAACTTTCTGTATAATTATATCCTTAATATTATGTCAGACTGCACAACTTAAACGTTTAATGTTTATAAAAACATACAAATATAGTGCTTTTCTATTGACAAATTATACTTTTTGCAATATAATAAAATAAAGGAACGAAAAATAATTTATCAGGGAGGAATCATTATGAAAAAAAATATAATATCAAGACTGACTTCTTTAATTATAAGTACTGCATTAGTCATAGCTTCTGCTTCACTTGATATATCATATGAAGCTTCAGCAGCAGATTACCATTTTCAGTATAAAAATTCCCTTTCTCCCGACAGCCAGATTATTTATGACGGACTTGCATTCCTCGTTGACCCGAGAGAAGATACTGTACACATAAACCTTCCCGAAGCTATAAAAATAAATCCGGACGACAATACATCAGGGGATTTGACTGACGAACAGTTCATAGAAATACAGATTGCCAATGTTATAAGCCCCGGCTTTGAATTTCTTCTTCTTGACCGCCCTGATATATTCTGGGTTGAAAATCCTCCGACATTTACATATGACAAGGTAACCGGATTTGATGATGCTACCGGCAAGGAAATATACATGATAAAGGATATTTACCTCAGCTTCACAATAGGCGAAAGCTTCAACAACGATATAAATTTTGCAAGAAGCTGTAAGGAAGAATTAAACCGTGCATTATACAGCTTCCCTGTAGAAGGCGAAACAAGATATGAAAAGCTGAAAAGTATTCATGACCAGCTTATCATGACAACAACTTATGAATCCACTGAAGGCTATATAGATTACAATGCTTACGGAGCTTTGGTAAACCACCGGGCTGCCTGTCAGGGATATTCTCAGGCATTCAAGCTTCTCTGCAACCGTGAAGGAATCCCCTGCATATCTGTACTTATAGATTCCGAGCATATGTGGAATTACGTTCAGATGGACGACGGAGAATGGTATGCTATAGATGTTACATGGGACGATTTTGATTTCATAGAACACGTTACCGGAACAGGTATTTCATATGAATATTTTCTCAAGGGTATTCAGAGTATGTTCAGAAAGCACCATATTGCTCCCACTAAAAACTATGGTATAACAAATCAGCTTCCGATACTCTTTATGAAAGACTATGAATGTAATCCCGTAGCTCCCGATGTGACAACGACTTCTGAAACAACAACAACAACAACAACTACTACTACTACTACTACTACCACCACCACTGCTACAGAACCCGCTGTTATACGTACTCCGGAAAGAGTTCCCGATATAGACGGTGACGGAAGAATAAGTGCTTCTGAGGCAGTGATATGCACAAAAATCATACTTTCATGCGATTCAGAATGTGAATGTGATATCAACAACGACGGATATACAAATTCATTTGACCTTATAACCCTTAAAAAAATTATGAAAAGAGCCGGAAAAAACTGAATATAACAATAACGGACGATTTTAAAAAATCGTCCGTTTTTTTATACGTCCGGATAATCTCCCCTTGACATATCAAGTTCATATCCGACAGATTCCACTCTCTTTCTGAGACATTCTATACACTGAGCTGATTCCTCTCCGGTACAGATTTTATTGTCATAAAGCTCATAGCTTTTCCGGAACATAAGAGGAGACAAATTTGGCATTACAACGTTACAGCCTGCCTGTATTCCCCTTTCCCTGCCGTCAGGAGATACTGTCCCGAGAGCAGTAGTTGCCGGAATCAGTGCTTTCGGAAACATAAGCCTTATTATGCTTATAAGCTTTATATTAAGCTCAGCACTTCCGTGAGGATAATCTCTGAAAGGTGTATCATGATGCGGAATAAATACGCCGATACCAATCATTTCAGGCTGTATTTCCTGCATAAAACGCAAATCAGATATAATATTTTCAACAGTCTGATACGGTGAACCTACCATGAAGCCTGTACCGGTCTGATAGCCGAGGCTTTTCAGATTATACAGGCATTTTTTCCGGTTCTCAAGCGACATACCAGCAGGGTGAAGCTTTGAATAATGCGTATTATCCGCAGTTTCATGGCGAAGCAGATACCTGTCTGCACCTGCTGATTTCAGATTTTTATAGCTCTCGTATGAACGCTCCCCCATTGAAAGCGTTACAGCACAATCAGGATATTTATTTTTGATATTATTTACAATACGGCATAATACAATATCACTGAAATACAAATCCTCTCCGCCCTGAAGCACAAACGTCCTGAAGCCCAGATTATATCCCGTCTCACAGCATGAATAAATCTCTTCTTCTGTGAGACGATATCGGGATATATTCCTGTTGGATTTTCTTATACCGCAATAATAGCAGTCATTTTTACAGATATTTGAAATTTCTATAAGACCTCTTACAAATACTCTGTTTCCGTAATATTTCCGCCTGACTTCATCAGCCCTGATTCTCAGGACTTCATTATTACTGTTATCAGATATAAGCTCCTTCAGCTGGTTATTATCAGGATTAAACAACTCAGCCACCAAGCCTTATCATCTCATCAATACAGCGTCGGGATTTTTTTATTTCCTCATCAGTCATTATGATTTTAAAAGCATCATCAGTATTATTTTTTATGCCGTTAAGGGATTCATATACATCTATCAGTGAAGTGAGCTTCATATTCGGGCATACGAGATTTTTTGACATAAGATAGAATTTCTTATCAGGACATTCATACTGAAGATGCTGAAGGATTGAAAGCTCTGTGCCGATTATAAATTCCTTTGCATCGGATTTTTTTGCATATTCGATAATTCCTGATGTAGAGCCTGCATAATCAGCATATTCCACAACTTTCGGAATACATTCGGGGTGAACGAGTACAAGAGCATTCGGGTGGAGCTTCTTCTGTTTTTCGACCTCAACAGCTCTTACTGAGGCATGAATCGGACAGCCTCCCTGTAAAAGCTTTATATCCTTTTCGGGAACATTTTTCTGAACATAGCTTCCGAGATTGCAGTCAGGAATAAAAAGGATTTTATCGTTATCAATAGCCTTTACTATCCTTACTGCTGATGATGAAGTAACACATACATCGCACACCGCTTTAAGGCTTGCCGTAGTGTTGACGTATGCAACAACTGTGCGGTCAGGTTCTTTTTCTTTTAGCTGTCTTATTATATCAGCGTCCATCTGTTCAGCCATAGGACAGGTTGCCATACGGTTTGCAAGATAGACATTTTTTGTCGGAGCAAGCATTTTTGCAGTTTCTGCCATAAAGTGAACTCCGCAGAATAATATATTGTCTGCACTTACTTTTGAAGCGTCAACGCTTAATTTATAGCTGTCTCCGGAATAGTCGGCAATCTCAATAATATCCCTTGTCTGATAGCTGTGGGCAAGTATGACGGTGTTTGTTTCTTTTTTCAGGCGGATTATCTCTTCCTGTAACGCATGTATTTTCATAGGCGAAAACCCTTTCTTATTCGTTTACGACTGCAATTACCTCAACCTCTGCCAAAACATTTTTAGGAAGGGTTTTTACAGCTACACAGCTTCTTGCAGGCTTTGAAGTAAAGTATTTTGCATATACTTCATTGAAAGCCCCGAAGTCGTTCATATCAGCAATAAAGCATACTGTTTTTATTGCATTTTCAAATGATGAATTTGCTGATTTCAGAACTTCTCCGAGATTTTTCATAATCTGTTCTGTCTGTCCCTTTATGTCAGTAGCTTCAATGGAATTTGTCTCCGGATTTATTGCAATCTGACCTGATGTATATACAAGACCGTTATAGACTACAGCCTGTGAATAAGGGCCTACAGCTTCGGGAGCTTTATCCGTATATATTTTTCTGATTTCCATAATATTAAAACCTCCGTTTTAAACAAGTTTAAGACCGCTGTCCTTGAGAGCCTGTTTTATCTGTTCAATATGCTGATAGTTTCTTGTTTCAAGAACTATTCGCAGATAACAGCCGATTACATCTGAACCCTCGTTTGCACGCTCATGGTGAATTGAAGTTACGTTTCCGCCGAGACTTGCAATAATTTCCGATACTTTTTTAAGCTGTCCGGGCTTGTCCACAAGTTCGATATTGAGGGAGCATGAGCGTCCCGACATGAGAAGTCCTCTCTTGATTACTCTTGAAAGAATTGTTACGTCGATATTTCCGCCGGAAATAAGGCATACAACGTTTTTACCCTTAACCGGTACTTTATTGAACATTACAGCCGCCGCAGATACAGCACCTGCTCCCTCTGAAACGAGTTTCTGCTGTTCCATAAGGGCAAGTATAGCTGCGGAAATTTCATCGTCTGTAACAGTTACTATTTCGTCAACATATTTTGAACAGTATTCAAAAGTATTAGTTCCGGGTTCTTTTACGGCTATTCCGTCCGCAATAGTTGAAACGCTTTCAAGCCTTTCAATATGACCGTCATGCACGGAATTGAACATACTCGGAGCGCCTGTTGCCTGAACTCCGTAAATTTTTACTTTCGGATTGAGACTCTTTATAGCAAAGGCTACTCCGGAAATAAGACCGCCTCCGCCTATCGGAACTACAACGGCATCAAGATTCGGGAGCTGTTCAACAAGCTCAAGACCTATAGTACCCTGTCCGGCGATAACATCTTCATCATCAAAGGGGTGAATGAATGTATAGCCTTTTTCGTCACGAAGCTCAAGAGCCTTTGCGTATGCGTCATCATAAACACCTTCAACAAGGCATACATCTGCACCGTAATTTTTTGTAGCCTCAACCTTTGATATAGGAGCTCCGTCCGGAAGGCATATCAGGGATTTGATACCGTTTTTAGTTGCTGCAAGTGCAACGCCCTGTGCATGATTTCCGGCAGAGCAGGCTATAACTCCCCTTGCCTTTTCCTCATCGCTGAGCTGTGAGATTCTGTAATATGCACCCCTGACCTTGAATGAACCTGTTATCTGAAGATTTTCTGTTTTAAGATACACATTGGCTTCGGGGTTGATATTCGGAGCGTGAATCAAATCTGTCTCTCTTATAACCTGTTTAAGTACATATTTCGCATGATAAATTTTATCAAGAGTAAGCATTTTATATATTTCCTCCGTCATTTATAAGCTGATTTACAAACTGCTTTGCAGTTCTTGCGGAACGTCCGCCGTTTTTAAGAGCGAATGCCTCCGACTGAATGGAAAGCTGATTTTCGTCAGGATTTATGTTGTTTTTATCCGCCAGAGCCTTTACTATCTCAAAATAGGAATTTTTGTCAGGCTTTGAGAAATTCACTTTAAGTCCGAAACGTGCTGAAAGTGATATAAGCTCCTGAATGGTATCATTTCTGTGAACGTCATCACCGTCACGGTCGCTGAAGCTTTCCTTTACAAGGTGTCGGCGGTTACTTGTTGCATAGATTGCAATATTATCCGCCCTTGCCGATACTGAACCCTCAAGCGTAGCTTTTAAAGCTCCGAAGCAGTCATCATCTGATGAAAATGACAGGTCATCTATAAAAAGTATGAATTTAAGCGGATTCCTGCTTATGCTGTCGATTATATGCGGAATATCCCTTAGCTGTTCCTTAGTAACTTCAATAAGGCGGAGTCCCTTTGACGAATACTTATTTACTATTGCTTTTACTGTTGAAGATTTTCCTGTGCCTGCATCACCATATAGCAGTACATTCTGTGCAGGCTTGCCGTC
>JAQXFT010000092.1 GCA_029005335.1 Oscillospiraceae bacterium
TTACGGTAAATTCTGCTTTGAACAGACAAAGCGTGAAAAAGAAGCTAAGAAAAATCAGAAGGTTGTTTCAATTAAAGAAATCAGAATGTTTTCCACTATAGATACTCATGACTTTGAAACAAAAGTCAATCAGGCGGAAAAATTCCTTAAATCAGGAGATAAACTAAAGGTTTCAATAAGATTCCGCAAGCGTGCTATTGCTCACCCTCAGCTGGGAGAGGAATTGCTTGAGAGATTCAAAGAAGCAGTTTCATCTGTAGGCACGGTTGAAAAGCCCGCCAAAATGGAAGGACGAAGCCTTGTAATGTTCGTCTCTCCTAAAACATCAAAATAAGGAGGATATGCTAAAATGGCAAAGGTTAAAGTAAAAACACATTCAGGTGCTAAGAAGCGTTTCAAGATTACAGGAAGCGGTAAGGTAAAATATCAGCATACAAATAAAAGACACAGACTTACCCAGAAGGATACAAAGCGTAAGAGAATCGCAAGAAATGCAGGTCTCTGCGGAACAGCAAATGCTCCGGCAATCAAGAAGCTCGTTCCCTATATGTAATCGCTTAAAATTAATTTTTGGAGGTAAAAAGATATGGCACGTATTAAGGGTGCGATGATGACTCGCAAGAGAAGAAATAAAACACTTAAACTCGCAAAGGGCTACTTCGGTGCTAAGAGCAAGCATTTCAAAATGGCTAAACAGGCTGTAATGAAATCAGGCAACTATGCATATATCGGAAGAAAGCAGAGAAAAAGAAACTTCAGAAGAATCTGGATTACAAGAATCTCAGCAGCAGCTCAGCTCAACGGTATGAACTATTCAACATTCATGAACGGCTGCAAGAAGGCTGGAATTACTCTCAACAGAAAAATGCTTTCCGAAATAGCTATAAACGATGCTGCCGGATTTACTTCAATCGCTGAAAAGGCAAAGGCTGCTCTTTAATCGTTTTTTTGATTATAAACACGCTCCTTAATTAAAAAGAGCGTGTTTTGTTTATGGAAAGGAACGGGAAATGGAGATAATAACATCAAGGGAGAATCCTGTATTAAAGCTTTACCGGAAGCTTTCTGATTCAAAGAAGGAACGGCTGAAATATAAAATGTTCGTGCTTGAGGGGCTGAGAATAGTTACGGACGCTCTGAATGAAAACAGCGGCTTAAAGCATCTTATTCTTACTCAGCAGGCTTTTGAGAAATATCAATCCGAATTTTCACAGGCTGATTTGAATAACACAAGACTTATTGTAATTTCAAATGAACTTGGGAACAGAATTGCTCAGACTGAAAAAACTCAGGGTGTATTTGCGGTATGCTCCATGCCGGAAAAAATTCCGCTGAAGCTTGACAGAAACGGGAAATATCTGATTCTGCTGAATGTTCAGGACCCCGGAAATATGGGAATGATTATCCGTACTGCTGATGCACTCGGCATAGACGGAATAATAGCTTCAGAATGCTGTGACCTTTATAACCCGAAAGTCATACGTTCGACAATGGGTTCAATATTCCGTATGAAAATCTTTACAGAACCCGATACAGATATAATATTCTCCGAACTTTCAGGAAAAAATATAAAGTCCTTTGCTTCGGTAACAGACAGCGATGCACTGAATATAAACAGCGTAAACTTTAACGGAGGCTGTGCGGTTTTTATCGGAAATGAGGGAAACGGACTTCCGGAAGAAGTTTCAGAAAAATGTACTGAAAAAATAACTATCCCTATGCATGGCACAATAAATTCTCTTAATGCTGCAATGGCAGCAGGAATAATTATGTGGGAGCTGAAACGCAATGAATAATCTGAAATACTGGCTCTGGCTCTATGAGGTTTTCGGAGTTGCAAGCGAACGGCTCTGGAGTGCTATGCATTGCTTTGACGAACCGTCAGTGGCATACTGGGAGCTTTGCAGGGGAACTCACAATCTTAAATTGAATCATCAGGAGCTTGAAAATATAAAAAGTATTTCTCTTGAACAGTGCATGAAGCTTATTGATGAATGTAATTCAATGGGTATAAAGATAACCGGATTTTCAAGCCGTGAATATCCTCAGTACCTTAAAAATATATATAATCCGCCGGCAGTGCTTTTCTATAAGGGAGATATAGAATGTCTTAACCGTATGCCATGTATAACAATGGTAGGTTCAAGAAGCTCATCATCACAAAGTATAATGATAGCTGAACGCCTTGGAAAAGAACTCGCAGAAGCCGGATTTGTCATAGCAAGCGGTTTTGCAGTGGGTTCTGATATAAGCTCCCAGCTCGGTGCAGTAAGGGCAGGCTTTCCGACAGTATGTGTTATGGGCTGCGGAATTGACGTTAATTATCCTAAGGAAAATTTCTGCTTCAGAGATGATATACTTAAAAACGGGGGAGTATTTATAAGTGAATTTCCGCCCGGAACACCTCCGAACAGTTATAACTTTCCTAAAAGAAACAGAATACTTTCCGGAATAAGCAGGGCTACAGTCGTTATTGAAGCCGGAGAATCAAGCGGAGCTCTTGTTACAGCAAGGCTTGCTGTTGAACAGAACAGAGATGTATTCTGTATTCCTCCGGCAAATATATATGACAGAAGATATGCCGGAAATATAAAATATCTCCGTGACGGAGCAATTGCAGTTTATGGATATGAGGACATAATAAGCTATTTCAATATGTTTTTTGAACAGTTTCCCGTTATTGAATCCGACGGGGAAGAACAGAATATACAGGAAGCTTCCGCTGAGCCTGATGAAATTCCGGAGCTGTCTGAATCAGCAGAGGAAAAGGACAGCGATTTACCTGAGCTTTCTGATATACAGCGTGAGATAATAAGGATTCTCATGCAGGGTAAGACGCATATTGATGTGATTTCTGAAAAGCTGGGATATGATGTTTCAGAGCTTGTCATTGAAATGACAAATCTTGAATTTGATGGAATTATACAGTCGTTCCCCGGAAAAATATATGGTCTGAAATAAAATCAGGTAATTTTCCTGAAAATAAGGGTGTATAATATTTTTGGAAAAACTTTTAAATTCAGCAGGAGTGAGTTGAATGTCCAATAATTTAGTTATAGTGGAATCGCCGGCAAAGGCAAAGACAATACAGAAATATCTCGGAAACGGATATGAGGTAATAGCATCAATGGGTCATGTGAGAGACCTCCCGAAATCAAAGCTCGGAGTTGATACTGATAATAATTTTGAACCTCAGTATGTCGATATGAAGGGCAAGGAAGATGTTATTAAAGAGCTGAAAAAACACGCTAAAAAATGCGAAAAAATATATCTGGCAACTGACCCCGACCGTGAGGGTGAAGCGATTTCATGGCATATAGCACAGATGCTGAAGCTTGATATGAATGATGATAACCGTGTTGAGTTCAATGAAATCACTAAAACCGGTATTCAGAATGGTATGAGCAATCCGCATAAAATCAATATAGATTTAGTCAATGCACAGCAGGCAAGACGTATTCTTGACCGTCTGGTCGGATATAAGCTGAGTCCGTTTCTCTGGAAAAAAGTAAAAAGAGGTCTTTCCGCCGGACGTGTACAATCAGTAGCGGTAAGAATAGTTGTTGAACGTGAAGAAGAAATAAAAAAATTTTTACCTAAGGAATACTGGTCTGTCGATGCAGTATTTTCAGCATCAGGAAAGGATTTCAAAGCCTCTCTTGTATCTGTTGACGAAAAAAAAATCGATATGCCCGACGGAAAATTTGCTCAGGATATTCTGGAACGCCTTAAAGGTGCGGAATATGCTGTTACAGCCGTGAGAAAAAAGGTAGTTAAAAAACAGCCCTCGCCTCCTTTTATAACATCAACCTTACAGCAGGACGCTTCACGCCGTCTGGGATTTGCTTCAAAGCGTACAATGAAAATAGCTCAGGAGCTTTATGAGGGTATAGATATTCAGGGAGTGGGAGCAGTGGGTCTTATAACATATATGAGAACCGACAGTCTCAGAATCTCCGAAGAAGCTCAGGATTCCGCAAGGGATTATATAGAGAAGGTATACGGAAAAAATTATCTTCCGGCAACTCCGAAGGTCTATAAATCAAAGAAAAATGCTCAGGACGCACATGAAGCTATAAGACCATCAATTATAGACCTTACTCCGGCAAGAGTAAAATCCAGCCTTAATGATGAACAGTATAAATTATATAAGCTTATCTGGGAAAGATTTATCGCCTGTCAGATGGAAAATGCACTTCTTGATACAGTTTCGGTTGATATTGAGTCAAGAGGCTGTATGTTCAGGGCATCAGGTTATTCAGTAAAATTTGACGGATTCACAGCTCTCTATACAGAATCTTCTGACAGTGATGATGAAAATAAAAAGGAGCTTCCTCCGCTTTCAGAAGGAGATAAGCTTGTTTTAAAGTCCCTCGCCGGAAATCAGCATTTCACACAGCCCCCCGCCAGATATTCCGAAGCAACTCTTATAAAGGCTCTTGAGGAAAACGGTATAGGCAGACCAAGTACCTATGCTCCGACAATTTCGACTATAATATCAAGAATGTATGTCGAACATGAGGGAAAACAGCTTAAACCTACAAAGCTCGGAGAAGTCATTACCGAGCTTATGAAGGAGCATTTCAAAAATATAGTTGACTATAAGTTTACAGCACAGATGGAAAATAATCTGGACTGCATTGAACACGGTGAAAAGGACTGGATAAAGACTCTTGACGAGTTTTATAAGGATTTCGAGGATACTCTTAAAAAGGCAGAAGACGCTATGGAGGGAAAACGTGTAAAAGTTCCCGATGAGGAAACTGATGTTGTATGTGAAAAGTGCGGTAGAAAAATGGTAATCAAGTACGGACCTTACGGAAAATTCCTTGCCTGCCCGGGATTTCCCGAATGTGACAATACAAAGAAAATAGTTCAGGAAACTAAGGGAAGCTGTCCTCTCTGCGGTAAAAAAATTCTTGTAAAAAAATCCAAAAGGGGCAGAAGCTTCTATGGTTGCGAGGGATATCCGGAGTGCAATTTTATGACATGGAATGAACCTGTTGAGGAAAAATGCCCCCAGTGCGGAAGCTCTCTTTTCAGAAAGGGTAAAAAGGACGGAAAGCTTGTATGCGAAAAGCCTGATTGCGGATACGAAAGGGATATAAAATGACAGAAAACAATACAGTAACAGTTATAGGAGGAGGACTTGCAGGCTGTGAGGCTTCATGGCAGCTTGCACAAAGAGGTATAAAAGTAAACCTTTTTGAAATGAAGCCTGAAAAATATACTCCTGCACATAAATTCAAAGGTCTTGCGGAGCTTGTATGCTCCAATTCCCTTAAAGCATCAAGGCTTGAATCTGCGGCAGGACTTCTTAAAGAGGAAATGCGTCGGCTTGGTTCGCTTATAGTACCTTGTGCGGAGGAAACTTCCGTTGAAGCCGGAGGTGCTCTGGCTGTTGACCGTGAAAAATTTTCACTTCTTGTTACGGACAAAATAAAATCCCATAAAAATATAAACCTTATATCTGAGGAAGTAACAAAAATTCCTGACGGCAACGTAATTATTGCAACAGGGCCTCTTACATCAGATGAGCTTTCAAAGGATATAGAAAAGGTATGCGGAAACCGTTTAAGCTTTTTTGATGCGGCAGCACCGATAGTATCATTTGAAAGCCTTGATAAAGACCTTGTATTCTTTGCTTCCAGATATGACAGGGGAGATGCTGATTATATCAACTGTCCCATGAATAAAGAGGAATACGAACGCTTCTATAATGCACTTGTCAACGCTGAATCCGCTGAATTAAAGGATTTCGATAAAAAGGCATTCAAGGTATATGAAGGCTGTATGCCTATAGAGGTACTTGCAAAGCGTGGAGAAGATACCATGCGTTTCGGCCCTCTTAAGCCTGTCGGACTTATTGATAAAAGAACAGGAAAGCGTCCCTATGCAGTAGTACAGCTCCGGAAGGAAAACCGTGAAGGTACTATGTATAATCTTGTGGGATTTCAGACGAATTTAAAATTCGGCGAACAGAAACGGGTATTTTCAATGATTACCGGACTTGAAAACGCTGAATTTCTCAGATACGGAGTAATGCACAGGAATTTCTTTATAGACAGTCCGAGACTTTTAAAGCCTACTTTCGAGATGAAATCACGTTCCGGATTATTTTTTGCCGGACAGATGACAGGCGTCGAGGGATATATAGAATCCGCTATGAGTGGTATTGTAGCCGGAATAAATATGTATTGCCGTATATCCGGAAAATCTCCCCTTATACTTCCCGGAGAAACTATGACAGGAGCATTGACCGCATATATAAGCGATGAATTTGTAACGGATTTTCAGCCTATGGGTTGCAATATGGGAATACTTCCGGAACTTGGTGTGAGAATCAAGGATAAAAAACTTAAATACGGTGCATATGCCGAGAGAGCTTTAAAGGCTCTTGATGAAAGTCTTGCGAGGTTTAATAATGAAAATAATAGTTGATGCGTTCGGCGGAGATAATGCTCCGCTTGAGGTGCTTAAAGGCTGTGAGAGGGCAGTCAGGGAGCTTGGAGTCGAAATCATACTTACGGGAAATCAGGATATAATAAAGAAGTGTGCAGAGGATAATAATATCAGTCTTGAAAAAACTGAAATAATCCATACTGAGGAAGTATTTGATATTCATGAAGAACCCTCAAAAATAGTCAAAACCGGAAAGAATACTTCTCTTGCACTGGGTCTGCAGTATCTGCGTGACGGAAAGGGAGATGCGTTTCTTTCCGCCGGAAGTACCGGAGCGTTGGTAGTAGGAGCTACTATGATTGCAAAGAGAATAAAAGGTGTGAAGCGTGTTGCACTTGCACCCGTAATGCCCTCCGCAAAAGGCTATTTCATGTTGCTTGATGCAGGAGCTAATACGGAATGTCGTCCCGAAATGCTTGAACAGTTCGGACTTATGGGAAGTGCATATATGTCCGGTGTAATGGGAATTAAGAATCCAAGGGTTGCACTTGCAAATATAGGTGCGGAGGAGACAAAGGGCAGAGAGCTTGAACTCGAAGCCTATAAGCTTTTAAAGGCTTCACCCCTGAATTTTACAGGAAATATAGAAGCCCGTGACATTCCCAATGGTGATGCTGATGTAGTAGTTGCGGACGGATATACCGGAAATATGCTTTTAAAGCTCTATGAGGGTATGGGAAGATTTTTTGCAAATAAAATAAAAGAAATCTTTTCCGGATTTACAGGACTTCTTTCGGGGCTTCTGATAATAAAAAAAATAAAGCTTTTCAAAAAGCAGATGGATTATAAGGAAGTTGGCGGAGCAGTTCTTCTGGGAGTATCAAGACCGGTTATAAAGGCTCACGGAAGCTCTGATGCAAATGCATTTTTTAATGCAATACGTCAGGCTAAAAAATGCGTTGATGGAAATGTTATCGGAAAAATAACAGATTACATATCTGCTGATAATAAGGAGTAAACAAAAAAATGGAAGATATCGAAAAATTTGAGGAAATCCTGAACTATAAATTCAAAGACAGAAATCTGCTTGTGCAGGCTCTTTCACATTCTTCATATGCGAATGAGAAAAAAAAATCAAGAATCAGTAATGAGCGTCTTGAATTTCTTGGTGACAGTGTGCTTTCAATAGTAGTCTCACAGTATCTCTTTGAGCATCTCACACATATTGCAGAGGGTGAGCTGACAAAGCTCAGAGCCTCGCTTGTATGCGAAAAGTCACTTCATATATTTGCAAAGCAGATAAATCTCGGAGATTATATTCTTCTTGGAAAAGGCGAAGAAAATACGGGAGGACGTGAAAGACCTTCTATACTTGCCGATGCCTTTGAAGCTGTTATAGCTGCAATATTTCTTGACGGCGGACTCGAAGCTGCTTCAAAGCATATACTCAGATTCATTCCGGAGGATATTCAGAGACTTAAAAAACCTGCTTTCAACGATTTCAAGACTATTCTTCAGGAAATAGTGCAGAAAAATCCTGAGGAAAAGGTTGAATATGTTCTTGTGGGAGAGGAAGGCCCTGACCATGACAAACGCTTTGTAGTTGAAGTGCATCTCAATTCAAACGTAATCGGAGAGGGAATCGGAAAAAGCAAAAAGGAAGCTGAACAGATGGCAGCTAAACAGGCTCTGGAGCTTATGGGATATGAAGCACAATAATATATCCATATTCATTCCCCATACAGGCTGTCCGCATATGTGCAGCTTCTGCAATCAGCGTACTATAAGCGGTACTCAGAAAGCTCCTTCTCCAGATGAAGTCAGAAAAATATGCGAAAAGGCATACAATGAAATTCCCGAAAAATCAGATTCGGAAATAGCATTTTTCGGCGGAAGCTTTACAGCTATTCCACGTGAATATATGCTTGAACTGCTTGAAAGCGTTCAGGAATTTACAGGCGAAAAAGGATTCAAGGGAATACGCATTTCAACCCGTCCTGACTGTATCAGCCCTGAAATACTTGATATTCTTAAAAAATATCATGTTACATCAATTGAACTCGGGGCTCAGTCAATGAGCGACAAGGTTCTTGAAGCTAATGAAAGAGGTCATACGGCAGAAGATGTTTTCAATGCAAGCAGGCTTATACGTCAGTACGGTTTTGAACTCGGTTTGCAGATGATGATAGGACTTTATAAAAGCTCCGGTGAAGATGAATATAATACAATGAATAAAATCATTGAAATTCACCCCGATACAGTCAGAATTTATCCTGTTGTAATTCTTAAAGGAACTAAGCTTGCTGAACTTTATGAATCAGGAAAGTATGAGTTTTTCTGCGGAGATACTGAAAAATCTGATTTTCAGAATGTTGTTGAAATTTCCGCAACAATGATGGAAATGTTTGAACAGAACGGTATAAAAGTAATAAAATGCGGACTTCATGCAAGCGAATTTGTTGAAAAGGATATGATTGGCGGATTTTATCACCCTGCATTCCGTGAACTCTGCGAGAATGAAATATACAAAAATCTTATCTGGAAAGAGCTTTTTGATATGGCTGATTTGAATCGCACACAGAAATATGATGAATCCGAGACAAGAAAAAAGCTTGAAAAACTGCATGGGAATTATATTCTTGCTGTCAATCCGAAATGTATCAGCAAGGCTGTCGGACAGAAAAAAAGCAATATTGAATATTTCAGAAATCAGGGCATATATATAAAAATTATCGGAGATGAAAAAATTCCGGAATATGAGGTAAAACTATGTACTTAAAATCACTTGAGATACAGGGATTCAAATCTTTTCCCGATAAAATAAGCCTTAATTTTGACAAGGGTCTTACTGCTGTAGTAGGCCCTAACGGAAGCGGTAAAAGCAATATCGGTGATGCAGTCCGCTGGGTACTCGGTGAACAGTCTACAAAAACCTTGCGTGGAAACAAAATGGAAGATATTATATTTTCCGGAACTGTTTCACGGAAGCCTATGGGTTTTGCCTGCGTTACTCTTAATATAGACAATTCCGATAAAACTATTCCGGATTGTGACGATACAATTTCAATTACAAGAAAGCTCTACCGCAGTGGTGAAAGCGAATATAAAATAAACGGCAAATCTGTCAGATTAAAGGATATAAACGAACTTTTTATGGATACGGGCTTGGGTCGTGACGGATATTCTATAATCGGGCAGGGAAGAATTGCTGAGATAGTAAGTGCAAGAAGTACCGAAAGAAGAAGTATCTTTGAAGAAGCCTCCGGAATATCAAAATTCCGCTACCGTAAGGAGGAAGCTGAAAAAAAGCTTGTATCGGCACAGGATAATATATTACGCCTTACTGATATAATTTCAGAGCTTGAATCAAGAATAGCACCGCTTAAAGAACAATCCGAAAAAGCAGAAAAATTTCTGAAGCTCTCCGAACAGCAGAAAAAGCTTGAAATCTCCTTATGGGTATATAAACTCAACGAGCTGAAGGCAAAGCTTGAAAATATTCAGAATGAAAAAATGATTAAATCCGCCGAATACAAAAGTATCGAAGAGGATATAGAAGCTCAGGAGGAAAAAATTCAGGCAGGCTACAGGAAAATGCAGGAAAATACTGTTGAATCAGATAAGCTCCGCCAGAAAATTCTGGAGGAGGAACAGTATTCTTCAAATATAAAATCCGATATAGCTGTGTATGAAAATGATATAAAGCATAGCGAAAATACAATAAAATCCATTGAGTTAAAAAAGCAGTCCGGAGATGAATTGCTTGAACGTCTGCAATCTGATATTGATACGGCTGAAAAAAATTTGTCCGTAACTCAGAATCAGCTTGACAGCATAAGTGCCGATATTGAAAATCTTATTGAAGAACTGCAAAGCATTGAAAAAGAGCTTGTAAATTCCGAAGAGCTTTCGGAAAAATCCAATGCAGAACTGAACCGTTACTATATAATCCGGAATGAATATAAATTAAATATTGAGCTTTACAAAAATAACATAAGCTCCGCAGAAGCCATGCAGAAAGAGCTTGAATTGTCTCAGAAGCAGAATATTGAAAGCTTTGAGGAATATGAACAGAAAAAAAATAATCTTCAGTCACAGATAAATAAAAATATATCCGATTCCGATACAGTAAGAAATAAGCTTTCGGAAGCTGAAAGGCTTTACAATCTTGAAAAAACACGCTTTGAGAAATCAAAATCGGAGCTTGAAAAAATACTCTTTGACCTGAAAACAAAAAAACAGCGTAAAAAAATTCTCGAAGAGCTTCAGAATAATATGGAAGGCTTTTCCGGAAGCGTTAAGCTTATACTTAAAGCATCAGCTCAGGGAAGATTAAGCGGAGTGCATGGAACTGTAGCACAGCTTATAAATACAGAGCCGGAATATTCCGTTGCCGTTGAAACTGTTCTCGGCGGAGCAATGCAGAATATAATAGTTGAGAATGAGGAAACCGCTAAAAACTGTATAAGATTTCTGAAGGAGCAGAAAGGCGGACGTGCTACATTTTTACCAATTACCTCAGTAAGGGGACGGAAATTTTCAGAGCAATCAGCCCTTAATGATGAAAATTTCATATCAACAGCAGGCAATCTGATAAAATGCGATGAAAAATACCGTGAAATAGTAAGCTCTCTTCTGGGAAATACAGCCGTATCTGAAAATATTGATTCTGCATCAGCTCTTGCAAGAAAATACAATTACAGATTCCGTACAGTAACTCTTGATGGACAGCTTATAAATGCAGGAGGCTCTTTTACCGGAGGTTCTGTACAGCGTTCAGCCGGAATATTTACACGTAAAAGCGAACTTGAAAACATTCAGGAAGAACTTTCTGAGCTTGAAATCAGGCATCAGAAGCTTTCGGAGGATTCCGAGAGATTCCGAAGTGATACAGAAAAATTCCGTGCAGATGTAATGGGATTCCATGAAAGCCTTAACGCTTTTGAAGCGGAAAAAATACGCCTTGATACTGAACTGAAAAATATATCCGAAAATCGTCTCAATGCCGAAAAAATACTTGATAATGCTCAGGAAAGGCATGATAAGAATAAAAAAATGATTCTGGAATATACTCAGAAGCTTGAGGAATTACAGAAAAATCTTGATGAGACAGAATCAAAAATATCTGAAGCCGAAAAAAATGCAAAAGCAAATCAAAGCTTTAATGACAGTATGCATATGAAGCATACAGAGCTTTCGGGTAAAATTTCTGATTTGAAAATAAGGAAAATCGGATTTGAAAAGGATTTGGAACAGCAGAAGCTTGAATATTCCAGACTTCTTGAATCTGAACAGAAAATTCAGAACGATTTTAAAAAGCTTGATGAGGATACAGATACTCAGAAAAAAATTATTGCTGAAAAAAATAACCTTATTTCTGAACGCAGAAAACAGCTTTCGGATTTCAGAAGCAATGCCGGAGAATATCTCTTAAAGATTGAAAATCTTAAAAAAATTCATGATGAGCAGAGTATTCAGGTCAGAGAGCTTCAGAAAGGTCTTAAAGAGATAAATATCTCAAAGGATAAAATACTCGGCGAAGTTACACGGCTTAAAGAGAGATTCGAGACATCTCAGCGTGATTCTGACAATATAATATCACAGCTTCTTGAAACATATGAGCTTACACGCTCGGAGGCAGTCAGAATTGCCGAAAAGCTTGATGATATATCTGATTCCCAGAAAAAGCTTATAGGCATAAAAAATCAGATAAGGGCTTTGGGAAATGTAAATGTCGGAGCAGTAGAGGAGTATAAGGAAGTATCAGAGAGATATAAATTTCTCTCCGGACAGCTCAGCGACGTAAAAAAAGCAAAGCAGGAGCTTGAAAATATTATCGGAACTCTTACTGTTGATATGTGCCGTATGTTCTCGGAGAGCTTTAATATAATCAACCGCAATTTCAGAAGTATATTCCGTGAGCTTTTCGGCGGAGGTAATGCAGAGCTTATTCTTACTGAACCCGATAACGTCCTTGAATCGGGAATAGAAATAAGCGTAGCACCTCCCGGAAAAGTAATCAAAAATCTGATATCGCTTTCAGGCGGGGAGCAGTCATTTGTAGCAATTGCAATATATTTCGCCATACTTAAATTACGTCCATCACCATTCTGCATACTTGACGAAATAGATGCAGCTCTTGATGAAGCTAATGTTGCACGCTATGCACAGTATCTTAAAAACTTTACAAATACAACACAGTTTGTGCTTGTAACTCACAGGCGGAGTGCTATGGAGGAAGCTAATGTATTATACGGTGTTACCATGCAGGAGGACGGAATTTCAAAGCTTCTGAAAATGGAACAGCCCTCCTGATTGTGTTGTGAAAGGAGATTTTTAATGGGATTTTTTGCAAAAATTAAAGAGGGACTCCGTAAGACAAAGGAGTCCGTTATAAACAGAATGCACAGGGTTGTAAATTCATTTACAAAAATCGATGAGGAACTTTTTGAACAGCTGGAAGAAGCTATGATTATGGGGGATATGGGCGTTGAAACATCAGAAGAAATCTGTACACGCCTGAGAAAGCTTATAAAGGAACGTGGAGTTACTGACCCTGCTATGATTATGGAGCTTATTCAGGAGATTGTTGCCGATATGATGGGTGATGATATCGGAATTAATTTATCCGGAAAGCCTGCTATCATAATGGTAATCGGTGTAAACGGTGCAGGAAAGACTACAACTATAGGAAAGCTCTGCTATCAGTATAAAAACGAGGGAAAAAAAGTTCTCGTAGCTGCAGCAGATACATTCAGAGCCGCAGCAATAGACCAGCTTCAGGTATGGACTGAACGTGCCGGAGTGGATTTGGTAAAGCACGCAGAAGGCTCAGACCCCGGAGCTGTGGTATATGATGCCATAGATGCTGCCAAAGCCCGCAACTGTGATGTATTGATTATAGATACAGCCGGCAGACTTCATAATAAGAAAAATCTTATGGACGAGCTTGCAAAAATCAACAGGATTATGGAATCCAGAGCCGGAGAATGTTCAAAGGAAGTACTTCTTGTACTTGATGCCACTACCGGTCAGAATGCAGTAAATCAGGCAAGACTTTTCAGCGAAACTGCCGATATTACCGGAATAATCCTCACAAAGCTGGACGGTACAGCAAAGGGCGGTATAGTAATATCAATCAGAAATGAACTCGGAATCCCTGTTAAGCTTGTCGGAGTAGGCGAAAAAATCGACGATTTACAGCCCTTTGACAGCAGAAGCTTTGTAACGGCATTATTTGAGAATACCGGAAAAAAATCTGATGAGGAATCCGAAGCTCCGGAGGAAGATAATGATGAAGAAGATGAAGATTGATAAACTTGTAATGGCAACCAATAATAAAAACAAGCTCCGTGAAGTGCGTGAGATATTGTCTCCTCTCGGAATAGAGGTGCTTTCACAGCGTGAAGCCGGAGCAGATACTAACCCCGATGAAAACGGAAGTAATTTTTCTGAAAATGCATATATCAAGGCTAAAAGCGTATATGATATAGTAAAGCTTCCGGTTATGGCAGATGACAGCGGATTGTGCGTTGACTGTCTCGGAGGAAAACCGGGGGTATATTCAGCAAGATATGCTCCGGAGGGACAGGAGTGCGAAAAGCTTCTTGATGAGCTTAAAGATATTCCCGAATCAGAAAGAACAGCGAAATTCGTATGTGTAATATCATTCATAGATGAAAACGGAGAAAACAATTTTGTATCAGGCGAATGTCACGGAAAAATAGGATTTGAAAAGAGAGGTTCAAACGGCTTCGGCTATGACCCGATATTTATGTACGGCGAAAAATCCTTCGCTGAAATATCATCAGAAGAAAAAAACAAAGTCAGCCACCGTGCAGAGGCACTTAAAGCCCTGTACAGATTACTTAACGAAAGGTATTGTGATTGAATATGCTTACAAGCAAACAAAGAGCCTTACTGAAAGGCATAGCAGGCACTTATGAAACTATATTTCAGATTGGAAAGGGAGGAATCTCTGAAAATCTTATAAATCAGGTATCAGATGCTCTCCGCAAAAGAGAACTTATAAAGCTTCGTGTACTCGACAACTGCGAATATTCTGCAAAGGAAGCTTCCATTGAAATTGCAGAAAAAACAGGTTCGGAAGTGGTTCAGGTAATCGGAAGCCGGTTTGTACTTTTCAAAAGAAATCCCAAAGAACCTGTTATAGATATAAAGCTGTGAAAACCGGAATATTCGGAGGGAGCTTTAATCCCGTACACAATGGACATATACACCTTGCAGAGAGTATCAGGGATAATTTAAGCCTTGACAGAGTTATATTTGTACCTTCAAAAATATCTCCCCACAAATCCAGCAGTGAGTATGTTCCGGAGATTCACAGACTAAAAATGCTTGAGCTTGCAATTCAGGAAAAAAAAAGCTTTGAAGTAAGCGATTACGAAATCAGATGCGAGCGTATAAGCTACAGCATATATACTGTGGAACATTTTCATAAAAAATATCCATCTGATGAACTATATCTCTTAATAGGAAGCGATATGCTTCTCAGCTTCGATACGTGGTACAGATTCAGGGATATAATGTCCCTTGCAGCTCTTGCAGTTGTATCAAGAAATTCCGGAGACTTCAATCTTCTGTCTGAAAAAGCTGTACAGCTTTCACAATATGGTAAAATTATCATAAGCTCTGTACCGCCTTTTCCGGCATCATCAACGGAAATAAGAAAAAAAATCAGTAAAAATCAGAATTATGCTTGCTATTTGAATAAAAATGTAGTACAATATATTACATCAAACAATTTGTATAAATAGTATCGGCAGAGGTGTATTGATTTGTATAACATAGAGGATAAAAAAATATTCCTGAAAGAAAGACTTTCAAAAAAACGCTATATCCACAGCGTAAATGTTTCGGAGGAAAGCGTAAGGCTTGCCAGACTTTATGGTGCTGATGCTGAACGTGCTGAATTTGCAGGGCTTATGCATGATGTCTGTAAGGAGCTTCCTGCACAGGAACAGTATAGCCTCGCAGTTGAAAGCGGATTTTCAGTATGCCGTGAGGAGCTTGAATCACGTTCACTTCTTCACGGAATCGCCGGAGCATATTTTATAAAAAAACAATTCGGGGTTGAGGATATAGATATTATCAATGCAATTCGCTTTCATACGGTCGGCAGAGCAGGTATGTCACGACTTGAGGAAATTGTCTATCTTGCAGATTTGATATCAGCTGAAAGGGATTATAAGGACGTTGATAAAATGCGTAAGCTGGTTTATTCAGATATTGAAAAGGCTATGCTTGAATCATTCAGATTTTCAATAGAATCCGTTCTGAAAAAGGGCGGATTTATACCGGTATGCACTATTGAAGGATATAATTTTTATATGCGTTTCTGTAAAAAAAATCACTGAACGGTCTGAGGAGATAATACAATGAAGACAAAAAAGAAGAAATCCGGAAAAGCTTCAAAGCTTACCAATGCACTGGTACAAACAGCCTCTGTATCTGTAACTGTTTTTTCAATAATAATGCTGGTGCTTAATATGCCCATAGTCGCATATACAGATACTAAAACAAAAGAAACTGAAAACATATCCATAGTATCTTTTTTTAAAAGAGCTAAACCGCTTGTAAGTATTGAGGGTGAGCTTTCATCAATAACAGTATCAGATATAAACCCCGACCTTGTAACTCCTGATTTCTCGGACGGTCTCGACCTCCCTCAGATTATTGAGGGACAATATACAGTCCTGTTTCTCGGATTCGACGAGGAAAGCCTTAATCATGATGTAAACTGGATAGTACAATTCGATATAGCTAAGGCTACCCTTAATATACTTCAGATTCCGAGAGATACTTTTATGGGAGCTGATGGTACTTATGCCGTGTCGGCAACAGGAAAATTCAACAGCGTTTACAGACAGAACAGCTCTGGCGGAAGCCCCATTCAGAGTGTTGTAAATGCCGTTCAGGATAATTTCGGAATCCCGATAGATGCATATATAACTACAAATTGCTTCGATATAGTGGATATGGTTGATTTGGTCGGCGGAATCCCGATTACACTTGACCAGCAGATGATGTATGAAGCCGATAAAATCATTCCGGCAGGATACAGCGTTCTTTCAGGTGAACAGGCGGAATGGTTTGTAAGATACCGTCGAACATTCAGTGATGAGGGAGATATAGGACGTGTAAAGAATCAGAGAAAATTCCTTGCCGCCGCTATGTCTAAAATGCTTAATATCATAGAGGAAGAAGGAAGACTTAAATTCTACAGCTACCTCAAGGAAATCTATGAAAATAAATATATCCTTACTGATATGAGTATAGAAGATATAAGCAAGGTTGCTGATCTGGCATCAACAATAGATATGTCAAATGTCAATGTGTATCTTCTTCCGGGAGAGGGTGCTGATTATTATCCGCCTAACTATAATCCCTCAGAGCCACCACAGTCAGTATGGTCTGTGCATAAACAGGCAGCCCTTGATATGATAAATGAGCATTTCAGACCCTATCAGCTTGATATGGGATTGTATAACAGTGCTATTATGGAGCTTGTAACAGATTATCTGAATGTATCAAACGACAACGCCTCTGATAATCTTGAGGATATTCAGAACGGTGACGAAAAAACAGAAATGCTTGACGATTACAATTAAGATTAAAACGAAAGGAACATCAATATATGACTGAAAAGGAAAAGCTTATCAGGATAGTTACCAGCCTTGATATGAAAAAAGCAGAACAGATAAATGTAATAGGTGTAAAGGACCTTACAATACTTGCCGATTACTTTGTAATCGCAAACGGAAACAGCAGTACACATACAAAAACCCTTGCTGATGAGGTGGAGTATCAGCTTTCACAGCTCGGAGTCGAACCTCAGAGACGTGAATCGGATTCCGGCAATACATGGATAATTCTTGATTATGCCGATGTTATCGTGCATATATTCTATAAGGAAACAAGAAGCTTCTATCAGCTTGAAAAGCTCTGGGCTGACGGTGAACAGCTCGATATAAGTGAGTATCTCACAAAGGAGTGAAATCTGTAAATATGGGTACTAACAATGTAAACGGCAGAAATATCTCACTTTTCATAGGAGTATATTTTGTAGTCAAATCCATACTCAATATGATTCTGGGAGGCTCATTCGGAAATATAATATATTCCGCAATAGAAGCCGTTGCACTCTATACGGGACTGCAATATATAAATTACGTCGTCGCCGGAATTACGGCACTTGTAGTTATACTGAATCTTAAAAACAATATTACAAATATAGGCTCCAACTGGATTTATCTGATTGAAGGCATTATAGATATTGGCTGTTGTGTGCTTCTTGTTATGGCTTCTGATGTAAAACAGCACTTTACAAATAAATGGACTGAAATAGGAAAAAAATAAATCAGGATATATGTACTAAATAAAAGTGTTAAATTTGTAGCAAATTACCAAAAAATTATTTATTCCCGAAAAGCCTTGACATATCAGAAATATTGTGATATAATCAATATATATTCTTTACGGAATGAGTAATTGCTTTCTGCTGTTCCGATAAAAAGAGGCTTTATGCTGACTTGATTCCGCTTGCGGAATTTTAGTATAGACTTAACCTCTATAGATAAGGGAGGGAATAAAAGTGGCAGAAGTTCGTGTAGGCAAAAACGAATCTTTGGAAACAGCTCTTAAAAGATTTAAGAGGTCATGTGCCAAGGACGGCGTTATAGCTGAGGTTCGCAAGAGAGAACATTATGAAAAGCCTTCAGTAAAACGCAAGAAGAAGTCTGAGGCAGCTCGTAAGCGTAAGTATTAAAATTAAAATGAGGGGCGGGCTTCGGCTCGCTTTTTCATTTTGGAAAAAACGGAGGCTTGTTATGCTCTTTAAACCTGATTTCGCATTTTACCGCATAACCGATATAGAAATATCATTTCTTAAAAACAATGGTATAAAAGGTCTTATACTCGATGTGGACAACACTCTTACTACTCATGATAACCCTGTACCTGCTGAGGGAGTAAGGGAATGGATTCAGAATATGAAACAAAACGGTATAAAATTAATGATAGTTTCAAATAATCACCCCCCAAGAGTAAAGCCCTTTGCCGACCTGCTTGGTGTTGATTTCGTATGCGAGGGCAAAAAACCGCTTTCCAGAGGCTTTAAGGAAGCTTCTGAAAGAATGAAGCTCCCTTTTAAGGAAATAGGTGCAGTCGGCGACCAGATTTATACCGATATTCTCGGAGCAAATTTTTCCGGAATAAAAAGCCTTTATGTTTCTCCGATAGAGCATGAAAAAACTGCATTTTTTAAATTTAAAAGAAAAATGGAAATCCCGTTTATTCCAAAAAAACTTTACAGAAAAACCGAAAGGAAATTGTAAACATGATTAAAAAAATTCTCGTTATACATGGTCCGAATCTCAATCTTCTCGGAGAGAGAGAACCCGGAGTTTATGGAAAAACAAGCCTCGAAACCCTTAACAGCAATATCATTGAGCGTTCAAAGGAACAGGGGCTTGAATGTGAAATCTTTCAGTCAAATCATGAGGGTGCTATAATAGACAAGCTCCATTCCGCAAGACTTAATTTTGACGGAGTTATAATAAATGCCGGAGCTTATACCCATTACAGCTATGCTATCCGTGATGCAATATCAGCAATAAAAATTCCCTGCATAGAAGTGCATATAAGCAATGTCTTTGCAAGAGAGGAATTTCGCTCCGAATCTGTTATAGCTCCGGTATGCAAAGGCTCTATAAGCGGATTCGGTCTGAACAGCCATTATCTCGCAATAATGGCACTTTCAGAAATGTAATAAATCACAAGGAGATACAGAATGACAAGACTTGAAAGGCTTTTTGAAAATCTTCCGGAGGACGTTGACAGCGTTCTTATAACCTCCGATATAAACAGACGGTATTTTTCCGGAATGAAATCTTCTGCCGGAACTATTATAGCATTCAGGGATAAAGCCTATCTTATAATAGATTTCAGATATATCGAAAAAGCACGCAGAACTGTAAAAGCTCTGGAGGTAATCGAACAGAAGAATTTAATTCATACAATATCAGAGCTGATGAAAAAACATAATGCTTTAAATATCGCCATAGAATCACGAACTATGACTGTAAGTACTCTCGCTCATCTCAAATCACAGCTCAGCAGTTTCTGTTTTATAGATACTGACATGCTCAGCAATGAAATTGAAAGTCTCAGAGCTGTTAAAGATGAAACCGAAATTGAATGTATAAAAAAAGCTCAGTCAATTGCTGAAACTGCCTTTGAAAAAATTCTGAAATTTATCAGACCTGATGTAACTGAAAGACAGGTTGCACTTGAATTAAACAGAATAATGTTTGAAGAAGGTGCGGAAGACATTTCCTTTGATACTATTGTACTTTCAGGGAAAAATACTTCTATGCCCCACGGTGTTCCGTCTGATAAAAAAATACAGAACGGCGAATTTGTACTTATGGATTTCGGAGCTGTATATAACGGCTATCACAGCGATATGACAAGAACTATTTGTGTCGGAGAACCCTCTCCGGAAATGCGTAAGGTTTATGATATAGTCCTTAAAGCACAGCTTTCCGCCCTCGATTACGCAAAAGCCGGAATAACAGGAACACAGCTTGATAAGATAGCAAGAGATATAATCTCAGAAGAAGGATACGGAAATTGTTTCGGCCATGCACTGGGTCACAGCGTCGGACTTGAAATACATGAAGCTCCGAACGCTTCTCCTGCTTCAAAAACAATTCTCAGAGCCGGCAATATTATTACTATCGAACCCGGTATATATATTGAGGGAAAATTCGGTGTGCGTATAGAAGATTTTGTCATTTTGAACGAAAATTCCTGCGAAAATTTGACAAAAAGTGCAAAAAATATAATAATTTCAAAATAGTATTGCAAAACGATAAAAAATGTTGTAGAATAGATATATAACTATTGTTTGGAGGTATTTTAAAATGATTTCAGCAGGCGATTTCAGAAATGGCGTTACCTTTGAAATGGACGGTCAGGTTGTGCAGGTTGTAGAATTCCAGCACGTTAAGCCTGGTAAAGGTGCGGCATTCGTAAGAACCAAGTTTAAAAACGTTATGACAGGTGCTGTTGTGGAGCGTTCTTTCAACCCTACAGCTAAGTTCCCCACTGCTTTCGTTGAAAGAAAAACTATGCAGTACAGCTACAATGACGGTGAGCTTTACTACTTTATGGATATGGAAACATATGAACAGATTCCGATTAATGCATCTATACTCGGCGATAATTTTAAATTCGTAAAGGAAGAAATGGAATGTACAGTTCTTTCATATAAGGGTAAGGTATTCGGAGTAGAACCACCATTCTTCGTAGAGCTTGAGGTTACAAAGACTGACCCCGGATTCAAAGGCGATACAGCTACAAATGCTACAAAGCCCGCTACTGTTGAAACCGGTGCAGAGCTTAAAGTACCGCTCTTTATCGAAGAGGGTGACAAAATCAAGATTGATACCAGAACCGGCGAATATATGGAAAGAGCTTAATTTATAAAAAATTTAATCTGAAAGGCAGGGCTTATTATGAAGCTGACTGAAAAAATGGCGTATTTACAGGGTCTCATTGAAGGACTTGATATTGATACTTCTACAAAAGAAGGCAAGGTTCTCATGCAGATGTCAGAGGTACTGAAGGAAGTAGTTGTATATGTTGACGACCTCCAGTCACAGGTTGATGAGCTTACAGAGCTTTGTGATAACCTTGATGAAGACCTCGGTGACCTCGAAAGAGAGGTTTATGATATCGATGATGATGATTGTTGTTGTGATGACGACTGCGACTGCGATGATGACTGCGATTGTGATTGTTGCTGCGATGATGAGGAATCATATGAAATCGAATGTCCGAACTGTGGCGAGATTATCGAATTTGACGAAAACGTACTTGAAGAAGGTTCAATTGATTGCCCCAACTGCGGTACAGAGCTTGAATTTGATGATGACGACCTTACTATTGAGGACTTTGAAAACGATATTGAAGAATAATTTCAATAACAAAAGGGTATTCCGGATTTTTCCGGAATACCCTGATTTTTTTTATTGGGAAAAAATTATGCGTTGGCACGTCCGAGGAATGCAGCACCGATTATTCCGGCATCATTTCCGAGCTTTGCAATTACGATTTCGGTATTTTTGGGAGAATTTCTTGTATAGACTTCTTTCTTTACGAGTTCTCTTACAGGGAGAAGAAGCGGGTCGCCCTCATTGCATACGCCTCCGCCTATGCAGAGAATATCAGGCTGGAATATATTTATTGTATTGGTAATTCCGGCAGCAAGGTATTTTATATACTTGTCAACTAAAGCTTTTGCAACAGGGTCTCCGGCACGCATAGCATCAAAAGAGGTTCTTGCAGTAACCTTTCCTTTTTCATCAGCCATTTTAGCCATAATACATTCAGGGTTTTCAGCAATAGCTTCTTTAGTCATTCTGATAAGTCCGGTAGCTGATGAATATGCCTCAAAACAGCCTTTTCTTCCGCATGAACATTTTGCACCGTCAACTTCGATTACAGTATGTCCTATTTCAGCACCTGCGAAATTTGAACCTGAATAAATTTTGCCGTCAATGATAATTCCTCCGCCTACTCCAGTACCAAGAGTAATACATACAGCATTTTCAGCACCCTTTGCAGCACCTGCTACATATTCACCGTATGCGGCAGCGTTTGCATCATTTTCGATAAATACAGGCTTGTCAATAGTTTCCTGAATATATTTTACCATAGGAGTGTTATTGAATCCGAGGTTGTTTGAATATTCAATAATACCTGTCTTACTGTTTGCGATTCCGGGAGTTCCGATTCCCACCCATTCAATATCATCAATTGTAAGCTTTGCATTTTTAACAGCTTCAAGAGCCATTTTAGCCATATCATCAGCGATAGCCTTGTCAGGTCTGGGACAGTTTGTTTTAGTTTTAGCCGTAGCGATTATTTTATAATTTTCGTCAACGACTCCGGCGACGATATTAGTACCGCCAAGGTCAATACCTACATAGTATTTCATAAAAATCCTCCGTTTATAATTTATATTACAGTATAGATTATACTGCATTTACCATTAATCAGCCAGCGTATTCCAGCCGGAACAAAAATACTTTCACCCTTGGTGAATTTCATATTGTATGTGAAATAACCTTCACTTGAAAACAAAGTTCCCTCACCGTCAGTTACAAGAATGTGAGTAAAGGAATTTTTATTTTTATGCCAGTGATTTTCGGATTCGATATTTTCCTTATAAGTCCTGAAATATTTACATCTGGCGAGCAGTTTATTTTTGGGATTCCTTTCGGGAAGCTCAGAGGGCTTTAATTTTGTAACATCGACTGCTTTTTCGATATGAAGCTCTCTTGGATTGCCGTCAGAATCCTTTCTGTCATAGTCGTATACACGGTATGTCGTATTTGAATTCTGCTGGATTTCTGCAATTAAAATTCCCTTGCCGATAGCGTGGAGAGTACCGGCTTTTATAAAGAATACATCTCCTTTTTTTACCGGAACACGATTTACTTTATCCAGAAGAGTGTTATTTTCGATAGCACTGCGGAATTCTTTTTTTGAGATTTTATCTTTGAATCCGTATATAAGCTCGGAATCGGGTTCACAGTCAACGATATACCACATTTCTGTTTTACCGTATTCTCCTTCATGTTCAAGGGCATATTTATTATCAGGGTGAACCTGAACTGAAAGATTATCACGTGCATCAATGAGCTTTACAAGTACCGGAAATTTTTCAGATTTCGTACAGTTTATACCGAATGCTTCAGGGTGTTCAGTCCGGAGCTGTTCAAGGGACATTCCGTCGTATTCTCCGCCTGATATTATGCTTGTGCCGTCCTTATGGCAGGCAAGCTCCCAGCTTTCGGCTATACGATTGAGGGTTGTTTTTTTTCCGTATTCGTCTCTTAGTCTTGTACCGCCCCATATATAATCCTTTAAGGGCGGAATAAGTTTGAATGGCTTCATAAAAAAAATCCTTTCAGCGATACATTTCCGCAACAAGTTTAAATTCATCACCGTTATAAACATTCAGGTCGATATACTTTTCTTTTCCGTAGTAGCCTTCGAGCAAGCCTTTATCAGAGAACTGCCAGAAATCCCAGTCTATGAGGAGCGGTTCGGAATTTACATTTCTAATCCATAGCGGATAATCTGAAAATTCTGAATTTATTATATATTTGAAGTAGAGAAGTGAGGTTGTATATATTACAGGCTTTACTCCGTAATGTTTTTCAAGGCGTTCAGTCAGGGGGGATAATATTTTGTAGACCTCCTGACGTGAGGGCTGATTCCTGAACTTGTCGCCATAAAATTCTATATCAATGACGGGCGGAAGATTTATTTCATTCTTTCCGACGACTGATATATAGTTATCTGCCTGAGTTTCTCCGGCACTGTCGAAGCTGAAAAAGTGATATGCGGAGTGATATATATCGGTATCAGCAATATTTTTGAGATTCTGCCGTATATAGTCATCAGTCATACCGCTTCCCTCAGTAGCTTTTATGAATGCAAATTTTATTCCCTGATTTGAAATAAGCTTCCAGTCAATTTCTCCCTGATATGATGATACATCAATGCCAAGGAGCGGATATTTTTCACGGTTGACAATTGCTCTTGAAAAGTACATTGAGAAGACTGAAGTTATTCCAATCATAAGGATTCCGGCGACTGCGGAAATTATTCTGTATTTCATTATGTGAAAAATTCACCTCAGGATTTAAGAGTCATATTTTTTGCAGTTTTTCTTATATGAGCCATAACAGCTCTGTCTACAGAGAGTCTTTCCTCTGACGGATTTATGACGATTCCATGACATTTTCCGGAGATAACGCCTGCACAGACGTTATCGAAATCAAGCACAGCATAATCCCAGTCATTGTGAGGATAGAATTTATCAAACTGAGGCTTGTCGGTGAATACAGTAAGCATATTTCCCTGATTTTCCATCTTTGTTGTAGCCATGACAGCTTTATCCGGATTTTCGGAGTTATGTTTTACAGGGACAAGGAATTTTGCATTTGCTGTATGATAAATCATAAGATTCTGTAAGTTTGTCAGTTTCTTGTCATCGATTCTGAAAATCTGCTGATGATGCATAGAGCAGTAGAAATTTGCTATTGCAAATCTGAGAGACGGATTATCCGTAGTACAGTCAGCGGATTTTTTTATTCTGGAATTTGAAATTATTTCATTTCTCTGAACGGCAATACTGTATGTTGTTTCAGTCTGGTCAATCATAATATATTTTATGCCTCTGTAGTAGAGATATTCAAATATGTTTGTGTCCTCCGGCTGAAAGACAGAGCAGACAATACCCATATCCGAATAACGTTTAACGGCACTTTCAGCAAATTCACGGCAAGAGAACAAATCAGCATAGCTGTTGTTTATAAGAAGACCTCTTGAGGACGGGTCAGCAATCAGAAAGTATTCGGGAAGCCTTGAAACTTTTTCAAGAAGATGCTTGTATATAAGTTCACGGCTGTCAGCGATATTGAAACCGACATTTTTGTCAGAACGCTCATTCAGAACGGCTATAAGAAATATAAGCTCCTGAAGATTGTCTATTTCGCTGAGAAATTTTTTAGTAGCACCTTTTTCAAGCAGAGCAGATTCAAGAAATTTTTTTCTTTCATCAGTAAGTATATTCATCGGTAATCTCCTTTTCCGAGGTTAATATATAATAATACAATGATATTTTATCATTTTCCGGCGACAATGTCAAGGGAATTTCAGGAATTAATATATAACATATTTTTTCTGTAAAAGTTGAAGAATATCGTTGACATATGTTAAGTTTTGATGTATAATTAAAATAATTTTAATCTGGGAGGAATTTTTTTCTATGAAATTAAGAAAGCTTGCTTCGTGCTTAATCGGAGCATCATTGCTTACGGCATCTCTTACAGTGCCTTTCGGAAATCAGGTTGCCGTACCATATACAGCAAATGCAGTAAGTATAAGTGATTTTCCGTCGGATTATCAGTATGCTGCTGACTGGATTTGGCAGAACCGAATCGAAAAGGAGCAGTCAACAGCTCGCTGGAATACAATCTTTGACCAGATTATTGCCGGAAAAGGTACTATCAATTATGTAGTGAGGTGGCAGTCATATAAAACAATTACTCTTGAACAGCGTCAAAAGCTTGAAACAATGCTTGAGACCTGTTACAATGACTGGAACAAGTGGCTTGCCGGATATGAAAACTGGCCGTATGAGCATATAGATGTAAATATAGTAGGCTGGGCAGTTCTGGATAAAAGTGTACTTCTTGATTTACAGCCCGATGAGATTGTATATGACAATCTGATTTCAGATTATGACAGCTCCTATGATACATCAAACGGAATCGAAACTATTCCTGACAAGCTTTCCTCTGCACCGTCAGAGCTTTCAAGATTTGACCATTTTACGGATAAATCCTATCAGTATCCGGGTGGACAGGACAAGAGATTTGATATGTATCTCTGGGCAACACAGGGATTTCCGTCAATAGGTGGCTGCGGAGGTGACTGGGGTCAGAGACTTTCAGACGACGCATATATCAATATGCTTGACGGTATGGGAATACACGTTCTTGAACACGAGATAGGACACGGTTTCGGAATGACTGATTTCTATGGCGGAGAGGGCGAAAGTGACGGATTTCCGCCGGGAGGATTTCCGGGTAATGGTACATCAATAATGATGGCAGGCTCATCAGCGGAGATTACGGATTTTGACGGCTGGTTTATGCGATATATGTGGACTAAAATTAAAGATGAACCGGAACGCTTTGATTTATCAGAGCCGGTTGAAAGTACTTCAGAAACAACAACAACAACAACTACTACTACTACAACTACAACAACTACTGTAACAACAACAGAACCAGTTGTTATACCTCCGGACAGTATTGAATTTACAAAAACAGATAGTAACAAGTGGATATTCAATGCAGATAATGCTCAGTATGCTGAACTGACATTCAGGGGAACTCAGGGCGGAGGAATTTCAGGAAATCTTAATGGTATCGCATGGGATACACAGCAGATGTCAGCTGATGTTGTAACAGTCAGGGTAGAGCTTCCG
Source organism: Oscillospiraceae bacterium (assembly GCA_029005335.1). Lineage (GTDB taxonomy): Bacteria > Bacillota > Clostridia > Oscillospirales > Ruminococcaceae > Ruminococcus. The sequence continues at coordinate 26,498 of JAQXFT010000092.1, forward strand.
GAGAATACATATGAATCCGTAATAGAGAGAACATATTCCGGAATCTGGAGCAATGAAATAGGTGATATGACTGATATGGAATCTGAGCTTATAAGCATAAAGCTTATTGAAAGAGAAGCTTCTCCGACGGAGATTCTGTATGGTGATGTAAATAATGATGGTAAGGTTGAAATTGCTGATGTAGTTGCACTGGCATCATATGTAGGGGCAGCTGAAAATAATCCGATTGATACTCAGGGAATGATAAATGGAGATGTTCAGAATAAGGGTGACGGACTTACAGTAGGTGACGTACTGGCAATACAGCAGTATCTTGCAGATATTGTGAGCAGTCTTCCAGTATAAAAAAATGAGGGCAGACCTTTTTTAGGTCTGCCCTTTTGATTTAATCAGTAAATTCCATGCATTCCGATATAGTCAATACATTCTTCTTCGTCTGTGTGGAAGTAAATATAGCCGGTATCAGTCTGATACATATATATAGTGCCGTCGGAATCGCAGATTCCGTAAGCGGAAATAATGTCATCAGGAGTCATACCTATAGAAATTCCTCGTGAGGTTGTGAATGTAGAATCCTTTATGATAATTTCACCGAGTATTTCCTCATCTTCATACCAGAAGGTTATAAGCTCCATATCCGTGAAGTAGTAATGTCTGTTTTCAGCCTGAATACCGTCATCTCTGTATTCTCCGGCGGTATAGGTCATGCTTTCGTAGTCACCGAATGAGCCTATAAGGTCGATAATATCATCTCCGGGTGTCATGCCGTAGAAATAAAGCTCATCAGGAGTAACGGGGTCAGGAGTGGTAATTTCGGTAGAGGGTTCGGTAGTAATTTCTTCAGAGGGTTCATCAGTATCTATATCTGATGATATGAAATCCGTGATAACAGTAGTATCTGTTTCGGAGGATATTTCAGAGGCAGGGGCAGTAGTATAGATAACGGGTTCATGGGGTTTAAGTACTGAGGGAACTCTTGGTTCATACTGAGCGTGCTGATTTGTAATAGTTTTGAAGTTAGTTTCTCCGGAGGGTGATTTAAAGGTAGTGGAAGTAACTACGGCAGATGATACATCAGAAGATATAATTGTTGTAACGACGGCTGATGTATCTGAACTTACAGCAGGCTTGACCGAGGTTGTAACTGTCTGTGTTGTTTCTGGGGCAGAAGTAATTTTTACAGATGAAGTTCTGATATCTGAAGTTTCAGTATTTAAATCAGTACCGGTATCTGAGGTATCAGCAACCGGAGAAGAATTTTCGGATTCGATTTCATGGCTTCCGCATCCGTATGAAAGGAGGAGCATGGCAGAAAGAAGCACCATTATAAATATATTTCTTTTCATTTTGAATCAGTCTCCTGTGAATATAATAATGTACACTATCATTATAACAAATGCGGGAAATAAATTCAATACCAACCTGCAAAAAAATTATGACAAAATAAGGAAAAAATATAGATACTTTTGTGATATGTTGTTAAAATCAAAAAAATTTTTTTTTACACTGGTAATAAGCCGGATAGTCAGGGAATATAATGTGACAGAACCAAAATATTTAGGAGGATAACAGCATATGGATTTCAAGGTAAACAAGGAGACAATATCGGTTTCGGAGTGTATTTATGAGGGTATGCAGGAGCAGAGTATAGAGCTTGACTATATACTTCCTGACTACTATTCGGATATATTCAGGCTTGTGAGATGCGAGGCAGTACCGACCGTAACCGGTTACAGCATAAACGGCGACAAGCTGAACTATGAATTACGCTGTGATATACGTATACTTTATTGCAGTGAGGCAGGGGGAATAATACAGTGTGTGAATCAGAAGCAGACGTTTTCAAGAAGTCTTGATTTGGGCAGGGTATGCGAAAATCCGACTGCTGAGCTTAAACCCAAAACTGACTATATAAATTACCGTGCCTTGAATAAGCGTCGCCTTGACGTAAGGGGAGCGGTATCGGTGAAAATAAAGGTATCAGGGGAGAACAGTCAGGAAGTAATAAGTGATGCTTTCGGAATGAATGTCAAGGTAAGGAGAACTCCGGTAAAGCTTGCACAGAAAAAGCTTTCGTCATCAAAATCGGTACAGCTTTCGGAGGAGATTGAAATAAACGATTCACAGCCGGCAATAATAAATATCATCAAATGTGAATGTCGTTCTATAAAATGCGATAAAAAGCTTATATCCGGAAAGATAATGGCAAAGGGCGAAGCACTGATAAAGCTTTTATACTCATGCGAAAAGGACGGCGGAGCAGTTGAGCCTCTTGAATTTACTGTTCCGTTCAGTCAGATAATGGATATGGACGGAGTTGATGACAGCTATGAAATAAATATGAAAGCCGGAGCTGTATACTGTGAAGCTGTAACAAGTGCCGTAAAATCCGGAGAGAACAGAAGTATAAGGTGTGAGGCTGAGATAAGGCTTGAATGTACAGGGATAAAATCTGCAACAGTAATGCTGGGAACAGATGCATATTCCACAACACACCCTTGTAATACAGTGATAACGGAAATCAGGGCTGAACAGATACCGGCAGTGATTGAAAGCAGTATTCACAGCAGTGCAAAGCTCTGCGAGGGAGATAATATGCCTGTAAATATATATGATTTATGGTGTACTCCGAAGAATATAAATACCCGTCTTGCTCCTGATGAGAAGAAGGTAATTATAAGCGGAATGCTTACATATACAACGGCAGGAAAAGACAGCTCAGGATTTATTGTGATGTCGGATAAGGACGAGACTTTTGAGGAGAGCTTTGATATTGAAAGCTGTAGTCCGGACGGTACGGCATCATGTGAAGTAACAATAAACAGCGTATCATATAATATAACTCCCGAAAATACGCTCAATGCAAAGGCAGATTTGAATATAAGAATATCTGTCTACAGCTCATCAAGCATAAAGGCTGTATCTGAGATAAATGTTGATGGTACTGTAAAAAAGGTGCGTGACGGAGACTATGCCCTTAAACTCTATTATGGAATTGAAAACGAAAATATATGGGATATTGCAAAGAAATACAGTACCAGTGTTGATGCAATCATGGAGGAAAACAATCTCTATGGAGAGAAGCTTGAAAAAGACGGAATGCTTCTGATTCCAATGGTACTGTAATCAAGAGGAAAGGAAGATTATATAAATGGCTAAAGATATATACAGTGATATAGCAGGCAGAACCGGAGGAAATATATATATAGGGATAGTAGGCCCTGTGCGTACAGGAAAATCTACTTTTATCAAAAGATTTATGGAATCTCTTGTAATACCTAATATAGACAGTGATTTTAAACGTGAAAGGGCTATAGATGAGCTTCCGCAATCAGCAGGCGGAAAAACCATAATGACTACAGAGCCTAAATTCATACCGGAGGAGGCTGTTGAGGTAAATCTCGGAAGCGGAGTAAAATTCAATGTAAGACTTATAGACTGTGTAGGATATATAGTTCCCAGTTCGCTGGGATATATAGAAAATGACAACCCACGCATGGTAATGACATCATGGTTTGATGAAGAAATACCATTTAATATGGCTGCGGAAATCGGTACAAGAAAGGTGATTGCCGACCATTCCACAATAGGTCTTGTTGTGACTACGGACGGAAGCATATCAGATATCCCCCGTCAGGAGTATGAGGAGTGCGAGGAACGTGTAATACGTGAGCTTAAAGAGCTGGGCAAACCCTTTGTAGTTATTATGAATTCCGCAAACCCTGAGAAAAAAGAAACTGCTGATATGTGCCGTAATCTCACAGACAAATATGACTGCAAGGTTATTCCGGTGAATTGTCTGGAGCTTAATGAAAATGACATAAAGCTTATTATGCGTGAGATTCTGTATTCATTCCCC
>JAQXFT010000093.1 GCA_029005335.1 Oscillospiraceae bacterium
GAACTGGAAATCTATGTTGACAGCAATCTCATAGAAGTATTTGTAAATAACGGTGAGTATGTGCTCAGCAGTGTTGTATATGGTTTGTCTGATGAAATAACAGGAGCAGACTTTTCACTGTATACTCCCGAAAGAGGTGCAATATGAAACTGGAAAATAAAATCATGCTTATCACCTATGCTGACAGCATGGGAAACAACCTGAAAGAACTGTATACAATTCTTGAAAAGCATTATAAGGAGGCAATCGGTGGAATCCATATACTTCCGTTCTTCCCTTCATCTGCCGACCGTGGATTCGCACCAATGTGCTATGACAAGGTTGATGAGAAATTCGGTGACTTTTCGGATATTGAAAAGCTCAGCAAGGATTATTATCTGATGTTTGATTTTATGGTGAATCATATTTCAGCAAGCTCTGAATATTTCAAAGACTTTGTTCAGAACAAGGAAAAATCTGAATACAGGGATATGTTTATCCGATACAGCAAATTCTGGGAAAACGGAGAACCAACACCGGAACAGACGGATATCATATATAAGCGTAAGCCCAGAGCTCCATATATTGATGTTACTTTTGCAGACGGCAGCAGTGATAAGGTTTGGTGTACATTCTGTGAGGAACAGATAGACCTTGACATAAAAACAGATGTTACAAAAAAATTCATTAAGGATACTTTGCAGTCAATGTGCAGACATGGTGCATCAATAATCAGACTTGACGCATTTGCTTATGCTGTGAAAAAGCCCGACACAAGCTGCTTCTTTATTGAGCCTGATATATGGGAGCTTCTCTATGATATTGAAAGCATTGTCAAAAATAAAAATGCAGAGATACTTCCTGAAATACATGAGCATTACACAATTCCGATGAAAATAGCTGAAAAGGGATTCTGGATATATGATTTTGCACTGCCTGTACTGACTCTTCATGCACTTTATAATCATGACGGACAATATCTTAAAAACTGGCTTGAAATGTGTCCGATGAAACAGTTTACAACACTTGATACTCATGATGGTATTGGTATTGTTGATGTTAAAAATCTTCTTCCTGATGAAGAAATTGAAACTGTAAAGGAACAGATGTACAGTCAGGGAGCAAATGTGAAAAAAATATACAGTTCCGAGGCTTATAACAATCTTGATATTTATCAGGTAAATACAACATATTATTCAGCACTTGGAAACAATGACAAAGCATATCTGCTTGCCCGTGCGATACAGTTTTTTGCTCCTGGTATTCCGCAGGTATATTATGTTGGTATGCTTGCAGGCAGCAATGATGTGGCGTTAATGGAAAAAACGAAAAACGGACGTGACATAAACCGTCACTATTATTCTATGGAGGAAGTTGAGCAGGAGCAAAGCCGTCCAATAGTAAAAGAACTGAAAGAGCTTATGATACTCAGAAATACTCACCCTGCATTTTCGCTTGATGGAAATATAAAAGTAGTATCAGAGGGCGATATGCTGACTATTACAAGAACTTTCGGTGAATATTCTCTCACGCTTAATGCAAATCTGACAACCTATGATTATACGATTGAATGAGGTGAACTGAAATGAAAAAAATTGATGTTACCGCACTGGGTGAACTGCTGATAGATTTTACCGAAAACGGTTCAAGCATCAGCGGAAATCCTTTGTTTGAAGCCAATCCGGGCGGAGCTCCCTGCAATGTGCTTGCAATGCTCTCAAAGCTTGGAAAGAAAACTGCTTTTATCGGCAAAGTCGGCGATGATATGTTCGGAAGACAGCTTTCCAATGCTATAAAAAGTGTCGGAATATGCACTGACGGACTTATTATGGATAAAAATGTTCCTACCACTCTTGCATTTGTACATACGCTTGCAGGCGGTGAAAGAGAGTTCAGCTTTGTACGCAATCCCGGAGCAGATATGATGCTGAAAAAATCTGAAGTAAATACTGATATTATAAAAAATTCAAAGATATTTCATTTCGGAACACTTTCATCAACACATGAGGGAGTCCGTAAAGCTACAAGATTTGCCATAGATACAGCGATTGAAAGCGGAGCGTTAATATCATTTGACCCTAATCTTCGTGAACCGCTCTGGGAAAGCCTTGATGATGCAAAAAAAGAGATAGAATACGG
>JAQXFT010000094.1 GCA_029005335.1 Oscillospiraceae bacterium
AGCCTGCTGAATTGGTTTTGTGCATTTTCACGAATTTGTTGTTGAAATGCTCATTTATAGCAGTGAATTTATGTGACAGAAAAAAATTTTTTTGAAAAAATTTTCAAAAGCTCTTTACAAATACATAAATGTATGCTATAATAAACTTACATCGTAAGGTGATTGAGATTTTCGGGGGGCTGTAACAAATTGTGATAGTTTTGTGAAAATTACTTCAAAAATGACAAAAATCAATACCCGAGGGTCGAAAAACGACGAAAAACCTGCCGTTTTATAGACTCCCCTCACCGTAAGGTGTTTGAAACTAATATACACCATATACGCAGAGAGCAACACCAACGAAGTTTTACAGACCCCCCTCACCGCAAGGTGTTTGCAGAAAAAAATCCCGTTTACTTTTTATCGTAAACGGGACTTTTTTATTATATTAAGTTTTATTATTACTGTATATCCTGAACTACAATTCCGCCCATACCCATACTTGTTTTTCCTCCGATTCCGCTGTATGATGCATAGGCAATAACTTTTCTGAGAAGAATATTCTGCTCTTCATCTTTCGGAAACAATATACGGCAGTAACCGGTCATACCGCTGATAATATTACCGCTTACATTATATTTCACACTGCCAAGCTGATATTCCTCCAGAACCGCACAGGAAAAAGCTTCTTTAAATTCGTCATAGGATATTTCTTCCTTTTCAAATTCGTTGTATTTGCATACAGTTGAATAAAAGTATGCAAATATATCCGGAGTAGCCGAAAACCGTCCTTTTGTTTTTATGGTTGCGGGAGTAATAAAAGTTATTACACAGCCTTTTCTGCTGATATAATTATAAGCTTTTTCAGCGTCAAGTGGTTTGGCTGATTCGGATTTCAGTATTTTAAGCGGATTTTTCATTCCGTAGATTCTTAATGACTTTTTTCTCGCAAGCGTTTCAGGAATTATTTTTGCCTCGTCGCATAATGCCGACACTCTTATTATAAAATCGTTTTCAATCGGTACAACAAATATTGAAAAAGGGTGATATGACGGTGTATGCATTTTCCGGCTGTAATCCTGAGGAATTGCTTTCATTACAGCTCCGTGAATCTTCACCGCCATTTCTGAATAAACATCAGATATATTTGCCTTGTCTGTATATATGTCTGTCTGGTATATCATTTTATTATCTTCCCTTTTTAACTTTTATTTGATTGAAAAATCCGCCTGAACTTTCCTGAGTACGGTAAACAGAACCGCCTTTCCGTGAATTTCCAGACTTTTTATATGCTATTGTTGCTTCTCTTAAATCTTTACTTTTATTCATGCTTTTTATTATATCATATTTAATTTCTATTGTCAAACGGGGCAACTATAACAGTCAGGTTTTTTTAATGAGTAAAAGAAGGAGATATGATATAATCAACATTTTGAAATTTTCTGTGGTATCTATTATTATTTCTTATAGTTTTTATTCTTCCCCGACTTATTGCATGAATTTTCGTCGTCAACTTTAACCAAAGCAGGAAGTGTAGGATTTTTTGAGGTTGCGACTGGTAATATGTATTTCACTGACCAGGCTGTTGATGTTCCGTTTTCACCCATAGAACGGTTAGCAGTAAACCACTGATGAGATGATTTAGAGTTTGCCGTTTCTCCTCCATCATCTGCAATCGGAGGACAGATATCAGCTTTCTTTTTCCTGATAACATCTGCAAAGCTATTAAAGTTAGTCAACTGCATATATTCTGTGAAGGCCTTTTTGTCATTATCAGACATCTCTTCCGTGAAGAACGGGTTACTGCAAATATACGAATCAATCTTCGATTTCTCTTCGGATACTACACTATAAGTCCGATTATCAGCATCAAACGAACGAATTTGAACTGCGTCAACAACAAGTTTTACACTGCCTAAGCCTAAAGGTTTTCCATGTCCAAGCTTATGCATCTGCAGACTATCTTCGTTGTTTTCACCAATGGTGATTGTCCAAATAAGCTCACGCAACTGCTCTTCTGTGATTTTTTCAAAGAAAATGTCAAAAGTAAACTGACTTTTCCTATCGCAAAGCTCCATTGTACTATTTCTATTAGTCCTGTCAGTAGTCATATAGTCAGTTGGTTTTAGATTAGGATTGTGAAGATAATATTTACGACCCCGAATGATTACATCGCACTTTTCTCTTTGGGGAATAGTTTGTGTTTGCTGTCTGCCGTTTTTATCCTTTTTCACAATCTCTTTCTTGGTAATCTTATAATCATAAGTCCAATAAAGAGCATTTTCAGGTCTCTTGCTATAAAATTCAACAGATGTTGTTTTCGGAGAAGAAAGTTCTTTTAGTGTTACATATCCCATTGAATTGAATGAGGTCGATTGAGCATCAGAAAAGCGTAATTTACTTGCATAAGCTCTCTGCGTTGTGCTGGAAATCATACCAAATAATGAACATGCTTTGCAAAGTTCGGGTTCTTTCTTTTCTCCATCATCTCGCTTAGCTTTACGTTTTGAACATGATGCATGCGTACCAAGCAGGTCGTCAAGCTTTTTATTAAACACATATCTTCCTATCTGCGATGGTGATAGATAAACATAAGTTTCTCCACAGTATTCAACAGTTTCATAAAATACAGGATACAATCTGCCGTCTTTTCTGATGCCGTATGTAATCTGGTTTTTCAATTCTTTGAATAATTTATTACCTGTTTTCTGATTATCATAAAGGTCGATAACATTCTGATAATCAGTAACAGCTTGTTCAATATTCACACATTCAGCTTCCTCGTCATTAGTATTAATAAAAATTTTACATTTTATTTTTTGCGATAAATTTAAATTTTCCTTCCTTCGTTTGGCTTCTTCAGCCTTTAATGTATACCACATTCGTCGGACATCAGTATTTTTATTAATGTTCTGTCCATAGTCATTATTGACTTTTGCCTTATACAAATGCCATGCTCCATCTTTAAACTGAATTAATCCAGGCCTGGCAGGATTTGTATGTCTGGCAGAAAGGATATTGTTATTATTAACAGAGAAACAGCTGTTGCTAAGAGTTTCGTAAGCACTGCGAATCATTCCTCTTAACTGACTTCCGGGAATAACAGGCTTTCCTTCAACTCTGAAAAAAGGAAACGTTTGATGACTGATAGCATCAGTTGTAACATTTTCTGTATCAGGAATAGCGAGAGGTGTTTTTACGATTAAACGCACAATAATTTTTCCGGTCAACTTACCATCAGTGGGTTCTGTTCTCTGCACATCTGAACCAAGACTTACAAAATTATAAGGATTGATAAATCTAAGCCCACTGGAATCGTTAATCCATTTCGCCATCAATGTTGCCTCCTTTCTTAATAAAACCGACAATTCTGAAATCTGATATCATAACAATACCATGCTCATCGTAATCGAGGTAGTTTCGGATATGAACCTTCTCTGCATTCCCGACAGGAAGAGTATATGGTCCGCCTCCTGTTGTAATATAACAACAGCCCTTTGACTTAGTGCTATCAACATCGAGATAATGTTCTTCGTCATAGATTTGATTATCAAATACGCTTAAGAAATCGTCTGATTCATTCTCAAGTTTCTTTTGATACTCCGAATCATTGATATATCGCCAGGTGAAATCAGAACCAATATTTAAACGTGAGATTTTAAATTCTTCATCATCAGAGAATATTCTGAGCTCAAGAAGATGTTTTGCATCTATATTCAGTTCTGTTCCACAATAAAAGTGATTCGTATAAACGGCATACACACTACAACCATCATGTAAATATTTCTCAGCTAATACCTGTAAATCAGATTCGGTGGATACTCCATGTTCACAAATAAACTCTTTCATGCTTCCACCTCCAATAATTGTGATACAGTCTCAGGTTTTAATAAACCGATATTCTCTTTTCCATTTACCATAATGCTTTTAATCTTAAACATACCTCTGCCTACAGCTGTTAATCCGCCAATTGCAAGGAATCCATAATGTATATCAAGAATCACGGCACTCAGAATCGCCTTTTCTTCTGCTGAGACATCGTCCTTCAGCAGAATATCAAGTGTGGTTTCACCGTTATATGATGTTCTTTCAGTATAAAGTGCTGTATCTTTAGTTGCAGCACTGAATCGGTCAATTGAATTTCTTGTCATTTCCTTTATACAATTATGGGAAATAACAGATTCTGAAAAGATGATTCGGGATTTTTCAGTCAGGTTGTCCTTATTTTCTTTGTCCAAATATCCAAAGAGGTGGTTTGTTGTTTCTTCTCCTGCAAATTCAAGGAATCTTGCTCTGAATGCACCGCTCCATGACGTACCGGGTATGATGCTTGTTCCATCATGCAACGCAATATGTTTGTAATCAGGAAGACTATTGCCGTCCTTTCCTACATCAGTTGAATATTCCCGAATGGAAACAGCACCACTTTGAATCATATGTAAGGTGATTCTGATGTATCCCTCATGATTATCAGCAACTGCATATTCATTTAAGTGATTCCAGCATTTTTCATCAAACGTATTGAAATCAAGCCAGTCATTCATTTCAGATTCGTTTTCCAAGTTGAATACACGTTTTTTCAGTGATGAAATTTCAACCCTTCCGTACCCTCTCGAAGTTTTTGTTCCAAAACGTAATATACCTGATTTTACTCTGGCAATCATTTTATCCACAGCATTGTCTGTTTCATCAGGCTGATCCGCTATTTCGATAAAGGTAATGAATCTTGCTCCTGTTTCGATAACTTCCATATCAAATTTAGCACCATTAACACCTACTTTATTTTCAAGCTTGACACTATCACGAGTCGTTGAAAATTCCTTGGTTGTCAGCAAACCATCATAGAAAATCACCTTGCTGCTTTTAGGATTGTTTCCGGAAATATTGCCAAACATTTTATTTTGTAATTCTGTATCTGAGTCCAGGGTATGCCTGAAAACACCTGCGATAGAAGAAGCCGGAATATATGGTTTTCCGTCCTTTCCACGAATCACATCGTGATCTGTTCCCTCATTTTTTCCATTTCCTATAGACAAAGGAGCAGCAAGCATCAATTCAATTCTGTAATACACATGTCTTTTCATTTTGTTGCTTCTCCTTTCTTTGACTTATGGAAATATTTCGCAAGAGTTAGTATCATAAGCCAGTATTCCTGCCTTTTTGCCCACACTTTATACTTTGAGTCACTTTCCCATTTGTTCAGTGCATCTTTCAAAAAGCTGTCAGCAATCTGACGTTTTCTCTTTGACTTAATAGATGCAATTCTGTTTTTGAAATCTATTTCTGATTCTGATTGTTTCAACATCAGAATTATACGCCCGATAAATGCAGAGTTCCATTCGTTCAGTAAGGAAGATTTCTTATCCAATGCATAGGATATAGCAGTATTACGCATTGTTTCATCTTTTTTCATCTCAACAAACATTTTTTCCATGTCTTCATTGCCATATACTTTGTCCACAGTTTTGTCACGCCGAATCCTGATTTCATCATCTGGTAATTTGCCAGCCTTAAACGCTCTTATTTTACCAAAGCCTTCGCTCTGACGACCGCCAACATATAAAATCTCATCAATTTCTGTATCTTCCGGATATTTTACAACAATAGCACTACCTGCAGCAATTGCTCTGATATGCGAACGCTGCAATCGCATAACAGATAAATATCCTGAAAGCGTTTTGTATTTCAGACCACTCTCTTGTGTCAAATAATCTTCTTTTATTCCAAGTGTATCACATACACTTGAGATATCTGTTGAACACCCTGCATATTCATTCGGAATGATAACGTCCGATTCAAACAAATATACAATCTTATCGCCTTTTTGTATATGTAATTTCTTTGAAACTGTAGTATCAACATCAAGTCCGAAAAGAGAACAGCTTGAATACTGTGCAGTTTTACTTCTGCCAAATGAAAATTTTCCGTCTTTCAGCAATTCAAGAATAATCCTGATATAAGAACCTTTTCCTGAAATTGTTCCTCTGAAAAGCTGACCACTTTGCAGACAATTCTGAACATACAAGCCACCTTCAGCATTGCTGAGATTATTATGATAGATACGTTCTGTTAATGGGTTCATCACTTTCAAATCAGAATTGATGTAGCCACTTTTCAATGGCTTAACGATTTCTGTTCCTCTTTCAGATATTGTCAAATCGATAATACAGTTGCTCTGCTTTGTCTTCCCGAATATTTGAGGAACCGGTAAAAAACTCTGATATTTGGTATTTGTAATATAAAGATTGGAAAATCTGACATTACCGCTAAGGAATAATTCATCAAAGGCTGCATCAGGTTCATGATTCTTCAGATATTTTCCTGCAAAAGCACCGGCGACTGCCTGACCACTGATATAATCGATTGTTTCATCTGCTGTTTGTGCAGGAAGCATAACGTTTTCATCAAGCTTGACAATATACTTGATTGTATAGTCCTTATTCTTATCAATATCTGATGGAATTGAGAATGGGTTAAAATTTATATTTTCGTTTTTAATTGAACATCTTACACAGCCGAACCCACGATTTCTTCTATATCCGATGTGACGAAGGGCTTTGCAGATACGCATTAAATCATTATAATATATGTCATCAATTTCAGCTTCAGCAAGAAATACAAGATTTTCTTCTGGATTCCACGCTTTATTCTTTGAAACATATCGCAGAAACCGAAGCGTATTTTCCTTTGCAGCACCATTGGATTCAACGGCTGTTGAGGCGAATGTATCTGTGAATAAATCAGTAACCATATTTGCCGTTAATTTATTTTCGATGCACATTTTACTGAAAGTTTCATACTCCTCAATTTTAGCATTTTCAACTTTCAATGCACCGGAGGATACATCTCCGGAGATACCAAAGATTTTGTCAACAATATCACTCTTCTCCCCGTAAATATAGACGGCAGCATCTCTCAGACACCCTTTCAGTCTTCTTGCCGGGATATACGGTATACCCAATTTATCAGTTACAATATCAGTATCAATTGTTGTTGCATATCCATCTCCGCTTGAGGCACAAAGATTTGATTGAAGCTCAATCCTTATCCCGTACATTATCCTCACCTCCGAACCACAAATCATATACTACGGATACATCATATATAATTCGCATTAACTTCTCTTCTCTGTCTTTGTTTTCATCACTATTTTTATATTCATCAATAAGTGCATTAAACCCCGGATAATTTCTTGATTTCACTCTTTCAATATCAAATCTGTAGTATGATATTCCCTTCACTGCGGAATCTCCAAGGCTTTTGACATTACTTCTTCCGATTTTATGGAGTATTCTTCCAATTCTTGCGTATTCATTAAAATCCTGCAAGCTGTATGGTCTGTATGTATAATCTGCTTCCTGTTCATCACGAATCACATCAAGTTCATTTGTAATACCGGAATGGCAGTAATGGAAATCTATATAGTTTCCATTATTACCAGGCTCATGTGATTTTTTCTTTCCCATTTCGCAGCAGCTTTCAGCAACCTTATATACATCGGCAAACGGAGCATGGCTATGAAATAATGCTATACCTGCACATGAAGTATTTGGAATACCAGGTGATAATTCAGGTGTACATGACAATTCATTAAAGTAAGCCTTTACAATATCCATAGCATCAGAGCCTCGGCATATAATTGTAATTTCATCACCGCCACCAACAATCAGTCTGTATTTGTGAGCCTTTTTATAATTTTTTTTGATAGTATCCGCCTCGGCATCATTTTTAGAATGGAGCATCTTTTTGATGGCAGATATAGGTCTGTCCACATAGTACTCATTGGTGCGAAGTGAAAATTCTCTCAGAGCCATGACGCATTCAGAATAATCATTCTTTCCTTCGGTACACTTTTTGATTTTATTACCCATATCGTTTCCATCAATATAAATAACAGCCAGTGTACTGTCCTTGCCCTTTTCTTCAGTAAGTGAATCAAGGTTTTCTGTACTGAGCCTGTAATCTTTTGAAAATAAAGAATCATATGCTTTGCGTTTCAGCTCAGCCTCTGTGGTAATCTTAACTTCTCTTTTGGTGTCAAATGCTGAAAGAGGCATAAATGACATTCTATCTGTCTGTGTGAATGGGAGAACATTACAAAGAACGGAATGCACACCAAGTTTTTTTGATTTTTCTTTCTGCAGATAGAGGTTCACTCTATCCGCATTAAAGTCATCAGTTGTTTCCACAAACGCAGTAATAATACTAATCGAATATGTTCTTTCAAGAACCAGACGTGAAAAAGCTCTGTTTGCCTTTACATACGTATCCTGATTTTTAAAAAGCACATACAGATTTCCACCGCCTTCATAGATAACAGTTCCGTCATAGCCACTCTCAAGAAATTCCTCTTTTCTAAACGGCTTTTTATTGATTGTGTCTTCTTTCCACGTGTTATTGATTTTCAAGCCAGTTTCATTAATGAGTATGCTGTATACATTCGACAGCAACTTCGATGCACCAGCGATTTCACGAATCTTGTTGGTTCGGTATATATATTCCTGCTTGCTTCGACAGTCATAAATTGCTGTTATCATGCCGTTTAGCTCTCCTCTCTCACAAGTATTCCGATATCCTTGTAAAAACTTTTTTTTCTTTGAGAAATCAAACCATCTGTAACTTTAAAATATTTTGAATATACTCCATTTCTGAATGGTGTTTCAATTTCCCCATTAGAATAGTTTGCTCCGGATACGCCGATTTCAGAATACACTCTGCAAGGAGTCTTCTCGATTTTTGCAAAGCTTCTGCATATATCCGAAAGAGTGAAGTCTGCAAAGCCAAGATCCATATTTGAAAATGCTTCTTTTTCATTCATATCATATCGTAAGTACAGACTTGATTTACACGAAGCAATGTAAAAATCAGAAGCAAACGCACGGTAATATTCATTGCGGTTTCCTCTGTGTTCCATAGATTGGATTACGCATGGAATCATCTTGGAAAAGTATTCTATAAAGCGTTGTCTGGTTATCGCCTCTTCTTCAGAAAGGGGTTCTCCGAACAGCATATTGATATCCACAATTGTTTCAATGTTTGCCTCTGGGTCAACAATTGTACTTATATAATCCACTTCATTTCCTTCTTCATCTTCAATTCTTCTATCGATTATCCATTCCGGATGCTCTGTACGCAACATATTAGTTATAGTAAATTTTAAATAATCTAAAAAGAAAGCATAGAAATTGGAGTTTATATTGTAATCATACTTTTCTACATAACGCATAAATGTCTCTGTAATGAAATCATCTGGCTGATACATGGTATTATAATTCGCAATGGCTTTTCTGACTTTTAATCTAAGCAATTTGTAGAAATCCGGAGACCATATAATATTAGCAACTTCATTCTTTATACTACGGCATCTCCCTTTGTTATCCAGATTTCCTTTTAACTGCGAATATTCCATCATCAAAGCATTCAGTTTTTTCTTTTTTTCTTCAACAGTCATACTGCACCTCACTTCAGAAGATTTTTAATAATATTCGTAGGATTTTCAATCTTCTGTTCTGCCATAAGGCGGACAGCTTCATCAATATAGAGAAGCGATGTAATATCATAGACCTCCATAGCACCATTGTTATGATTCATAGCACCATATACGATACATCCAATGCTAACGTTCTTTTTAATGCGATATGCATAATTCAGTGCCATTATCTGAATGAGCGGGAATGGCTTTGAACCATAAGTTATACAAGCATAGAGAGTATCATTATCTGCCGTACAATCGATTAATTTGCTGAACAAATCAAGCTCAGTGTCAATAGCATTGTTGTAAGGGACTCTCACTTCCTTCAAAGTATACCTGAATCCTTTTTTCTGGCTGAGTGCGTCAATCTCTTCCTTGAGTAATCCATAGTTATATTCTGCATTCTCATAATCAGAAACAATTGTAATGATTTCGATTTCCTCGTCTTTTTCCACATAGCCGTTGATGGTTGCTATAATAGGGAAACTGGTAGGTTCTTCATAAGAGAGAAGCTGATTATCAGCAGCCTTGTAGATTCCCTTTCCGAGTCTTCCCTGTGGCTGATACGGACTTGTCATAATAAATTTTTTCATAAGTACCTCCTGTTAAATAGATAATGATTGGATAAGGTTTAAAGCATTGTGCATAACTCCCTCAATTTCTTTGACGGATAATTCGGAAGAAACACTGTATCCGTTGTTACTGAAGTATTCATTATATTCATCAGCCAAACGTTTTTCTTCACTTGCGTGGTTCAATGAATTTCTGACGTATCGTTTGACATACACAAGATCCATCAGTATTTTTTTCATATCATCAAGTGAAATTTTCTTGCTTACTGAATACATGTTATTATTCTCAGACAACACTCTTTCCAGATGCTCAATAACATTAATATCCGCTCCGTTCCACACTTTAGGAATATATGGAGTAAATTCTCCCTGAATTAGTTTCAGATAGTCTTTGTTACTGAGCAAGCCATTTACAAATGCTTCCGAAGTAGTAGCTCCGGTTTCAAATATATCTGTGCCAATGAAATCACGCAATTTTGTATTCTGTTTGCGTTGTTCAACATCTTCCGGTGTTCGTTTTTTTGTAGGTCCCATAAAAATAACGTTTTTCACTCGGATGAGGTTGAGTATACCATTTCGTTCGTCAGCTGTCAATTTACTCTTAATGCTCAGGTCGTTTATATTGCTGATGTTACAAAGTTCCTTATACACTGACTGATTTTCTTCTTTAAGTTTCAACAGCAGATTTCCAATCGGATATGGTGAACGAGTAACGGAAGAGACTTGCCTCAGGAAACCATTATACAGCAAGTTATAGTACTTATCGAATGATTTTGGAAATCTTGCCATGTCTATTAATAATGGATTCGCTGAAACGATTCCTTTGTTAAATAAGTATTCAGGCATTTTCTCAACATAGATTGTAACAGCTTGCTGAATCATCTTATTATCAAGGCACCATCTGATTACATCGGGGTAATCTATCGTTTCTTCGTCTTCTATTCTGAATTTTTCTCTGATTACAGCAGTTAAGCTTTTGAATAATATTTCATTTTCATCAACAGTATCCAGGTTCTGTATGTTAATCAGTACTTCATTCAGTTCGGATATTAAAGCATCCAATTTTGAAGTCCGGCAGAGTGCAACTTCATCGGAAAACCTGTTCATTACATCGATGATTCTTTTAATATCGGAATTATCACAGTTCAAAAAGAAATGTGCTAATTCGTCAGAATTTCCTAACGATGTAAAACTATCAGCTGCATTGATCAGATTGAACATATTATACGTATCAGTTATATCAACAATTTTGTTTTCACGAGAATTATGCTTGTTATAAATGGAGTAAACAGCCTTTTCAAGTTTAACTCCGGAATATTCAAGTATTCGGACAACAGCCATTAAAAGGTAAACCGAATCCCTGAATCCACCGGTTGTGTCAATAAATACTTTATCATCGTTTTTTGCAGCCTTTGCAATCTTTGAAATGACTGAACCAAACCGTCTCTCTTCAAAAGTTACCTTCTCAATGTTAAGTCCCTTATAGCCTTTTCTGTTGCAGAATCTTCGTATGGTTTTACGAAAAGCTGTAAATGCTTCCTCGGCTTCACGTGTTGTTATGGCTATAATAGTACACTCAGTCTCAGGAACATTTTTATACACAGTATTTAAAAGATATTTTACAGGTGCTTCATTTGTGTATCTGCCTTTGATTTTTCCCATATCTTCGGTATTGTAACTGCTGAACGCAGTATCAGCGTTGAGTCGGCTGATGTTGGTCAGAATTAAGCTGGACAAATATATCCCTCCCCTATATGTAATAGTTGCTAAAAAGAAATCAGTTTATATGTGCAAACTACACAATAAATTATTATATGTTAATCTGCATATATGTATTATAGCATATGCTTTTATGATTTTCAATAGGTTACTGAAACTTTATAAATTATTTGCTAATAGTTTCTGAATCGCACAAAGCTGAATACAGACACTTTCTCTGTTCCGGCATCTGTCTGCTTTTCGATTGTTTTTCGCTCTGAACAGCTATATACCACCTTAATATTTTTCTCCTTCAGCATAGTTACAATACAATATGTTAAGCCGAATTCGCCCTGACACATAACTGCTATAGGATTGTATGCAACAATCGTATTGACAAGCTTTGCTGAAAGCTCTTTGATTTCATTTTCATCCGCTTTGCTATCGACTGATGGGAATCCAATGTCAATGATTTCAGTATTGGGTGCCATATCAAATGCACACTGTAATTGTTTGCTATTCCAGCCTTTTGAAGGGTGGTTGGAAAGATTTATAAAATAATTTTTCTGTGTGTTCATATATATATCCATCTCCTTTTTTATATCAGCGAATTAACGATTGGTCGGGAAAAATTGTATATACTATCAGGGGCATGGAACAAATCACTCATGTCATCTCCATAGTAATACATGCGAAATTCATCTGTATTTCGTCTACGATATATCTGAAATAATCCTAAAAGTGTCCCTTAGGATAAAACGGTCTGTCTGAAGAATTTCTCCCGGAAATCCGACGTTGCTTATTACGAGAATTACTGGAATCAGTACATTTTCCGGAACTATATGTCTGCTTTTGAGTTATTCCATTTCCACAAGTATTTGATTCAGATGTATTCTCCCCTTTCATTATAGATTTCAGCTTTCTCTTGATTACAGCACAATCAGGAACTTCAGCAATATCCGGATTCAAAGCACTTCGCAGGAGTGCAGTAAATTCATATGACGGACTGTCTGTCGGAGTCGGAATATCGCCTTTATTAGGTGCCATTCTGCCTCTGTTCAACAGAATATAAATACATTGAGCCGCAGCGTAAAGATCCTGTTTCTCTGCATCTAATCTTGAAACACGTTCACGGTTGATTGCTTTTTCCTTAATGTAATGAATCCCTTTATCGTCAAGGCTTTTGTCATTAAATCTCGAGAATCTATCATTTCTGGTTCTGTTACTCGTCAAGCCTTTCAGACCGTCAGTCATAACCAAAACAATGGCAATGGCAGAGCCAATTATAATAGCATAAATCATTTTATCACCTCTTGGTATCCGGCACCGGAAAGGCTTCACAGTATCGGATATATGAAATATAAATTACAGAAGGTTGAGCTGAGTGTACGGAATAATCCTGATATTTACTCCGCTGTTCACCGTATAT
>JAQXFT010000095.1 GCA_029005335.1 Oscillospiraceae bacterium
GATAAGTCCGAGTCTTAAAAGCCACGTTCTGAAAGTATATTTCGGATTTGTTGTTTCGGTAACTCTTGCCGATGCAGACTTCTGGGTCAGTGCCTGATGATTTACTGCAAGGCAGAATTGTATATAAGCCTTGATTTTTCCGGCATGAGTTGTTCCGTTAAAAAGTCTGAATTCAACTGTTCCTTTGGTAAATACGCTGTGCAGGTTCAGTCCGTGGTATCTGCTCGGATTATAATGAGCGTTCCGGCTTCCGCAGTAACCATCATACCATATATCTGCCATTTTATCAAGCGTTTTTGGTTTGATTTCTTTGATTTTTCGGCTTAATTCGGTTTCAAGTTTACGGCAGTAATTTGACTGTCTTGATGAATTTATATCCAGTGCCTTGTAAATCAAATCCTGTTTGCTTGTCATTATGTTTACCAGATTTGAAAGTGTTTTTGCGGTATGCTTTTCCGCTCCGATGTGAATATGAATTCCGCAGGAACTGTTTGCAATTGCACCTTTATGTCTGAGCTGTCTTACGATTTCCTGTAAATCCTCAATATCTTCATATCTAAGAACCGGTGTTACAATTTCAACTGCCTGACCGCCTTCAATATGAATACTGCTGTCGCTCATTGCCTTCCAGATTCTGCCCTTTCCGTCCTTTGCACCGTATGTATTGTAATGTGTTCCGACGTAAAAGCTTTCTGTTCCGAAATAATCCGCTATAATTTCGGAAGCCTTCTTTCTTGTTAAGCCTGTGAGTTCAATTTCAACTCCGAATGTCTGATTTTTCATTGATTTTCCTCCAAAAACTGTGGTTTTCCTGATTGCACACACAGTATAACTCTGTTCGGGAGAAACATCAAGTCACACTAACCACCAAACTTTTCGGAATGTTTTCTGCCTTATTAGTGCTGTTGTGACAATTAATATAATGTTACGATATATATTTATTTTACAGCAATCCAACTATATACGTTATTATTGCTCTAAAAAAAATATATCAGAAATTCTTTATTATAAGCTCCTTGTAAATGCCTGATGAAAGATTGTTCTGACGTTCAATAGGGATAATTTCATAATATTTATACAAACTGCGGATATATTCATCATCATTGTAAGACAGTATAAAACGTCCCTTAATGCCGTCTAAACAGCTTTTTAAACGCTTGTAGTCGGCTTCCGAAAACTCTGCATCATAGTAATTTTCGGTTCTGTGATACGGCGGGTCGCAGTAAAACAACGCTTTCGGACGGTCATAGACCTTAATCAGATTTTCAAAATCTTTGTTCTCAATAACGACCTTTTTAAGACGTTTTTCAACCTTTTCAAGATAATCTGCCGATATATTTTTGCTGTTACAGCCGAATGTTCTTGTATCCGAACCGTAGGAAATTTTTATTTGAATATAGAACATTCCCGCACGCTGAATATCAGTAAATCCACGCATTTTCATTCTTTCTTTAATGTTCTCAAACATTTCCCTTGAATTGAAATATCTGGATATTTCACGCTGAAGCTCCTCACGGTGATACTTTGCACATCTGAAAAGATTTACAAGATTGTTGTTAAGGTCATTGTAAACTTCCAGTTTGGCGTGATTTTTCTTGTAGAAAAGCACTGAACCGCCTCCGCCGAAAACTTCGATATAGCGTTCAGTGTCCTCCGGAAAAAGTGATGTGATTTTCTTGGCGAGCAGACTTTTACCGCCAATCCACGGGATAAAGCTTTTCATAAAATATACCTCCTTGAATTAAAAAAGTCCCTGAAAACAGGGACTTTTTTGTATTTATTTAAGCAGTTCAGACCATGTATTTTCTCCGACGATTCCGTCAGCGGATATTCCGGAATTTTTCTGAAACTGTTTAACAGCAGATTCAGTATCAGAGCCGAAATCCCCGTCAATGCCTGATATTCCGATACTGTATTCATAGGCAACAAGGAAAGCCTGAAGAATCTTTACAGCGTTTCCGGAATCGCCATTGCGGACAGTCGAAAGTGATATATTGATGTCAGAGCTGTTTGCAGAGCTTTTAACGGGGTATTTCGGGCGTGCGTATCCGAATATCAGCGAGCTTGCGGAACTGATTTCACGCCTGCGTACACGGTCGTTAGGATAATTACCGTTATTGCCCTCGATTACAGTAAGAGTATTTCCGGAAACTTTCTCAACGATTCCGACGTGGTCAGCAGGTCTTGAA
>JAQXFT010000096.1 GCA_029005335.1 Oscillospiraceae bacterium
GTAAAGAGATTTATAACATTTGTACGGCTGGTCTCGGCATATTCAATGGCTGATTTGTAATAGTTCAGGTCGGCTTCTCTTTTTTTACTGTCCACATCAATGGAATCTGTAAGCTCATCAATTTCCGCACGCACACCCGTACTGTCAAATTCACATATTTTATCGCCTTTTTTTACTATGTCTCCAATACTGACGCTTACTTCCGAGACCCTGACATCAGAGAAACCGACTGTTACAGATACATTCTCGCTCTCGGAGCTTATTGTACCGTCAGCAGTATACTGCTTTATAATTTCTTTTTCGGTCAACAGGGCAACCTCAGCAGTATTGATTTTTTCACTGCACCCCGTCATTGAAAGAACCAGACAGGCTAATAACAAAATTGTTTTTTTCATCATACAAATTCCTTCTATCAAATAAAACCTTTTTTCTGCGGTCTGGCTCAGCTGTTACATTTTTCATCAGCAATAATATATCCGTCTTTTATTGAGATTATACGCTGAGTTTCCTCAGCAAGACTGGGATTATGTGTTATAAGTATTATGGTTTTTTTCTTTTCCCGATGAAGGTAATGAAATATTTCCATTACAGTCTGACTTGTTTTGCTGTCAAGAGCGCCTGTAGGTTCATCAGCAAGTATTATTGACGGGTCATTTGCCATAGCCCTTGCAATCGCCACACGCTGATTCTGACCTCCGGACAGCTCATTAGGTCTGTGCAGACATCTGTCCTGCATTCCGACCATTTCCAGAAGCATTTCGGCACGTTCCCGCCGTTCTGCTCTTCTGACACCTGCATACATCATAGGCAGTTCAACATTTTTCAGGGCTGTATTCCGCTGTATAAGATTATTGTTCTGAAAGACGAAGCCTATATCCTTTGAACGTATCTGACTGAACCTTGCAGAACTGTAATCCGCAACATTCTCGCCCCTGAAGATGTATTCACCGCTTGTCGGCTTGTCAAGCATACCGATTATATTCATCAGCGTTGATTTTCCTGAACCGGATTCTCCCACGATTGAAACAAATTCACCATAATTAAAATCTATGGAGATGTTGTGAAGTATTTCCAGTTCATTCGGCTGACCGATATAATACTTCTTTACAATATTCCTTAATGAAATAACATATTCGCTCATAGAATTTTATTTTTCATTCTACCTCCATAACTTTTCCTTTTTCGATTTTAAGTATCCTGTCACAGTTTTTAAGCACTGATTTATTATGCGAAATAATTATCAGGGTTTTGTCGTTAAATTCTTCATAAAGCAGCTTTGTGATAAGCTCTGTAGTTGCTTCATCAAGTGCCGAGGTAGGCTCGTCCAGTATTATTATCCTTCTTCCGATAAGCATTGTCCTTGCAAGTGAAAGTCTCTGACGCTGACCGGAGGATAACGTAATGCCATTATCTCCGATTATAGTATTCAGCTTATCCTCATTATCCGAAAACAGCTCCTCAAGCTCTACTTTTTTCAGAACCTCCCATATCATATCCTCACTGATATTTTTATCATACATGGTAAGATTATTATACAGAGTATCATGAATTATTATCGGCGTTGAAGACACATATGTAATAATACTGCTCAAATCATCATATTCAAGCTCAGAACAGTCTCTTTCATCAATAGTTATCCTGCCGGAATCCGGAGACCATAAGCCGAAAAGAAGCTCATACTTTTTTCCATAATGGAAGACATAATCAAAATTATTATATATTTTAACCTTGCTGTCATAGGAAAAATCCACTGCTTCAACACATATTTCAGGAGTTTCCGAAAATACCGGATTCTCCAGCTTTTCAGGAGGCTCATAGGAAAGCTGTTCTTTTATTCTGTCATAGATTGGCTCTATTTCAGACATATCAATAGAAAAATCAACAAGTGAAGAAATACCGGAAACAATTTTCTGGGCATAGGTAATAAAAACCACAAGCTCGCCCACACTCATATTTCCCGATATGATATTTATACCGCTGTAGGCTATTACCGCACAAAGGGTAATCGAACTGAGAAATTCTCCTGCATTGGCACTGAACATATTTATAACAACGCTTTGCCTTGTAATATCAAGATACTTTCTCATCACCTGTACAAGCCTGCTGACCATATTTTCCTTATAGCCGGAAAGTATCAGCTCTATCGGATTACTCAGAACTTCCTGAGAGAGCGTCACATAATCTGCGGAAATATCTCTTGTTTTTTTGCTTATCCTTATGATTTCTGGCGTCATAAGCATCTGAAAGATAAAAATTATGGGCTGAACAGCAAGTATTATCAGCATAAGCTTCCAGTCCAGAAAAAGCAAAAAGACGATTGCGACCAGAAGGTTCACTATCGTTACAAAAATTGAAATAATATTATTGATAACAAACTCGCAGAACTGTGCGGAATCCGATTCAACATTCTGGTATAATTCACCACGGCTGTTCTGAGTGAAAAAATCTCCTGTTCTGATAAAAATTTTTTTTATAAGCTTCAGTTTAAGATTGTTGGACGATTCAAGCATCAGCATAGTACTCTGAACAGAGCAGAAATATGATATTACCGATTGCATCATTGCTATCAGAATATAGCACAGAACCGCATATATCACCCTTTTCAGCACAGCAGACGGAAGAATATCATCACCCAGATATTGAAAAAAAGCACCTTATCAGATTCGCTGAGATATACCTCCTTTTTTACCATACCTTCATCAGTTCCTTTCTCTTTCTGTCACAGAATTTTTCACGGTCAGGGTGATTCTTCAGTCTGTA
>JAQXFT010000097.1 GCA_029005335.1 Oscillospiraceae bacterium
AAAAAGCTGAATATGCTTTGGAAATTCTCAATAATCTTGCTGAAAACGGAACAGAAGAATATCCCTATTCCCTGATACAGAAAAACTCAATATACTATAACGGAAATGATATGATTTCATATTCCTACAAATGCGGAGCAGGTGGAGGAATTAAGCTTGAACCATTCGACCCCCTGCTGAACTGATAAAATTTTATTGTATAAACAAAACGGGCGGAAAACAAAATTCCGCCCTTAAAATTTAATCAAAGTTTTTCGCATACTGGAAATTTACTGCCTGTGAAAAAGGTTCGTATAAAATATCCGTGTTTTCGGATTTCATTACAAGATAGGTATTTTTATAGAATACCGGAATATAACAGTACTGATTAAGAATATCCCTTTCTGTATCCGAAAATGCACTTACATAATCCTGTGCATTGGCGATATATGACAGGTCTGTTATTGACTGCTTTGTATCGCTTTTTATATCAAAATACGGATTCGATGAAAACTGATAAAGGAATGATATTCCGCTGTTATAGTCTGCCGTAACCGGATAAAGTGCTATCGAATAATCTCCGCTGTCAAGACGTGAATAGAAATCAGATTCTGTAACTTCTTCAATGCCGATATATATTCCGAGCAAATCACTCCACTGCTGTGAAAGTATGTGAAGCTCATCGGGATTTACACTTTCATTGCATACAAGAATTTTTACAGGGTCAAAGGCTTCACGTTTAAGCTCAGATTTTGCATTATTGAAATATTCAAGAGCCTTGCTTTCATCATATACTGATAAAGTATCATCTGCTGAAAGCTCCCTGTAGCTTCTTCCGAGAAGCGTTATTGCCGGAGCGATTAAACCTCCTGCCATTTCGACATCACTGTCAATTTTTTCTTTGGCGGATTCCCTGTTGATTCCGTATGCAAGAGCTTTTCTGAGATTCAGATTGGAATATACAGGGTCATCAGGATTGAATATCAGTCCGAGAGTTATGGAACGGTATGAATCATACGAATACTTTCTTTTATTGAACTTGTTATCAAATGCAAGCGTGCTGATACAATCCAAATCACTCGAAATAAATTCAGAATTTATATCCTCCTGTGAATCCTCTATACTGAAGCTGAGATAAGACGGATAAACCTTATCATACTGACTGTTTACGCTGTTGCGTTTCATATACAGTATATTGTGATTCCCGTAGGGGTCATAAAACCACTGACGCATAAAAAATGCTCCGTTTGATATTACTGAATCCTCATCAAGTCCGTATCTGCCCTTTGTACTGTAAAAAAATTCCTCATTGCATGGCAGTGCCGGAGTCGTCGTAAGAAGCTTTAAAAAATCCGCACTGGAATGTTCCAGTGAAAATACAAGTGTATAGTCGTCCTCAGCATATACGCCTGTTTCTTCCGGAGCAAGTTTTCCACTGAGAACTTTTTCGCTGTTCTTTATGCAGATAAAATTTCCGGCAAGCTCCGATTTCGTATCAGGATTGAATAATCTCCGGAATGCAAAAACATAGTCATTTGCCGTAACCGGAAAATATTCCCCCTCACTGTAATCCTCATCTCCGTTCAAATCGCAGAACCAGTAATTATCCCGGCGAAGCCTGAATCTGTAAGTAAGACCGTTATCAGAAATTTCATAGCTTTCCGCATTGTCATTGACTATAGCACCTTCTGAATCAAGGGCAAGTAGTCCGCTGAACATATTTGAAATTACTGTTCTTGATGATACATCACACGCAATCTGAGGGTCAAGACTCTGAGGATTTTTATAAAGAGAGGCATCAAACATCTCACCGCTTCCGTCATTGCTGTCACTTCCGCATGATACAAGCACTGACATCATTATTCCTGTAACAAGAGATAAAATAAGTGATTTTTTCACGTTTCAGAATACTCCCAAAAAATTTTTTAATTCAGTGTTACCGTAACTATAAAGCCGTCCACATTGTTTCCCGATATAGTATATGCTCCGCCGGAAGGAACGATTACTTCTGTAGTATTTTCAACATTTGCCTGAACATAATAAATATCATAGTTTTTTGTTCCGTCCGTCACTTTAAGGGGCTTATCCTTAGTATAGGCTTTTATACTTTCTATATACTCCTCAAGCGTCAGATTATTCTGTGAAATATATATTGCATGCGGAACACCTACATATCTGAATGTATATGTACTCGACGGCATACCTGTTATCAAATCCTTGCTTACAGGATATCTGAGTATAAATCCATAATTCTTGCAGTTTTCATAAATCCATGAATATACCCCTTCATCAAGAAGATAGTATGAGCTTCCGTTTTTCGGAAACGAACCAAGCTCAAAGGTTCTTGCAGTATTGTATTCGGAATAAATATTGTTTCTGCTGTCAGTAACCTTTGTATCCTGTCCGCCTTCCTTCTGACGATATGCTTCTATTACACGTATATCAGTATTTTCAGTTGCCTTATAATAAGCCTCCATCATTGCATTAAGCTGATTCAGAACATTCGATTCAAGCATGATATTATTATATGAAACACTGTAATAATCATTTCTGTGACTGTATATATCAATGATGTCAAGTTCCTCATCAAACTTATATTCATAGGTTTTATTCACAAGAATCAAATCGCCCTTATTAACATCAGAGTATTCAAGCTTCAAAGAAGTAGAATCCGTATTCTCTGTAGCAGGTTCTGATGACGATTCTTCACCGGAAGACTCTGCAACCTCAGAATCTTCAACAACTTCTGATTCTGACCGGGAACTCTCCGGACTTGCCACAGAGGATTCATTATCCGAACAGCCCTTAATACATGAAACAAGCATTACAATAAGCACTAAAAACAATACACCTACGGAAATAACCCTGTCATATCTCAATTTTCCCTTACGACGCCTTTTATCGGAGTTACTTTTATGGCTTCCGCCTTTATTGGTACTCATATGTAAAAAACTTCCTTTCTCAAAAAAATCATATCATTTCCAACAATCCAGAATTTATTATATCATAAAAAATCATACTTGTAAACAGCATTTTTTAAATTTTTTCCGACATGGATTCCCCACCAAAAAACCTGAAAAAATAATTTACGATTTCTATTGACAAAATTATATATATAGTGTATAATGTTTACATGACCTTATCAAGAGTGGCTGAGAAAACAGGTTCTGTGAAGCCCGGCAACCTATTGAATATATCCATATTCAGAAAAGGTGCTAATTCCTGCGGTTTATCCGGAAGATGAGGATTTTTTATAAAATCGTCAGGCATACCGGAAGAGTATGCTTTTTTTTATGATAAAGTCAGAAAAAATTTTTTTACGGAGGTTTTTTAATGTCTAAAATTTTATTTACTTCGGAATCGGTTACAGAAGGTCACCCCGACAAAATCTGCGACCAGATTTCCGATGCTGTCCTTGACGCTATCCTTGAACAGGATAAAAATGCCCGTGTTGCCTGCGAAACTGCTGTTACTACAGGCATGATTCTCTGCATGGGTGAAATCTCTACTTCTGCTAAAGTTGATATTCCTAAAATTGCCCGTCAGGTTGTAGTAAATATCGGCTATGACCGTGCCAAATTCGGATTCGACGGTCATACCTGCTCTGTACTTACTTCTATTGATGAACAGTCAGCCGATATTGCTATGGGTGTCGATGAGGCTCTCGAATACAGAAACGAAAATTCAGAATCAGAATTTGCTACCGGTGCCGGCGACCAGGGAATTATGTTCGGATATGCCTGCAACGAAACTCCTGAGCTTATGCCTATGCCTGTTTCACTTGCACACAAGCTTTCAATGAAGCTTACTGAGGTTCGCAAAAACGGTACTCTCCGCTATCTGCGTCCCGACGGAAAATCTCAGGTTACCGTTGAATATGATGACGGCAAACCAAAAAGAATCGATGCTGTTGTAATTTCATCACAGCACGCCCCTGATATTACACTTGACAAAATCCGTGACGATATAATCGAATATGTTATAAAGCCTGTTATTCCTGCTAATCTGCTTGACGAAAATACAAAGTACTATATCAACCCTACAGGAAGATTCGTTATCGGAGGCCCTCAGGGCGACAGCGGTCTTACAGGAAGAAAAATTATCGTTGATACCTATGGCGGATACTCACGTCACGGGGGCGGTGCATTCTCCGGAAAAGACCCGACCAAAGTTGACCGTTCCGCAGCATATGCCGCAAGATATATCGCTAAAAATATAGTTGCTTCCGGTCTTGCTGAAAAATGCGAGGTTCAGCTTGCATATGCTATCGGAGTTGCCAGACCTGTTTCCATACTTGTTGACACCTTCGGCACAGGAAAAGTATCTGATGAAAAGCTCTCAGAAGCTGTGGAAAAAGTATTCGACCTGAGACCGGAATCTATCATCAAAATGCTTGACCTGAGAAAGCCTCAGTACAGACAGCTTGCCGCATACGGACATTTCGGACGTGAGGATTTGGGCGTTGCATGGGAAAAAACAAATATGACAGAGGCTATCATAAAGGCTGTTGAAGAATAATATCGCAACGGGCGGAAATTTTTATTTCCGCCCGAAAATTTTTTCAAAAAAATTTCAGAAAAGTTCGTCTTTTTTGCCTGTTAAAATCACTATATATCAGAAGCCTTTAAAAATATACAAAAAAATTCAAAAAGGAGTGATTTTTT
>JAQXFT010000098.1 GCA_029005335.1 Oscillospiraceae bacterium
AAAAAAATTCAGACGACCGTAAGGGTCGCCTCTGCTGAATATTCAGATTAACTTTTTAATTCCCCCGCCCTGAAAAGGCGGGGGATTTCTCTGCTACTATAAAATTCATGCAAATATTTTTTCCGGAGGGAGGGTATTTATCTGCACACAATCACATCTGAAAGACAAAGGCAAACCTTACCGCCGTCTGAAAAATAATATCAGACGTCGATATTTCTGTCCCAGTTTGACCATGTGGTATTGCTGTTAAGAGTAATTCCCTCGGGATATCTGCCTATAATAGCTTTGCTG
Source organism: Oscillospiraceae bacterium (assembly GCA_029005335.1). Taxonomy (GTDB): domain Bacteria; phylum Bacillota; class Clostridia; order Oscillospirales; family Ruminococcaceae; genus Ruminococcus. The sequence goes on from JAQXFT010000098.1 coordinate 292, forward strand.
TTCTTTTCTTTTGACCATGCAACTGCATAGGGATAACCGCCCCTGTAGATAATATCAACGTATCCTTCAAGCTGATTGCTCATAAGGTCTTGCTGTGATGATGAAAAGCTTCCGCTTGAAAGCCATGTTCTGAGGTTAACGCAATCCCCTTCATCACCTGTAACATTTACATCACTTAAAGTAAAATTTCCGTTGTTTCCCATGACAATACCGGCTTCATCAAGGTCAATGGCACTTAGTGAAAGCTGATTGAAAATAGCTCTTGCATTCTGATTTGCTGCCGTCTGATGAGACCTCTTTACATATCCGAGCATACTGGGAACAAGTATTGATGCAAGAACTCCTATAATTGCAATTACAACGATAAGCTCAACAAGGGTAAAACCTTTTATACGTTTTTTCATGATTAACACTCCTTTTCTTTCCGCAATATTTCATCTGAAATATGCTTTTTTATATACTGGCTGTCTGCCTTTATTTTCAGTGCATTAAAATTATACTTAATAATTGTATAGATTAAGTCCTCAAGAGTTCTGTCCGAAGAATAAACTATCCATTGTGCAGTAAGTCCGTTAAGAATCTGGACATAGGCAACTGATGAAATATAGACATCATCAAATTCATTTGAATCTATTCCGGAAATGATTTCCATAAAGATACTGCATATATGATTGAATACTTTATAGTATTCATCTTCTGAGATTTTGCTCATTCCTATAGTTTTGGTGAGGAGGATTAATGACAGGTCGGGATTTGAAGCATAAAAGCTTACAATATCAGCAGTACATACAATTAATTTTTCAACGCTGTCCGAATATTTTTCAGACATTTTTTTTTCTATCATACTATCCAGACATTCAAAAAACTGTTGATAAATTGAAAGAAGAACATCTTCCTTAGTTTTATAGTATATATAGAATGTTCCGGTTGAGACTCCGGCTTTCTGAGTGATATTCTGGATTGATGTCTGATAATAGCCTTTTTCGGCGAAAATTTCAGTAGCAGAATTTAATATATTCTGCTGTTTTTCTTCACTTACATATCTCAAAGCTACACCTTTTTTCTAAAATGAATTTCAATTCATTTCTGAATCTACATTCATTTTAGCATAGTGTTTTATTTTTGTCAAGGATTATTTTATACAAATTGTGAAAAAACAGCCTGATTATTATGTGCATTATCACAACAAACAAAAAAAACAGGCGAACATTGTCCGCCCGTATTTTATAAAAGTCTGATATTGAATTTTCTCAGCCAGTAATCAAGCTGTATGAAATATGCAATAATCTGCGGTAAATTCATAAGCTGACCATACCACTGAATGTTATCCTCATGACGAAGAAGCCTTTCAAGCTCCTCACGCTTTACAATTCCGGTAACACGGCAATCCGGAGAATCAATTATACTGCGAAGTCTTTCAGTAACTGCACTTAGAAAATTCGGATTATGTGTTTTGGGATACGGACTTTTCTTGCGGTAAAGAACCTTTTCCGGAAGAAAATCCTTCATAGCTTCACGCAAAAGACCCTTTTCTCTGCCCTGATAGTCCTTGTATTCCCATTTTACATTATACATATATTCAGCAATTCTGTAATCACAGAAAGGTACACGCACTTCCAGTCCGCTGTACATACTCATTCTGTCCTTACGGTCAAGAAGATTCTGCATAAACCAGTCAAAATTAAGCTGAGTCATTTCTTTCATACGTCTTTCAAGAGGACTGTCTGAATCAAGCTTCATTGCATAATCAGCAGTTTTACGATATGCCGAATATACATAATCCATACAGTCAATTTTTTCACGGTAATAATCACAGATAAATCTGCTTCTGTATTCCGTACTCTGAGCCCACGGAAAGCCGTCAGTCATTCGTATATCCTTATCACGATACCACGGATATCCTCCGAAAAGCTCATCAGCACATTCTCCGGAAAGTGCAACTGTACCATATTTTTTTATTTCACGGCAGAATATAAGCATAGAGGCATCAACATCAGCCATTCCGGGGAGACCCCTTGCAATTACAGAATCGTAAAGAGAATCAACAAGCTCCGGAGTATCAACAACGCACCAGCGATGATTACATTCAAGATATTCTGACATACAGTTTATATATTCGGGGTCGCTGTTCGGCTGAAAGTGACTTTTCTGAAAATATTTGTCGTTATCCCGATAATCTATTGAGAATGTATCAAGAATTTTCCCTGTCTTTTTAAATTCAGAATTTGCAACCGATGATATTATACTCGAATCAAGCCCTCCGGATAAAAATGTACATACCGGAACATCTGAAACAAGCTGTCTTTTAATTGAATCCGTCACAAGCTCTCTGGTATGTTCAACGGTTTCTTCAAATGTTTCATTAAGCTCACGGGCTTTAAGTCTCCAGTACTGACGGATTTCAAGACCATTTTCCGAATAGAAGCCACAGTATCCGGATTTAAGCTCCTTTATATTTCTGATAACTCCACAGCCTCCCGTACGTGCAGGCGACATCAGAAGAAGCTCCGCCACAGAATTTTCATCTATTTCATGCGGGACTTCGGGGTGTTCCAGAAGTGTCGGAAGCTCAGAAGCAAAAATAAATTTCCTGTCATTCATAAAATAGAAAAAGGGCTTTACTCCTATTCTGTCACGTGCTATAAAAAGCCTTTTATCGTATTCGTCCCATACGGCAAATGCAAAAATTCCGTTGAATTTTTCAACACAGTCAGATTTCCATTTGACATAAGCCTTGAGAACTACTTCCGTATCAGATGAGGTTTCAAATTCAAAATCGCTTTCCAGCTCGGAACGCACTTCACCTGTATTATAAAGCTCGCCATTATATACAATAGTATAGCAGTGATTTCCGGCTTTGAATTTCATAGGCTGACGACCGCCCTTTATATCAATAACGGCAAGGCGTGTATGTATCAGAGCAGAATTTTCTGTGATAATTATTCCTCTCTGGTCAGGTCCTCTTCTAATCATGGATTTCTGCATATTCTCATAAATTTTCATATCCTCACGCATATCGTCCAGAAAGCTTACAGCTCCGGCTATTCCGCACATAAAAAAGACCTCCTTGAAACGGTTTTCAATTACATTATATGCAGGATAAGAATTTTGTATACAAAAAAGGAGCGGATATTCTCCGCCCCGATTTGAATTTATTCGCCGAATCCGAATTTATAGACTGCTTTTTCCCTGAAATATATTGATTTTACAGGCATATCCCGGTAATATATAATCTGTGCAGGATTGTCACCGCTGAATATTTCTGAAATAACCTTCTGTCTGAGTCCGTGCCAGAAAAGAAATACAGGATAGCCGTCATTTATATCCGGAAATACAAAAAGCGTATTACGGGAATAATGACTGAATATCTCAGTCTCTGCATTTATTCCGGCATATCGTGGATAAAAAGTTCCGTCATCAATAAACATCTTACTGTTAAGACAATAATTAACGCCTTCAAAATCCGGAGCGTCTGAAAATGACGGATATCCGTTATTTTTATCAGCCGACAATATAAAGGAATCTCTCATACCGAATCACCCGAAGCACATGGAAAATCAATACTTTGCAGATATTCCGCACTTTTGCACTGTTCCGTAGTCAGAGCTAAAAAGTGGTCTGAAACCGGCATTTTTGCTACTGTATTCGCCATAACTTCCTTATCGTAGAAATTTATTCCGCTGAAGTTGGAAGTCATTGAAAAGCTGTAAATGCAGTCAAAATTCAGAGCGAAATAGGAATTGCTTACAGTATTGTTTACAGTTACAAGGATATATCGTGCAGCACTTGGGTC
>JAQXFT010000099.1 GCA_029005335.1 Oscillospiraceae bacterium
ATACTGGGGCATAACGGTTCGGGAAAATCTACTCTTGCGAAGCATTTCAATGCGATACTGCTCCCGAGTTCGGGAAAGGTATATATTGACGGCATAGATACATCTGATGAAAGCAGATTGTTTGATATAAGAAAACGTGCCGGAATGGTATTTCAGAATCCCGATAATCAAATAGTGGCGTCAATAGTTGAAGAAGATGTTGCCTTTGCACTTGAAAATATGGGTGTGCCTTATGAAGAAATGCGAAAGCGTGTAGATGATGCACTGAAATCTGTCGGAATGTATGAATACAGATTTCATTCACCGAATCAGCTTTCGGGAGGGCAGAAACAGAGAGTTGCAATTGCCGGAATTATTGCAATGCGTCCGGAATGCATAATACTTGATGAGCCTACCGCAATGCTTGACCCTCAGGGCAGGCGTGAAGTCATGGGAACTATAAAAAATCTGAATCAAGAATACGGAATAACTATAATTCTTATAACCCATTACATGAATGAGGCTGTTGAAAGTGACAGGGTTATAGTTATAGACAAAGGCGAAATAATTCTTGACGATATTCCGGAAAATGTATTTTCACAGGCTGAAAAAATGAAAAGCATAGGGCTTGATATTCCGCAGACCTCCGAGCTTATATATCTTTTACGTAAAGAGGGAATAGAGCTTGACAGCCATATTATTACTGAGGAAAAATGCGTTGAAGCACTTTACAGGCTTCTGAAAGGGTGAAATGTTTTGTCCATACTTAAAACTGAAAATCTGACATATATTTACAGTCAGGGAACTCCTTTTGAAAAAACTGCAGTAAACAATATAAATCTTGAAATCGAAAAAGGCGAACTGGTTGGAATTATGGGGCATACCGGTTCGGGGAAATCCACTCTTATACAGCATTTCAACGGACTTCTGAAGCCTTCATCAGGAAAAGTATTTCTTGACGGAAAAGATATATGGGAGGATAAGGACAATATCCGTCAGGTGAGATTTAAAGTCGGACTTGTTTTCCAGTATCCGGAATATCAGCTTTTTGAAGAGACTGTATATAAAGATATTGCATTTGGCGTAAAGAACATGGGACTTGACGAAAAAGCAATAAAGGAACGTGTTTACGATACGGCAAGAATGCTTGAAATTCCGGAAAAACTTCTAAAACGTTCACCCTTTGAGCTTTCGGGAGGTCAGAAAAGACGAGTAGCTATTGCAGGGGTTATGGCTATGAATCCCGAAATACTTATTCTTGATGAACCTACGGCAGGTCTTGACCCTCATGGCAGAGACAGGATTCTTGACATAATAAAAAACTATCACAAAAAAACAGGCAGTACTGTTATGATAGTTTCACACAGCATGGAGGATATTGCAAAATATGCCAGAAAAATTCTTGTTATGAATAAATCGGAGCTTTTCTGCTATGATACGGTGGAAAATGTTTTCAGACGCTCGGAGGAAATCGAAAAAATGGGACTTGATGTCCCACAGATTACCAAAGTATTCAACAGGCTTAAGGAACTCGGAATACCTCTGAATGATGAAATATATACTGTTGAATATGCAAAAAATGTCGTTTTAAAGCTTTTTAAAGAAAGGGGAATATAACTTGCTGAAGGATATTACATTAGGACAGTATTTTCCCGCTGACAGTCCGATTCATCGTCTTGACCCCAGATATAAGCTTTTAATGATTATAATATATATGGTAATGCTTTTTTCAGGGGATTCAATGATTTGTCTTGGGATAGGATTTGTATATACTTTTATTGCAGTGGCTATGACGAAAATATCCCTGAAGGTATACTTAAAAAGTATAAAGCCGATATTTCCGTTTCTTCTTTTTACTGCTGTTCTTAATCTTCTGTTCATAAGGGACGGAGATATATATTTTCAATGGAAGATTATAAAAATTACTTCTGAGGGAGTAAATACAAGCCTTTTCATGATTATCAGAATCGTACTTCTTCTGGCAGGAACTTCCGTTCTGACTTATACGACCTCTCCTATAGTCCTTACTGATGCTATAGAAAGGCTTCTGAATCCTTTGAAAAAGCTGAGATTTCCGGTTCACGAGCTTGCAATGATGATGTCGATTGCACTGAGATTTATTCCGACACTGATAGAAGAGACGGATAAAATTATATCAGCTCAGAAGGCAAGGGGTGCAGAGCTGGATTCGGGAAATATAGTTAAAAGAGCTAAAAATCTGATTCCTATACTGATACCGCTTCTTATATCATCATTCAGGAGAGCCGAAGAGCTTGCCACCGCTATGGAGTGCAGATGCTATAACGGAGGAGAGGGCAGAACAAGACTCAGACAGATGAAATCCGGAATAGCGGATTATATAGCTTTATCTGTAACAGTTCTGTTTCTTTTACTGACTTTTTTTGCCGATAAAATATTAAAATAGAAATTCCGGAGGATATAAAAAAATGGAGAAGCAAAAAAAATTATGGCAGTTATTTTTATTTTCAGCGTTGTCGTTTATTCTCTCAGCAGGTATTATGGCAATTGCATTTGCAAAGAATGATATTCACCCCTTTGGAAATGAGCAGATTCTTGTTGTTGACCTCTGGCACCAGTATTATCCGTTTTTCAGAGTAGTGCGTGAAAAGCTTCTTACGGGAGGTTCATTTCTTTATTCCTGGGAAAATGGAATGGGTACAAATTTTCTTTCCCTTATATCCTACTATGCAATGAGTCCGATCAACTGGATTTCAGTATTTTTCAGCGAAGAAAATGCGAGAGATGCACTTACCCTTATACTTGTACTTAAAATAGGCTTTGCAGGAGGATTTTTCAGCTGGTTTCTGGGATATACTTTCAGCAGAAAGGATATATCAGTAGTACCTTTCGGAATACTGTTTGCACTTTGCAGTTATACTCTTGGATATTACTGGAATGTCATGTGGTTTGATACAATAGCATTATTCCCGTTGGTAATGACCGGAGTTGTAGCTATATGCCGTGAGGGAAAATGGAAGCTGTTTACAATATCGCTTGCACTTTCGCTTATATCAAATTACTATGTGGGATATTTTACCTGTCTGTTTACTGTTCTGGCATTTGCGGTATCAGCAGTATGCAACTGCAAGGGAATCAAGGACTTCTTTTATAAGCTCTGGATTACTGCACGTTCATCAGTTATAGGAATCGCACTGGGCGGATTTATACTTCTTCCGGCATATTTCGGATTGAAGCTTACATACAGTGCAAACAATTCATTTCCGAAGGACCATGCGTTTTATGAGAAATGGACGGATATATTCGCAAATATGCTTACATACAGTGAGCCGTCAACTAAAGAGGGACTTCCTAATTTTGCATGCGGTATGCTTGCATTAGTGCTTCTCGGAGTGTTTATTTTTGCTCCTAAAATAAGAATCAGGGAGAAGATAAGCACAGTACTTATACTGGCATTTATTACTGTAAGCTGTAATCTCAATATACTCAACTATATATGGCACGGATTTCACTTTACCAATATGATTCCATACAGATTTGCATTTATATTTTCATTTGTGCTTATAGTTTCAGCATACAGGGCTTATGATATAATCATGAAGAACGGTATTAAGATATATCAGATTATATTTATGACCGTATTTCCGGCTGTGGTTTTCTATCTTAATTACAGAAAGAATCATGATATAATAAAAGAAATGCCGGATAATTTCAAATATTCCATAGTAATTGCGTGTGGCTTTATATTTATATTTATTGTGTCAAAATTTCTTTCTGTTGAGTTTAAAAATGCATACAAATATATAATGAGCTTTATGCTTCTTGCCGGAGTATGCACTGAAACTTATTTCAATGCAAATATAGGTGTAAAGACAGTCGATACAACATCATATTCCTATCCTTCCAATTATGAAGGGGTAAAGGCACTTCTTTCTGCTATAGACCAGAGCGAAAGTGATTTATTCTGGCGTACTGAATGTACAAGCACATATACTCTGAATGACAGTTCAGCATACGGCTACAGGGGAATATCTCAGTTTTCCTCATCAGCTAATGTAAGTGTAACAAGATTTATAAAAAAACTGGGACTCTATGGCTCTGATGCCGGAAACCGATATATGTACAGAATATCTGCTCCGACCACAAATGCACTTCTCGGAATAAAATATATAATCAGCAAAAGCGGTCAGCAGTATGCAGATGATACATTTTTAGAATACTATGGAGCATCAGGAAATTCCTATCTTTATAAGAATAAATATTATCTTCCTCTGGGATATATGATGAATGATGATATTCTTAATCTCGGAAGCGATATTCTTGATAAGGGCGACCATGATATACCTTTTGAATATCAGAATTCAATTTTCAGGCTTGCAACAGGTACAGACGGCGATTTATATACTCCTCAGCCGGTTGCAGTTGCAAATCATAACGGAGTGTATGTAACAAAAAATTCCTACGGAAGCTACTCATATAATATAAATCAGGACGAAAAGGCAAATGCAAAAATGACTTTTGAATATACTGTTCCTGAAAATTCAGTGCTTTATGGATATGTATCAAATAATTTCAAAAATGTTTCCGTAAAAAGCAGTATAGGAACTGTTGACAGCAATGTTGATATATCTGATTATCCGGTAATGTTCCCTATGGGTTCAGCAGAAGCAGGAGAGAATATAAAGCTTGAAATAAAGATGAATGATGAACGCCCTAACGGTGTTGCAAAGGTTATGGTATATGCTCTGAATAAGGATTTGTTTGAGCAGATGTATCAGAAGCTTGCTGATGAACCTTTTGTTATTACTGATTTTTCAGATACAAAAATAAAAGGTACTGTAAATGCTCTTGAGGACGGAATTATGTATCTTTCAATTCCCTATGAAAAGGGCTGGAGCGTATGGGTTGACGGCGAAAAACAGGAGCTTGTTGAGCTTATGGACGCTATGAGCGGTGTAAGAGTACCGGCTGGAATACATGAAATAAAGCTTCGGTATATTCCGGAGGGATTTATTGTCGGAACAAGCCTTACTATAGTATCCGCTCTGCTGTTTGTACTGCTTATGATTCTTGATTCAAAAAAGAAAAAGAAGCTTATTCCTGAACCTGAAAATATTCCTGAACCTGAAAGCATTCCTGAGCCTGAAAATATTTCTGAGAAAGCCTGTGAAGAAAATGAGGAATCTTAAAGTATTTATTGCATACAGGGGGACGGCATATCACGGCTGGCAGAGACAGGATAACGCCATGACAGTTCAGGAGACGGTTGAAAAAGCAGTTTCAAAGGTTCTCAACGAAAAAGTAACTGTAAACGGCTGTTCCAGAACGGATACGGGAGTCCATGCAAATCAGTATTGCTTCAATGTAAAGACATCAAGCCTGATACCTTGCAGAAATTTTGTCAGGGGAGTAAACGGCTACCTCCCTGATGATATATCAGTATTGTCATGCGAGGAGGCTGATGAAAATTTTCATGCACGTTTTGACTGCAAGGCTAAGGAGTATATATATAAAATGCATTGCAGTGAATCGAAAAATCCCTTTGCACATGACCTTATGCTTCATTACAGAAGGAAATTTGATATTGAGCTTGCAAGACGTGCAGTAAAACCGCTTATAGGTACTCATGATTTTGCATCATTTTGTTCAAGTAATACATCAGTTTCAACAACAATACGCACTATTTATGATATACGCATAGAAAATACTGAAGATTGTGTGATAATACTTGTAAAAGGCGATGGTTTTCTGTATAATATGATTAGGATAATTGTCGGAACTCTTATATGGGTTAATGAGGGAAAGCTTTCGCCTGATGATATTCCGCTTATTCTGGAGGCTCGTGACCGTCAGAAAGCCGGAAAAACTGCTATGCCTCACGGACTTTATCTGAATAAAGTATATTACTGAATATATGGGAGTGTGGAAATTGCCTGCTAATGATACAGATATTATAGAAGAAAGAAGAAAAGAAAAGATAAAACGGCGTTTAATCAGGCTTATAATAATTGCCGTGCTGGCACTTGTAATAGGCGGACTTTACTATTTTCGTGACAAGTGGTATCCGAAGCTTGAGGGTCTGGGTGAAAAATACCAGACTACAATACAGAATAACGGTGAACTTGCTGAGGGGAATTTTCCTATAGAGATAACGGGAGGTTCTGAATATCAGTTTGAGATTACCAATAAAGCCGGATATCTCCTGAATGATTCTTATGTATACATATATAATCAGAATGGCGGTCTTTCAGAGAGACGTCAGCACGGATACAGTAACGCTGTTATGAAGGCTTCTGACGGTATGGCACTTATATATGAAAGCGGAGGATATAACCTGCGTGCTGAGACATACAAGAAAACTGTCTTTACGAAAAAAATGGATAATATAATCATATTCGGAAGAATGAGTGAGGACTATATAGCAGTAGTTACCGCCTCGGATAAATATGCAAGCGTACTTACTGTATATGACAGAAAGGGAAACTTTGTATATAAAAGAGAGTGCGTTGAAAGAATTATTGATGTTAGCTTTACTGATGACGGAAAGGGTTGTCTCCTGAGCTTTATAAATGCAAGAGACGGAGCTCTTACAAATATAACAGAAAAAATACATTTTGATAAAAGCGACCCGCTCTGGATTTCAGAGCCTGCTGAAACATTCTGTATAGACTCATTTCCCCTTGAATCCGGAGGAGCTATTGTTCTGGGCGAAGAAGAGTGTGCATATTATGACAGTTACGGCAAAATAATAAACAGTTCGGTATATGAGGGAACATTCGGCGGAGGTGCTGTTGAGGAAGGACATACTGCCATAATTACAAATGACGAACAGCGGAGAAAATATATATTGACTCTTATTCCTGACGAAGCCTCTGAACCGGTTATTATAAATTCCGAAGAGGTTTTAAAAGATGTTGCGATATATGACGGCTGTGCATATATTATGACCTCAAAAAACATAATGGCATATGATTTTACAGGACAGCTCCGTTCAACAGTTGAAATCAGTGACGCATACAGCTCATTCAGAAGAAGCGACAATTATATATTTCTTCTGGGATATGATAAAATCGACAGAATAGATTACAATAACTGATTATCGGAGGGGTTCTATTGGAGGATTTATTTTATCAGTTCTATGATATTCTTGTAATTGCAGTAACAGCAGTTATAATGTATGTATCTGTAAAAAATGGAATTTCAAAGACCTTTCCGCTGATAATCGGATATGCCCTCAGCTTTTTCATAGCTTTCGGCTTCAGCGGAAAATCAGCGGATTATATTTATCCGGAATTTTTTAAGGAAAAAAATGTTGAAGGTATATGCAGGAATATCTCCGGAATTGATTTCAGCCGTCAGTATAAGGCATATATTGATACTCTCGGATATGATTTTACAGCCGATTCCCGCAGACTTGAACAGATATTCAGGGAAGGTGACAATATAACTGAAAAAGCCTTTCAGTATTTCAACAGCCTTGAAGCTGATTTCGATGATGAAAAAAGCTTTCAGGAAAAATTCCGGAGAGGCTATCAGACTGTTCTCTTTGATGCTCTTGAATATGATATACCGTCGTCTGAGCCTGAATATTCGGATTTGACTCAGGAACAGTTTGACGAGAGTATTAAAATGATGTATAATGATGATATAATGCTCAACGCCCTTTATATCGAGGAAAATTTTACCGGAATATATACTGTTTCACTTATACGTACAGTATCACTTATAATTATAGCTGTTGCATTTATGGCGGTTTTCGGAATTTTTTCCGACCGTTTCATTATACCGCATATAAAGGGCTTCGGGATTACAGACCATACGCTTGGAATAATCAGCGGTCTGATTGGAACAGCAGTTTCCATGATAATTATATCGGGTCTTGTCGTAATTCTTTTGAATACCGGAAACGGCGAAATGATTCTGTTTAATACTCAGACTATTGAAAAAACCAGAATTTTCAAGCATATATATAATACAATAGTCACTGAGTTCTATTGACTAATTTCCTGTTATACGTTAAAATATATATATCTCAAAATTGAAACGGAGGTAAATTTTTTATGATAATGTGCAGTCAGTGCAAAAAACGTCCGGCAGTAGTATTTCTTACATCTATGCAGGGCGGTGAAAAGAAAAATGAAGGACTCTGCGTGGTCTGTGCCAAGGAACGCCATATTCCTCAGATTGCCGAATATATGGAAAAGCTTGGAATTACTGATGATGAGCTTGAGCAGATGTCAAATCAGATGATGGATATACTTGATGGTGACAGCTTTGAAATGGGAGGGTCAGATACTATCCCTGATTTTATTCAGAATATGCTGAATGAAACTCCGTTCGCAAGCCATGATAAAAAGAATGATAAAAAAGCAGAAAAAAATCAGCCCGAAGAAAATAATAACAAGGATTTCCGGAAGGGAGGCTTCTTCGGATTCGGAGGAAAGGATAAGCCTCAGCAGAAAAAAGAACCTAAATTCCTCGGAAATTACTGTACCAATCTTTCAAAAAAGGCTGAGGAGGGAAAGCTTGACAATATTATCGGAAGAGATAAGGAAATTGCAAGAGTAATTCAGATTCTTTCAAGAAGAACTAAAAATAATCCATGCCTTATAGGTGAACCCGGTGTAGGTAAAACTGCAATTGCTGAGGGTATCGCCCAGAGAATACTTTCGGGAGACGTACCGATGAGCATTGCCGATAAAAAAGTATATCTCCTCGATTTGACTGCCCTTGTAGCAGGAACTCAGTTCCGGGGACAATTTGAAAGCCGTGTCAAGGGTCTTGTTGAAGAAGTAAAGCGTGAGGGCAATATTATATTATTCATTGATGAAGTGCATAATCTCGTCGGTGCAGGCGATTCCGAAGGCTCTATGAATGCTGCAAATATTCTCAAACCTGCTCTTTCAAGAGGTGAAATTCAGGTTATAGGAGCTACAACTTTCGGAGAATACCGGAAATATATCGAAAAGGATTCCGCACTCGAAAGAAGATTCCAGCCTGTTACAGTAAATGAGCCTAATATTGATGATACTGTCGAAGTCCTTATGGGTATAAAAAAATATTATGAAGAATACCATAAGGTAAAAATTTCCGATTATCTCATAAAAGAATGTGCAGTTCTTTCGGAAAGATATATAAATGACAGATTTTTACCCGACAAAGCCATTGACCTCCTTGATGAAGCCTGTGCAAGAACCTGTATAAGAACTCCGGAAATTGCTGAACATACAAAGCTTGTCAAGGAAATAAAGGAGCTTGAAAAAAAGGTTAATGATATTGAAATGAGTCCTGAACCCGATTATGAAAAGCTTGCTGAAATCAAAGGCAATCTGATAAGAAAAAACGATGAGGAAAAAATTCTCTTTGAAAAGGTTAAAGATGTTCAGGTTACAGAAGAGGATATTTCCAAAGTAATTGAGATGTGGACTGGTATTCCGGCTAATAAGGTTGCCGAATCGGAATACTCAAAAATCTCAAAGCTTGAGGAAGCTCTCAAATCAAAGATAATAGGTCAGGACGAGGCTATTTCAGCTCTTGTAAAGGCAATCAAAAGAACTAAAGTACAGCTCAATAAGCGTCGCAGACCTGCATCATTTATTTTCGTAGGCCCTACAGGTGTAGGTAAAACTGAGCTTGTAAAAATCCTTGCCGGAGAAATGTTCGATTCCGTTGACCCTCTTATCAGACTGGATATGACTGAATATATGGAAAAACATTCAGTAGCAAGAATGATTGGTTCGCCTCCGGGATATGTGGGATATGATGAAGCCGGTCAGCTTACCGAAAAAGTAAGACGCAGACCCTATTCTGTAATTCTCTTTGATGAAATCGAAAAGGCTCACCCCGATGTCATGAATATTCTTATGCAGATTCTTGATGAGGGTAAGGTTAATGATGCTCACGGCAGAAGCGTTAATTTTGAAAATACAATAATCTGTATGACATCAAATGCAGGCTCTACTGATAAAACAATAGGTGTGGGCTTCAATAAGACGCAGACCGATATAACTAAGGAAAAATCAATGAAGGCTCTTAAAGAATTTCTCCGCCCTGAGTTTATCAGCCGTATAGATGAAATTATCACGTTCAGACAGCTTTCAAAAGATGATTTCGCTGAAATTGCAGGTCTTATGCTTTCAGAGATGAAATCTCCTCTTGCCGAAAAGAATATCACTCTTGAATATGACAACAAGGCACTCAGAGCTATTGCTGAAAAATCATACGGAAAGAGCTACAATGCCCGTGATATCAGACGTGTTATCCGTCAGGAGGTTGAGGACGCTGTTGCTCAGATTATCATTGACAAATCCCCTGATGTTCACAGTATCTCCATAACTGCTGATGAAAACAATAATATACTTGTTTCAGATTCATAAATTAAAATCCCTCTCCGAAAGCCGGAGAGGGATTTTTTGTTAAATAAAAAATATTTTTCTGAAACTGCAAAGTATACTTGACAAATTTTGCAAAGCGTGCTATACTAAAATTGCAAAGTTAACTTGGCATATTAAGGAGCTGATTTCTTTTGAAAACTAAAATAAGAGAACTCCGAAAACAGTACAAATTATCACAAGAAGAACTTGCTCTTGCAGTAGGTACTACACGACAGACTATTACTTCAATTGAGGTCGAAAAATATACGGCATCTCTTGTGCTTGCTTATAAGATTTCTCATTATTTCGGGCTTACTATTGAGGAAGTCTTTGATTTTTCAGATATAGAGGAGTTTTAATTTATGGATACTTATAAAAACAAGATTAGGGTCAGAATGATTTATTCCGCAGTTATTGTTCTTATACTCTTAACTGTAACGTTTCTTGCAAATATGGGACTTATCGGCTTTCCGGCTGTTGAAAGGGATTTTTTCAGAGGATTTATAAACGGCTTATGCTTTTCTGCAATAGGTATGTCTGTATTCAGTATTGTCAGATATCTGAGAATCCTGAATGACAAGGAAAAACTTAAAGAACAGTACATAAAGGAAAATGATGAGCTTAAAAAGAAAATTGTTGCTGAAGCCGGTACGAATGAATATTATTTTGTAGTAACAGGTCTTGCTGTCGGAATAATTATTGGCGGTTATCTTAATATTTATGTATTTTGGTCGTTTTATATCGCTCTGTTGTATTACTGTCTGATAAGGGGCTTTCTGTGTTTTTTATATAAAAGAAAGTATAAAAGCGATGAGGAGGACTCAGAACAGTAATTAAAATAATTTATATTTGAGAGGAGATTTGCAAATTGGAAAATATTCTTGAAGTAAAGGGACTGTCAAAACAGTATAATACTGTTCTTGCAGTCGACAACATCAGCTTTAATATCAGGGCAGGTGAGATTTTTGCTCTGATAGGTTCAAACGGTGCGGGAAAAACTACTACAATACGAATGATTTCAACTCTTATAAAGCCTACTGCCGGCGATGCAACAGTTAACGGATTCAGCGTTACAAAACAGCCTGATAAAGTCAGAGAATGTATTACATATCTTCCCGATGAAGCCGGTGCATATAAAAATATGAGCGGTACTGCATACCTTAAATTTATGGCAGGACTTTTTACTGACGATTCCGCTAAAATTAATGAGTATGTGAGCAGGGCTACCGAAATATGCAATCTTAAAGAACGCCTTAACGATAAAATCGGTACATACAG
>JAQXFT010000100.1 GCA_029005335.1 Oscillospiraceae bacterium
TGAATCAGCAGGAAAAACCGCTCAGAATCTCATTGACAACAATATATCCGGATTCTATGGCAATGAAGTTAAATGCGAATTGTTATTCTGTAAGATTATATCCGGAGCTGACAGAACATCAATTGACAATCTGCTTGACAAAAAGCTGAAAAGCTACATAAAATCCACCTGTCAGTATTATCTTTCCAGAATACGCCTTATGTATGCATATAATCTGCTTATTGAAAAAAATATCCCCGAAGCCGAAAAGTATAAGCAGATGTTTGAAAAAGTATCGGAGAAATATCCGGTAAAAGCTGATATTATTCTTGAAAGGGAGCTTATGGATATTATTTCGCAAAAAAATATGGCGATACAGTGACCATACTGTATCGCCTTAAAAAACGGGTGTGAGTAATTTTTTTCTATATATCTTTACTTTACTTGATAATGAACTTGTCGATTTTGGAAAGAAGCACTGAAGCATCATCAGTGTGAGCGTTGAGAGTAATCGGCTTTGAAAGGTCGAGGCTGAATATACCCATGATTGACTTAGCGTCAACAGCGTATCTGCCTGAAACGAGGTCAATATCGAAATCGAAGCTCATAACCGTATTTACAAACTCCTTGACGTCGTTTATTGCCTGGAGAGAAATTTTAAATGTTGTCATAATTAATTATACCTCCTGAAACTTCAGTATCCTGCCATTTTTTGTTGTTTATTGCAGTTCTTCCTGACTGCAACTATATAATATCATCATTTTCCGGATTTGTCAATATGATTCTGCAAAATTCGTTAAATAAGCATAATCATGCAATAAAACAAACGCAATTTTTATGCACTAAAGCGAATTTGTTGTATATGCATAAAAAATTGTAACTGTTTTGTAGCTTTTTCACATAAATATTTCCGCGAAAAAATACCTGTTATTGATAAGGAGTTAATATGTTAAAAGTATTCTATATGACATTCGGGTGTAAAGTAAACTACTATGAGACTGAATGTATTAAAAGCATCATGAAGCAAAAGGGCTTTGAAAAATGCGGAAGCTATAAATCGGCTGATATCGTCATAATAAACAGCTGTACTGTTACGGCTTCCGGAGACAGCAGAATTTTTTCTGCAATACGAAAGATAAAAAATGAAAATCCGGAATGTATTATAGCTCTTACCGGTTGCTATCCTCAGGCTTTTCCGGAGGAGGCTTCAGAAATCACTGATGCCGATATAATTACCGGCACTAAAAATAAACAGGATATTCCTGATATCATAATCCGGTTTCTCGAAGACAGACAGCATATTTCTATAATAGAAGGCTATCAGAAAAACGATATTTATGACCATATGACCTGTACCGAATTTCCGGACAATACACGTGCATTTGTCAAGATTCAGGACGGGTGCAACTGCTTCTGCTCATACTGCATTATTCCCTATGCAAGAGGAAGAATACGTTCAAAATCTCCCGATATTCTAAAAAATGAAATTTCCGGAATAGCTGAAAGCGGTGTCAGGGAAATAGTTCTCTCAGGAATAAATCTTGCCTTCTATGGAAAAGAATACGACTTAACCCTTGCCGACGCAGTGGAAATATGCTGTAATACCGACGGCATAGAAAGAGTAAGGCTCGGTTCTCTTGAACCCGAAATGATGACGGATTCTCAGCTTGAAAGACTTTCAGCTCAGGAAAAATTCTGCCCGCAGTTTCATTTATCGCTTCAGAGCGGTTGCGACCGCACTCTTAAAGCTATGAACAGAAAATATACCTCCTCTGAATATGCCGGACTTGTCAGCCGAATCAGAAACAAATTCCCCATATGCAATATTACTACTGATATTATGGTCGGATTCCCTGATGAAACAGATGAGGATTTCCGCCGGTCAGCCGAATTTGTACGCAGTATGGATTTCGGAAAAATACACGTTTTCAGATATTCACGCAGAAAAGGTACTGTTGCCGACAGAATGCCGAATCAGATATGCGATTCGGTAAAATCCGAACGCTGGCATATCATGAATCACATCGGAATAAATTCCCAGAAAAAATTTCTTGAATCCCGTGTGGGAATGACTCTCCCCGTACTCTTTGAACGTGAAAAAAATCCGGATTTTCACAATGGTTACACGCCGGATTATGCATATATAAAAATTCCTGAAAAAAATTTCAGAAAAAGTTTGCGTAATTCGATTTTTTATGTTAGAATAATAGATAGTACATCAGATTATTGTACTGGTCAGATTATTAAATGATATGCCGTCCGCAGAGGCACAAATCCAAAAATTTTTTTATCCTGCGGAGAAAGGTTGATTGAAATGCCTGTATTCAGAATCTATGTTGAAAAAAAACCCGAATTTGCTACGGAAGCCCAGTCTGTTTTAAGCGATATTCAGACCGCATTAAGACTTAATATCTCCGGTCTCAGAATATTAAACAGATACGATGCCGACAGATTATCCGAAGAAGATTTTAAATCTGCCGTAAGTACGGTGTTTTCTGAACCGGCTGTTGATGTTGTCTATGAAAATCTTCCCGAAATCAGCGGTAATGAAAGAATTTTCGCTGTTGAATTTCTCCCCGGTCAGTTCGACCAGCGTGCTGACAGCTGTGAACAGTGTATTCAGATTTTACGTCAGGGAAACAGATGCCGTGTAAGAAATGC
>JAQXFT010000101.1 GCA_029005335.1 Oscillospiraceae bacterium
GCGTATCCGAGAATAAGTCCTATAAGAAATGCATATGTTCCCTGTACCCAGTTCATATGCATTATGCCGAAAATAAGTGACTGAATTATATTTGCAATCCAGAAAGGAACTGATTTCCGGAAATACATGAGAGTCACTCCACGGCATAAAAGTTCTTCACCTATTGGTGCAAGGCACGATGCGGATAAAATCATAATAAAATTCTTATTCATTCCCGACAATTCAGCCATTTGCTCATACTGCTCCACAATATCAGGGAAAAAGTGTTGCTGTATAAGTACCGTTGTATTGCTCATAACACTAAGCGAAAGAGCCATTACAAATGCAATCAGAATAATTTTCCAGCTGAAACGAAATTTACTTCCGGTATTTTCTGACCTGCCGAAAAAATACCATAATCCGAATATAAGAACCATCATTATATGCATAGCAAAAGTAGCGGGCGGAGAAATTTCCGCTACAATCTGCATATATTTTTCGTTGTCACCGCTTTGCAGAGAATCCGTTACTTCGGAAATTCTCGGAATCATAAATAATATTGTAACTCCGAACTGCAAAATCCAGTATATTATAAAAGGCACAAGGGCAAGAAAGAAATATCCGACTTTTGCACCGGTGCTTATTTTTTTATCCTCCAAATTATCCCCCTCCCATGAATGATACAATCTCTATCTCGTCATCTTCGGAGATAATATAGCTTTTGTATTCTGATTTGGAAATTATATTATAATTCACTTCAACGGCTACTCTTTCCGGATTATATCCGGATTTTTCAAGATATGCGGATAAAGTTTCGCCGAGAGCTTCGGGAATATTTTTACCGTTTATTTTAATCATGCAATCACCTTATTTTTCTGAACAGAATTTTACTTCTTTTCCCTCAAGAATCATATTTGTAGTTCTCATGGCACACATTTTTCCGCACATGGAACAGGTATGCTTTTCAGAGGGCGGTGCGGAATTGAAATATCTTTCAGCTTTTTCACGGTCAATCGCATAGCTGAACATTTCGTCCCAGTCAACACGGCGACGTGCATCACTCATTTTGTTGTCGATATACCTTGCACCCTTTACACCCTTTGCAATATCGGCAGCATGTGCAGCAATTTTGCTCGCAACGATTCCCTCTTTTACATCATCAATATCAGGAAGCCTGAGATGTTCCGCAGGAGTTACATAGCAGAGGAAATCAGCACCGCTTGCCGCTGCAATTGCTCCGCCTATTGCAGAGGTTATATGGTCATATCCGGGAGCTATATCCGTTACAAGAGGCCCTAAAACATAGAACGGTGCATTATGGCATATTCTTTTCTGTAAAGTCATATTGGCGGATATTTCGTTCATAGCCATATGTCCAGGCCCTTCAACCATTACCTGTACATCTTTTGCCCATGCACGTTCAGTCAGATTTCCGAGTTCAATAAGCTCGCTTATCTGACCGGCATCTGTACTGTCTGCTATTGAACCGGGACGGAGTGCATCTCCGAGACTTATTGTAACATCATACTCTCTTAATATATCAAGAACTTCATCATAATATTCATAAAAAGGATTTTCGTTTCCTGTCATTTCCATCCATGCAAAAAGAAGAGAGCCTCCCCTTGATACTATATTTGTAAGTCGCTTTGAACGCTTGAAACATTCCACTGCACGCCTGTTAATTCCTGCATGAATTGTCATAAAATCGACTCCCTCTTTGGCGTGAGCCTCAACGACTTTGAGAAAATCCTTTGCAGTTATATCAAGCAAATCCTTTTCGAGATAACCGACAGCATCATACATAGGAACAGTTCCAATCATTGCAGGAGAAATTTCTATAAGCTTTTTTCTGAAAGTATTCGTTTTTCCGTAATTGGACAAGTCCATAATTGCTTCGCATTTAAAGTCAATGGCAAGCTTTACTTTCTGCATTTCGGCTTCATAATCCTTTTTATCTCCGGAAATTCCGAGATTTACATTGATTTTAGTACGCAGTCCCGAACCTATTCCCTCTGCCGAAAGTGATTTGTGATTTATATTCGCCGGAATTGCAACGCTTCCCTCTGCTACTTTCCTCATAATTTCGGAAGCTTCAATATTTTCCTTTTCTGCGACGGTTTTCATCTCAGGGGTAACTATACCCTTTTTACCTGCTTCCATCTGTGTTTTATAATTCAAAAAATCATCTCCTAAAAAATAAAAAAAGATACACTTATACCATAACGGCATAATGTGTATCCGGTATTTCGTAAAAATTTCCTACGACGGCATTATCCGTATCAGGTATAACGGTCGGAGTTTGATTACTCCCTCTCAGCCTGCTCACAAGCTCCCGAAAATAATTTTAACTCATAATTTATAATTTGTCAAGTCTTGACTTTGATATTAATATATGTTATAATAATCTGTAATTTGTATTTTCAGAAAGGATTTATAATGCAATTTAATGAACTTAATTTATCTCAGGAGCTTTTAGATGCTGTTGAGGAACTCGGATTCTCTGAAATGACGGAAATCCAGCAAAAAAGCATACCCCTTCTTCTTGAGGGAAATGATGTCACAGGGCGTTCAAATACAGGCACGGGAAAAACTGCCTGCTTTGGAATCCCTGCCGTTGAAAGTATTAAGCCGGACGACAATAATGTCGCTGTTCTCATACTCTGTCCCACAAGGGAACTCGCAATGCAGGCTTGCGGTGAACTTAAAAAGTTTTCAAAATTCAAGAAATATGTCAGAGTATCTGCCGTATACGGCGGTGCAAGCATGGAAAAGCAGATACACGAGCTTAAACACGGCGTAAATATCGTTGTAGGCACTCCCGGACGAGTTATCGACCATATGAAGCGAAAAACACTCAGACTTGAAAGCTTACGCACTGTAATTCTTGATGAAGCTGATGAAATGCTCAATATGGGCTTCCGTGAGGATATCGAAACTATTCTTAAAAGCGTTCCGGAAGAACGTCAGACCGTTCTTTTTTCAGCTACCATGCCTCCCGCAATCCTCGCTATAACAAAGGAATATCAGAAAAATCCCGTAACTGTAAAAATAGATGAAAAATACCGCACTGTTGACCTTATCGACCAGTATTTCTTTGATGTCGCAATGGGCAGAAAAACTGATGCCCTTAAGCTTCTTCTTTCGGCATATTCTCCGAAATCCGCTATGATTTTCTGCAATACCAAAAAAATGGTTGACGACCTTACAGACGAACTCTCTGAAAGCGGATTCAGGGTTATGGGACTTCACGGAGATATGAAACAGGCTCAGCGTACTCAGGTTATGAACGGATTCAAAAACGGCTCAGTATCCGTACTGATTGCTACTGATGTTGCTGCAAGGGGAATTGATGTAAACGGTATTGACATCGTATTTAATTACGACCTTCCGCAGG
This sequence comes from Oscillospiraceae bacterium, assembly GCA_029005335.1. Taxonomy (GTDB): domain Bacteria; phylum Bacillota; class Clostridia; order Oscillospirales; family Ruminococcaceae; genus Ruminococcus. The sequence goes on from JAQXFT010000101.1 coordinate 3,374, forward strand.
ATAATGAATATTATATTCACAGAATCGGAAGAACAGGCAGAGCAGGTCACAAAGGTACTGCATATACCCTTATAAGCGGTAGAAAACAGCTCTATGCCCTGAAAGATATATCAAAATTTACAAAGGCGGAAATTACTGAACTTCCCCTCCCTCAGAAAAACGATATAATTTCACTGAAGCTTAACAGGATTTTTGAACAAACCAAAAATATTCAAAATCCCTCACGTGAAGCACTTTCACTTGCAAAGCGTCTTATTGATACGGGAAAGTCTCCGGAGGAAATCATCGCCGGACTTATTGATGAAAAATTTCAGGCGGAAATTTCATCACTGCCTGAATTTGATATCCCCACTCCTCTCAGAAAAAGCCGTCGCAGAGACAAAGCTGATACCGTAAAAATAGAAATCAATATCGGAAGAAATCAGCGTATAGCTCCTAATTTCATTCTCGGAGCTCTGGCTGATGCTACAGGATTATCCGGAAGGGATTTCGGAAAAATTGATATTTTCGATAAGCATACTACTGTCGAGATTCCGGAGGCTGAAACCGATTATATCCTCGATTCCATGAAATCCGCAAAGATAAACGGTCATAAAGTTGAAGTAAAGCTTTATGATGGAAAATCCAAATCCGCAAAGCCTTTAAAAGATGATTTCCGCAACGGAAAACCGCAGAAAAAATTCAAACAGTCCTCAAAAGGAAGATATTCCGAAAGCTCTCCGAAAAAAACTCACCGCATAAAGAAAAGACATTAAAGAGGTGATTTATTTTGAAAAACAATAAAAAGCAGTCCCACGGCTCAAACGGAAACGTTCCTGAAAAAAAGATGTGGATGCGTATTGCCGTTCTTGCCGTATGCTGTATAATGATTCTCGGATTCGTTATTCTTCCACTCCTCTAAAAATTAAAAAAAATCCGGCGGTTTTTATTTTTCCGCCGGATTTCTTTATATTGCATTTCTGAGAATCTGAATAAATGCTCTCTTATTATATACATCGCCTTCGCTGTCATATCTCCATTCGTCATCGGGATTAATAAGAAAAAGTGTTGTCTTGTCATAAGAAATAGCTGTAATCTCATCGCCCTTCAAATCAAGGTATACAAGGCAATTTCTCGGTACATCCATATCAGTCGGGTCATAGCCCTTGTTTACAAATATGAATGATGATGACATCTGTGAACGGTATTCAGCCTCAAGCTTTGTACATTCCGCAGAAATCTTTTTTCTTTCCGCCTCATCTCTTGCACGCATTTCAGCAAGTCGCCTGTCCTTTATTTTATCAGAAAATTTTTCCATTTTACTGTGAAATGCACTTGAAGGCTCAATAACTATCATTTTTGAATCTGTTTGAAAATAACAGGTATATTCACCTATCTGGAGTCCTAAATTCTGAAACTTTATATGGGCAACGGGTTTTTTTGTATCAAGAACTATTCTGCCCGAAATGAAATTTTTCATACTCTATCTTCCTTTCAGATAAAATTTATCTATGGACATCACATTCTGAGCCTTTTATCACGAAACAACAGAATGCCTTAATATCCGATTTATATAAATATATTCTACTATATATTGATTAAAAAGTCAATTGCAAATTAAAATAATGTGATTATGCACAAAATTGTTAATATTTATTGGCGTAATAATGCAAAAACGGGCAGAAAATCTCTGCCCGCACGCATTTTCGGTTAAATATATTATCTTAAATTGGTATATCCCATAAGATAATTATCTACTTCCTTAGCACATTCTCTGCCCTCACGTATTGCCCATACGACTAATGACTGACCTCTGTGCATATCGCCTGCCGTAAATACTTTTTCGACATTTGTATGATATTTTCCGGCTTCAGTTTTAACGTTTGTACGCTCTGTAACCTCAACTCCGAAAGCTTCGGTAACATAGGACTGTGAACCGAGGAAACCGGCTGCAATAAGGGCGATTTCTGCCGGAATTTCTTTTTCGCTTCCCTCAATTTCCTGTGGTCTGCCGTCTGAGAAATCAAGGCTTACTGTCTTTATAGCTCTGAGCTTATTATTATCGTCCTTTATGAACTCCTTGACAGTAGTCTGATAGATTCTTGGGTCGTTTCCGAATACTGCAATAGATTCCTCCTGACCGTAATCCACCTTGCATACACGAGGCCATTCAGGCCATGGATTATTTTCGGCACGTGTATCAGGAAGCTTCGGCATCATCTCAAGCTGTACTATCGATTTACAGCCATGGCGGATTGATGTTCCGACGCAGTCATTTCCTGTATCTCCTCCGCCTATTACGACAACGTTTTTATATTTTGAATTTATAGCAGGTGCATTTGATAAAAGGCTTTTTGTAGTTGCCTTGAGGTAGTCAACCGCAAAATATATACCCTCTGCATCTCTGCCCTCAGCCTTTATATCACGTGGATTTGATGCTCCGCAGGCGAGTATTACTGCATCATATTTTTCCATAATATCTTCAGCTCTTACAGTTTTTCCTATATCGGTACTGGTGATAAAATTTATTCCCTCGTCCTGCATAAGCTTTATACGCCTTGAAATAATTTTCTTTTCAAGCTTCATATTCGGGATTCCGTACATGAGAAGCCCGCCGGGGCGGTCTTCTCTTTCATAGACGGTTACGCTGTGTCCTCTTTTGTTAAGCTGTGCTGCGGCTGCAAGTCCGGAAGGCCCTGAACCTATTATTGCTATATTTTTTCCTGTTCTTACCTTTGGAGGATTGGGCTTGATATATCCTGATGCAAAGGCATTTTCAATAATAGCATATTCGTTTTCCTTGACAGTTACAGGGTCGCCGTTAAGACCGCAGGTGCAGGCTTTTTCGCAGAGTGCGGGACATACTCTTGATGTAAACTCCGGAAAGTTATTCGTGAAAAGAAGTCTGTCCGCAGCATCTTCCATAAATCCCTTATATACAAGGTCATTCCATTCCGGTATAAGATTATTCAAAGGACAGCCCGAAACCATTCCCATAAGGGGCTTTCCTGACTGACAGAACGGCACACCGCAATCCATACATCTTGCAGCCTGTTTTTTTCTCTCCTCTGCTGAAAGAGGTGTATGAAATTCCTTATAATGCTGTATTCTCTGCATCGGGTCAGCTCCCGGATTTTCTATTCTCTGATAATCGAGAAAACCTGTTTTCTTTCCCATTTTTTCACAACCTCCTTACTTCTTTGCAGCGGCATAGAATGCCTCAAGCTCTGCTTCCTCGTGATTCATGCCCTTATTCTCAAATTCCCTGATTAATCCGAGTATATGTGCATAGTCATAGGGGATAATCTTTTTGAACTTAGGAATATAGTTTTCAAAATCCGCAAGAATCTGCTTTGCTTTAAGTGAACCTGTTGCCTGTGCATGCTGTTCAATCATATCATGAAGCTGTTCAATATCCTCTGAATCTGATACAAGGCTGAATGATACAATACTCTTGTTGAGGTCAAGATAGAGGTCATGGTCTTCATCAAGAACATAGGCTACTCCTCCGCTCATACCTGCTGCAAAGTTTTTGCCGGTTTTTCCGAGAACTACTACACAGCCTCCCGTCATATATTCACAGCCGTGGTCGCCTACACCCTCTACTACTACATAAGCTCCGGAATTTCTTACGCAGAATCTTTCTCCGGCAACACCGTTTATAAATGCCTTACCGCTTGTAGCTCCGAAGAGTGCTACGTTTCCTATGATTATATTCTCATCGGCTTTGAATTTTGAACCTGCCGGAGGATATATTATAAGCTTACCGCCTGAAAGACCCTTTCCGAAATAGTCGTTTGAATCGCCTGCAAGCTCCATTGTGAGACCCTTAGGAATAAATGCTCCGAAGCTCTGTCCGCCTGAACCTGTAAGCTTGATTGTATAGAAATCCTCAGGAAGTGTTGAGCCATAACGCTTGGTAATTTCAGAGCCGAATATTGTTCCGACTGTTCTGTCAGTATTTGTAACAGAAATCTGAATTTCCTTAGCCTTTCTCTGTTCGAGAGCGTCTTTCATCTGGTTAAGTATTTTTGTATAGTCAACAGTATTTTCAAGGTGGAAATCATATTTATCCTCTGCCCTGAATGAGTGTGATATATCCGAACCGAGGAAATCATTGTGAAGAATGTTTGACATATTTATTTTTGATGCCTTGTTGTCATCACTGAAGTGCTTGACATGAAGTAAATCTGTACGTCCGATAAGCTCGCTTACTGTACGGATTCCGAGCTTTGCCATATATTCACGGAGTTCCTGTGCGACGAATTTCATAAAGTTTTCAACATATTCAGGCTTTCCGGTAAATCTCTTTCTGAGTTCGGGGTTCTGAGTTGCAACGCCTACCGGACAGGTATCCATATTGCAGACTCTCATCATTACACAGCCCATAGTTACAAGCGGAGCTGTTGCAAATCCATATTCCTCCGCACCGAGAAGTGCAGCAACAAGAACATCACGTCCGGTCATCATTTTTCCGTCAGTTTCGATTACTACTTTTGAACGCAGTCCGTTCATCATAAGTGTCTGATGAGTTTCAGCAACACCGAGTTCCCACGGAAGTCCGGCATGATAGATAGAGTTTCTCGGAGCTGCACCTGTACCGCCGTCATATCCGGAAATAAGGACTACTTCCGCACCTGCTTTTGCAACACCTGCTGCAACTGTACCTACTCCGGCTTCTGATACGAGCTTTACGGAAATTCTTGCCTGACTGTTTGCATTTTTGAGGTCATATATAAGCTGTGCCAAATCTTCGATTGAGTATATATCATGGTGCGGAGGAGGTGAAATAAGTGATACACCAGTAGTTGAATGACGAGTTTTTGCAATCCACGGGTATACCTTTCCGCCGGGAAGATGTCCGCCTTCTCCGGGTTTAGCACCCTGAG
>JAQXFT010000102.1 GCA_029005335.1 Oscillospiraceae bacterium
ACAGGCAAACGATAATATGATATCTTATCATATCTATTTTATTATTTATATAATATCACATATTCTTTTTATTGTCAATAGTGGGGACGCAATTCATCCCCCACCTAAAGAGGTGGGGGTCTTCTTGCTGAAAATGATAAATCAGATGGCGGAGATTAAAGTTAATCTCCGCCGTATTGCTTTTTTAAAAGATTATAATTTTATTGTCCTTGCAAGTTCAGTGGAGTATATAAGAACCTCTTTTACAGGCTTTTTATATATAATTTCCACAGCGTTTTTGTATATTGAAAGCTGTCCGGAGTATTTTCTTTTCAGGCTTGACTCAGATGAAGTGCGGTTGGATTTGTAGTCAACAATTACAAGTCCGTCAGGTTCATGAATAATAAGGTCTATAACACCTATAATCATACCGTCGGAGCTGAGAAAATCGGATTTTCTGATATTTTTATAATTAATTTCGTTTGCCTGAATCATAAATTCTCTTTCACGTTCTGTTCTGACTGCTGATTTTATTCGTTTAAAGAGAGGGGAATTGAGAAAAGCTCTGACGGGTTCACGTGGAAGAAGCTCTGCTTCGCTTTCAGTGAAGTAATTTTTATCAACCATATTCTGTATTTCGTCCTCAATGTCGGATACATCAATGGAGAAGTCGAAGAATTGCAGGAATTTATGAATAATTGTACCTCTTTCCGTACCGGTCTGATTATCCTGATTCTGAAGCATAAATTCAGGTTGTTTCAGAGTAATTTCTCCGGAGTCATTTTCATCTGAGATTAATTGGGTTACGGACATTTTAGACGGGATTTCCGAGCGTGAGAGGTTATAGGAGAAATTCATAATATTCCGCAGTCTTTCAACAGCTTCCGGACTGGCTTCAGGTATGGAATCCCGTGGAATTTCTTCGGAAGTCTTTTTTATATCCGATTCGGAAAATAAGGATATACTGAAAAGGTCATCACTGAAAAGAACCGGACTTTCGATTTCAAGATTGAGAGTGCTGTTTATTCCGGAAAATTTTTCGTGTACAAAAAGTGTAAGCCAAATCCATTCACCGAGACTTTCTGCAAACGGAGCAGTTTTAACTATACTGAAATTATTTTTTGCGAGATGATTATTAGCAAGATTGGTTAATTTTTCTGCATATTTTTTATTTATCGGCAGAGATATAAAAAGCTTTTGTTTAGCTCTGGTGAGAGCAACATATAAAAGGCGAAGCTCCTCACTTTTTTTCTTTTCCTCTGCGGAGGTATAAAGAATTTCAAATGGGAGAGTTTTTATGCTGGTCATAGTTTCAGGATAATTCAGCTTGAATCCTATAGTATTTTCCGGACTGCAGATAACAGTTTTCTTATTATCTTTAAGAATTTCAGAATCTGTTCTTACAAGAAATATAAAAGGATATTCCAGACCCTTTGACTTGTGTATTGTTTTTATGGATACGAAATTTTCTGATACCGCACTTATTTTTCCCTGAGGAAGGTCTGAATCACTTGACTGTATTGATTCTATATAACGCAGAAATCCTGAAAGACCTCCGGTATTTTCAAGGCTTGCATTCTGTTCATAGCCCTTTGCATACTGAATAAGCATACGGAGATTGGCTTTTTTCTTTTCGCCGTCTATGAACTGCTGCATTATTGAAAGAAAGTCAGTGGAGTCATAGATTTCCTCTATAAGCTCTTCAATACTGTGTGTGACAGAATAATTGCGGAAGCCTCTGATAGTATCTCTGAATACTATGCACTTGTTTCTGACAGCTTCAGGTATATCATATTGATTTTCGCAGACATTCTGAATATTTACATATATTGAAGTATTTTTGTCAAAGGCTCTTATTTCGGCGATTTCCTGAGCAGTAAACATAAACATAGGTGACATCATAACAGCAGTTGCCGGAATATCAAGAAGCGGATTATCTATTATTCTGAGAATATCAAGAAGTATGGATATTTCCCTTGATTTGAGATAACCTGTTTTTTCTTCGCCACGTGCATATATGCCACGTCTTTTAAGGGATTCTATAAAGGCTGAGGAAAATTTAGTTTTTCTTGTAAGGATACAGAAATCCTTAGGTTCACAAGGTCTTGTTTTTCCGTCTTTAAGATTTACTTCATATCCGCCTTTAATCATTCCGGCAATTTTTTCGGCTATACATTCAGATTCAGCCGTAACAGTTTCCTTTTGTATTATACGGGGGTGATTATTGTCGTCATCTTCGATGTCATCAGGTTTGTCATTGTCCTTGATGATTATAATTTCGGGCTTCCTTCGTGGGTCGGGAGAGGGATATTCGCTTTCTGCACCGAAATAAAGCTTTTCGTCGTCGTCATATTCAATATCTCCGCATTTTTCTGACATAAGGTTTGAAAAGATATAGTTTACATAGTTTATTGTTTCCGGAGAGCTTCTGAAATTTCTGTTCAGGAATACTGAAACATTTTTTGCATCTGGATTTTCAGTATAAGGGACAGACGATTTAAGAGTATTTATAAAATTATCAGGGTTTGCGAGTCTGAACCGGTATATAGATTGCTTTACATCTCCTACGAGAAAAACATTGTCTCCGTATGTACCTTTTTCCGGAGTGAAATTTTTTGAAAGAAGCTTAAAAATCAAATCCTGTTTGTCGTTGGAGTCCTGATATTCGTCAATCATAATAATTTCATATTTTTCCGAAAGCTCCTTTGCAAGCGGAGACTGGATTATTCTTCCGTTTTCGTCAATATCTGAGAGCATATTTATAACGAGCTTTTCACCGTCATCAAAAGAGATTGCATTTTTCTGACATTTAGCCTTCCAGAATATGCGGTAGAAATCGAGCAGAATTTCATGGACTGCGGAAAATACTTCAGCAGTATCCTTTATATCGTCCTTTATATATGATATATTTTTAACATAGTTTGACGCTGTTTTTTTGTATTGCTCACGGTTTTCCGCATATTCGGGACATATATCCCTGATGCCTTTTATCAGGTTTTTGAAGGAGATTTCAGGAATAAAATTGCCTTTAAGGGATTTTATACAGCTGTTTATGACATCAATATCATCTTCGCACTGATTTGTTATATTTGTCAGTGGCTTTGTATCAAGGCTGTATTTTAAATTTGACTGTATCAGATTGCGGTTTTGCAGGGCGAGACTGAGAGCGTTATTTAATTCACGTTCATATTTCTGAATAAATTGTCTGTAGTATACTGAATTTTCGGGATTGGGATTTTTCAGTTCCTTTTCGGTATTGTCAAGCCATGCCTCACGGCTGGGGAGGGATTCAAGAAATGTTATTATTTCTTTCATGACGTCTTTAATACCGCTGTCATCTTTCAGGCAGAATCTGTCATAGAGGAGATTGTATTTCTGGGCTTCAGATTTGCTCCAGAGTTCAAGGGTATCATCTATAGCCTGATTTTTCATTACTTCTTCCTTAGTACCCTCAAGTATCGTAAATCCTGAGGTTATATCAAGCTGTTCAGCGTTGTTTCTTATTATGTCAAAGCAGAATGAATTAATAGTTGAGATTTTGGCATTCTGGAAAAGGGTGTATTGTTTAAGCAGAAACCGGCTGTCGGAGCTTTTGCTGATTTCCTCCTGAAGCTTCAGATTCAGTCTCTGCCTGAGTTCAGATGCAGCATCATTTGTAAAGGTTACTATTATTATTTTGTCTGCCGGTATGCGGTTTTTTTCGTCTGTAATCTGTCTTATTACTCTTTCGACCAGTACAGCAGTTTTACCGCTTCCAGCCGCCGCTGATACGATTACGGAGCGTCCGGAAGAGTTTATAGCATCAAGCTGTTGAGATGTCCAGGGCATGGTTTAATCACTCCTTTTCGTTTGTTTTGTCGGTATCATCAAAAATTCTATCGATTTCGTCTGATATATTGCTTCCGTCATGACTTTTGAATATATCTCCGCATATATCGGAAAATTCACAGTATTCGCAGGCATTTATTTTTTTATTTATAAGTGGGTCAATGCTTATATCCCCGTTATAAAGTGAGTTATTCATCTGTATGAGCTTGTTTTCAGAGAATCTGAGAAGCTCATCAATCTGCTTTCCGCTGAACGGAAGTACAGGCGGTGATTTTTTATCGGTGTTTACATAAGTTTTTTTACCGCTTTTATCCATAGCCTCTATTATATCAGAATCATTTCTTGCAATTCCCCTGAATTTCAGACCGGAGCTTATATTTAAGGGCTTTGCTTCAGCTCTTGATTTTGCAGTCGGATATGATATCGTAAGCATAGCATACAGCATTCCGGCAGGAATATAGTTTTTGAATTTTCCGTTCTGGATTACGGCGAGCATATAAAGAAGCATCTGCATATTTATTCCGTTGTCTATAAAGAGCTTTTCAATAGTTTTCCGGGAAGATTTGTAATCGATAATTCTGATATATTTTTTTCCGTCCTCAGCCTGATAGGTATCTATTCTGTCGATAGTTCCGGTAAATATTATATTTCCGTTATTTCCCTTTATATTCAGCGGAGAGAGTGTTTTATCGTCCATAAGGTTGGCTTCGAGAGCAGAGGGTACAAAATCCGTATTTTTAAGTTCAAGCTGAAAGTGCATAGCTACAATAAGTATCTGCTCAATAATTTTGCTGAATATAAATTCAGCTCTGGAATCCTCCTTGAAATTGCTTTTGAAGGTCTGTTCCTTATAGGCTGTACATTCATCAGCAATTATTTTCCGGATTTGCTCTTCGGACATATCTATAAATTCGGGATTCTTTTCAGAAAGCAGTTTGCAGAAGCAGTTGTGACGTAAAGTACCCCAGTCCATAACATTCATTTCAATTTTTTTACGCTGTTTAAGATTAAGACAGTACTGGCAGAAATATCTGAAATGGCATTTGCTGTAGGTTTCAAATTTTGTATTTGAGAGATAGAAGTTGTGAAAATCGACAAGCCTGTCAAGTACACTCCGGTCGGAAAGGGTGTAGTTTATACCCTGAGGATTTATTTTATAGACATAGTCTATTTTCGGCTTATAGTCCGGATTTTCTTCGAGAACTGTTTTTATTGCCTTTATTTCTGAAGATGAATTTTTTTTGTTCTGCATGAGATGATAGTATGCTGATTTCGGGGTAACAGCATAGAAATCCTCTTTTATCTCCGATTCATGCCTTACAGGATTACTATTCAGGGGGAACATCTTTTCAATATTTTCAATTACCTGAGAGCGGTATATTCCCTGACCGTCAAGGCTTGTAAGGGAATATGAGATATAAAGCTTTTCCGAGGCTGAGGAAAGAGCCTTATATGAAGCAAGTCTTGCATTTGAGATAAAATTTACGGTTGATTTGTTTTTGTTGAAGCCCTCTGCGGAAAGCTTTTCACGTTCATCATTTGAAAAGAGTCTGTCCTGAGCCGGAAGCATAGGGAAAATTCCCTCATTTACACCGGTTATAAATACTATTTTCGGAGAGCTTAGTCTTGCTGTAAGAGCAGATGCAATTGTTATGCTGTCAAGAGTCCTTGGCGGAAGCGAATATCTTGCCTGACTTAAAAGCTGTCTGAAAAGCATACTGAAGCTCTTTACAGATATTTCTTTTCCATAAAGAACAGAGCTTAAATCATTGAGAATATCTATAAGAAAATCCCATATTTTTTTCTGTTCACCTGCAAAGTAGGTTTCATTTCTGTTATTATAGAAGTCTATGATTTCCATTATTTTATGGTCAGCACCGGAATCCGTTATGAACTGGTATATGTTTTTGCAGATAATTTCTGCAGTAACATTTTTTAATGAGCTTTTAAGATTTTCCAGAGGAATTATAACCTTCTGCCTTATTTTCTCACATTCGAGAAATTCCTCAGTATCGGAGCTTTTATCATCAGGAATAAAGGTATCAAGCCATTTTTTACCCTTTATACTCCATTTGTAGCAGAAGTTTTCAAGCCTTGAAATCTCTGTAAGCTCAATTCCGGCAAGTCCCGTTTTAAGATATTTAAGTATGGCTTCTGTATTGAATGTATCTGATGATACAATATCCAGAAGCGAACATATGAATGTCATTATAACCGTATGGGATACATCTTTTTCCATGCTTGTGAAATATGGTATTTCATATCTCCGGCAGGCGTTTTCTATTATCGGGGCATAGCTTTCAATATCATTTGATATTACTGCAATATCATTGTAGCTTATATCGGGATTTTCATATATAATATGCTTTATATTTGCACATATATATTCTGCCTCGCTGTAAAAGTCCCTTGCTTCAAATATGTCTGTATTTCCGGATTTCAGATTGAATGTTCCGGAGCTGTTTCTGAATATATTCCGGTTAAGGAATCTCAGGTCATCATTTTTTCCGAATCTTTTTCCGGAATCGTATACAGATATTTCATGCCTGCCACACATATTTACAATATTTCTGTATGTTCTGTTTACAGTATCAAAAAGGGTAAATTCCGGAGCATTTACATTATTAGTACGCAGACCTATATACACATTTTCTGCATCGGATATGATTTTTTCCAGCATCTGATACTGGTCTCCGGTGAAATCATCAAATTCATCTATAAATACAGTCTTTCCGGAAAAGTATCTTTTTTCGCCGGCAATATGAGCTGATTCGGTTATATCGTTCAGACTGTCCCTGAATCCGTATTCGGACATAAGTCTTTCATATTCCCTGTATACTGCTGAGATATCCTTCATTTTTTCGTGAAGTCTTCCGGAAAATTTTTCCTTTGTTTTTTCAAACATTTCAGCAGAAACTCCGGATTGTTTTATTTCGGTAATAAATTCCGACATACTTTCCGCAAAGCCGGTTTTTTTGTATTGCTTTTTATAGAATCCCGTATTTTCCGGCATACCGGAATATACAGAATCCAGAGCCATATTTACGATAATAGTCTTTTTATTTTCATTGGCATATTCTTTAAGGCTTCTGGTGTCACCGTATGTCCTTATAATATCCCTTGAAAGGGTCTTGAAAGAAAATCTGTCTATATTGTTGAATTTTGAAGCCCCGACAGATTTATATAAAATTTTTTCAAATTCATATGAATACTGCTCCGGAACGATAACGCATATTTTATTATTGTCATCATCAGAAAGCATTTTTATTTTATTTATAAGTGCAGTGGATTTCCCACCTCCTGCACCGCCGGTATAAAAATAAATCATTTTGAGTCTCCTTATTAAGCATAAATAGGGCATACCGGAAAAGATTTCTGATATGCCCTGAATCTGATTTCTATTAGAATCCGTTGAGGTGATATTCTTTCATAAGATACGGATAATTTTTATAGGAGTAATCCATATCAATATTTCCCGATGTTCCCGGAACGCTTCCCGTACTTGAATATTGCCACATACCATAATTTCCTGTATATGATGGTTTTGCAACATTATAGTGTGCTACCCATACATCATATTTTTTTAATGTGGACTGGTATACGTTGGAATTAAGGAAGCTTGCATAGCTGTAAAGTGATACATAATATCCTTTGTCCTCAAGAGTTGAACAGAATGATTCTATAATAGCTGAAATTGTTGCGGTACTGAGATGCTTCTGTGATTCGTCCTCAATATCGAAAACTATCGGATATTCAAACTGATAATCTTTTATTGTATTGTAGCAGGCTTCTGCTTCCATAACAGCTTGTTCGGGAGTAGTGGCATAGCTGTACCAGTATGCACCGCAGTAAAGACCGGCTTCTTTGGCATTTTTCATATGTTCGTGGAATTTTGCATCTACCTGACCTGCATCTCTTCCGTAGCCGGCTCTGATTATAGCGAAATCGTATCCTGCGTCCTTAACCTGATGCCAGTCAACATTTTTCTGAAAGGTTGAAACATCTATTCCATTTCTGAAAATAAATTCACTGGATTCGGGATTTGAAGCTTCAATATATCTCTGATGTGCATCATATACTGAAAAAACGTCAATAGGATTCTGTGCTTCAGCAGCCGCCTGTATTGAGAATACATCAATCGGTGTCATTGATTCGGCAGTAGTTTCAACAATTGCAGCCGGTTCAGAAGTGGTTGCAGCAGTAGTTTCTGTTATCGGTGAGGATAATATATTTGAAGCATCAGTAATCTGAGCAGATACTATGTAATCAGAAGAAAATTCTGTTTTGTTTTCATCAGCATATGAGACTATGCATGCTCCGGTTATTCCTGCGAGCATAACGGTAATACTTGATATAAGAGCAATAATTTTTTTGGTGTTCATTGGAATCAGCCTTTCTGAAAGTTAAAAAATTTTTTTATTATTCAACAGCGGAGTTTATTTATAAAACGTCGCAATACCATTATAAACCCATGAAAATAAATGTCAAGAGGTAAAAAATTATTTTGTCGAAATATACAACCCAAGCTGAGTGATTTTGTGCATATTGCCGAGAGTATGGCTTTGTATTTGACTATTTTTTTTGATGTGGTATAATATAATCAGAAAAATTTTAGGAGCTGATTTTTTGAAAGAATTTACTATCGAATCCAACGACAGCGGACAGAGAATAGATAAATTTATATCCAAAGCTCTTCCGGAGCTTCCGAAAAGTATGATGTTCAGGCTTTTCAGGAAAAAGGATATAAAGCTTAACGGAAAGCCCTGTAATATATCCGTAATGCTGAGTGAGGGCGACAACGTTAAAATATATGTCAAAGATGAATTTCTGAAGCGTGAAATAGATTTGTCTTTTCTTGAGGCTGATTACAACATAGATATAATCTATGAAGATGACAATATAATTATAGCTGACAAGCCTACCGGAATTTCAGTACATTCCGATGATACGAACAATCATGACAATATGATAAACCGTATTCTCTGTTATCTCTATAAGAAAAATATCTATTCCCCCTACAATGAAAATACCTTTTCACCGGCACTCTGCAACCGTCTTGATAAAAATACCTGCGGAATTGTCATATGTGCAAAGAATTTCAAATCACTGAAGGAACTTAACAGAGCCATAAGGGAAAATCAGGTTACAAAAAAATATCACTGCATTACCGTAAAGCCCTTGCCGTCCCCTATGGGAACTCTGATTGCATATCATAAAAAAATGCCCAACGGAAATATAGTGAAAATAAGTGATGAAGTTATTGAGGGATACAAGAAAATAGTTACAAAATACCGTGTAATAAAGCAGTATCCCGAGCTTACCCTTGCGGAAATTGAGCTTGTAACAGGAAGGACTCATCAGATAAGAGCTCATCTCGCACACATAGGTTCGCCGATTCTGGGTG
>JAQXFT010000103.1 GCA_029005335.1 Oscillospiraceae bacterium
CTGAAATAATCCTAAAAGTGTCCCTTAGGATAAAACGGTCTGTCTGAAGAATTTCTCTCGGAAATCCGACGTTGCTTATTACGAGAATTACTGGAATCAGTACATTTTCCGGAACTATATGTCTGCTTTTGAGTTATTCCCTTTCCACAAGTATTTGATTCAAAGGTGTCTTCTGCCGGCAGTGGTGTAACCAATGGTATTAAAAGCGTTCATATCATACCTCCCTGGCTGTAAAAGCCATTCTATAAAGTGTATTCTCAAGAAAATCTACAGTTGCAGGAATGCAGGACAGTCCGGGATAAATCTTATCTGCAAATGCAAATTCAAAAAACTCAAAGATGCAACCGGGATAATCTCCATATTTCATTCTGTCTTCAACAATAGAAGACATTCTGTCTTTCTGCGGTGCGTGTTCAAAGAAAAGCTCATAGAGAAGCAGATAAAGTTCTTTTGCAGATGTGATATAATTACCGCCGATAGGCTGAATTGCGATATCTGATTCGGTTCTGAAGAGATAAATTGAGTCTGTTAATCCCTTTTCCCTGAAACAATTTACAATCCTGATTGCAATCATTCGTTTTTCTGTCAGTGTCATCTTATCAACATGGTCTGTAAGTCTGCCAATCAGTGAATCTGCCCGGAAAGGAAGAACGAATCCCCATATTTGTCCGGTAGATGTATAAAGATTTTCAAACTCCGCCCCAGATTTTTCAGACTCTGAATAACAGTTTACAAGAATTTCACTATTTTCAGAAGCATACATTCCATTCTCAAGTACACGTTCAGGAAAAAACTCAGTGCCGGATTCTGTGTGAAGTGTATTTTCCATACGCTCAATTTCAGCAATTGCTTCTTCTGCGTAAAGTTCACCATTGCAATAAACAGCTATCTTATGGTCTTTTAAGGTTCCTTTCAACTGTATGACAATTGTCATTTTCAACCAGACTACAGACTGCAGTCAATTTATAAACCTTAATTTCA
The DNA here is from genome assembly GCA_029005335.1 of Oscillospiraceae bacterium. GTDB lineage: Bacteria > Bacillota > Clostridia > Oscillospirales > Ruminococcaceae > Ruminococcus. The sequence goes on from JAQXFT010000103.1 coordinate 982, forward strand.
TGAGTAACATTTACACAGCCATTGAGAAAAGATTTAAGCCCCTGAGCTTTATTGGCAAGTTCACAATCCTGTGTAAGAAGAACAATGTCATTAAACTGACATTCTGATATGAATCTTCCAAGCAATCCGGCATCCGTAAACTTCGGACTGTTTGTGAGTACTACAGTTCATACATAACAGATGCAGGAACATAAAGCTCCATGTTATATTCAGGAAAAATCTTTGAAACAGCTTCAAGCAAATCTGCACCGTTAAGATGAAGTAAAGTACAGGTATCAACGTAGATATGTGTATTATCTCCAGCAGAACACAGTCTGCGAAGCACCATGCATAATTTTGATTCCTGTTCAGGCACATTATCCATATTACGGTTTCTTTTTTCGCCTGATTTTGCTGTTGAAAAGAAACTGGGAAAGATTTTGTCTCTGAGCATTTGATATCACCTCCTGTAATCCGGAAATATCTGAGATTTTTTGAAATATATATTCAACGTATCCATATTCCTGATTGTTTTGAACGCATTGAAGTTAATAATTTATCTCATATTTCCTTCCCTTTTCTTTTTAATAGCATCTGTCTGATATTTTTTTAGGGTTTAAACAGGATTTTCTGAAATTTTTTTCAAAGCGAATTTTCAATCATTTCCTGTTTTCTACTATATAATAGCATCTGCCCGATATATTTTTATAGATTAAATAAAATTCTTCTGAAAAACTTCAGGATTTTTTAAAAAACATATACAGTGAATCGAATAAAGAATTACAAATTATGAATGCCTTGAAAGTCATCTTTACGATTTAACAATACTCTCTGTTATTTAATAGATTTTGTCTCACTTTTTCCAGAGAATATGGTTATCTGATAATTGATTATTTATCATAGAAATTAATACCATTATTTTCATTTTCCTGCTCAGAAGTCGTTGGTGCAATGTAATAGTAAGAATATGACCCTTTATCTTCAACGCTTGTCTCAACATCCTGATTTTCACCATTAAACAACTTAATATAACAAACAGCAATGACAGCAATTAAAGCAACAATAGCAATACACTTGATTTTTCTTTTCATCTAACTTACTCCCCTCATATAATTCCTGTTGATTTAAGTACAATAGATGTAATTCTTCCAATCGTTAACGAATTTATTTCTGTATTTAAAGGTCGATTAAGCTGATACAGAGAATTCATATATTGAT
>JAQXFT010000104.1 GCA_029005335.1 Oscillospiraceae bacterium
AAAGATATAACTATGAGCTTGCAAATCTGAAAAATATACTTTATTCATTAGCTGCTCTTTATTTACTGATAAGTAAAGTAAAAAAAGAATTTTGTTCGAACATTGAATTTGAAATGGATTCAGATATTTTTTATATTGACCAAATATAGCTATTCTGTTTAAAAACAGAATTAATGGTACTTAAGAGCCAAAGAATAATTGTTTTTCACGGGCGACCATTGGTAGCCTGTTATTTTATAGTTTTTCAACAAGCTGGGGCGGACAGAAATGTCCGTTTTTTTTGTTTAAAAAAAATACCGCATTCCCGAAAGAATGCGGTAATCAGGAAAAATATTTTTTTTAAAATTATCTCTGCTCACAGATAAGCTTGATAGCAGTTCTTTCTTCTCCGTCAATCTGGATATTTGCGAATGCCGGAATACAGATAAGGTCTATACCTATGGGAGCGAGATAGCCTCTTGCGATAGCGATAGCCTTTATTGCCTGATTTGATGCTCCGGCACCGACAGCCTGAACCTCAACGGCTTTCTGCTCTCTGATGACGCCGGCAACAGCACCTGCAACGGAATTAGGTGATGAATGTGATGATACCTTTAAAATTTCCATACTTGAAACCTCCTGTGGAAAAAACGTTGTTAAGTTTTTTGATATTTTAAAAAGCTCTGATAATTCAAAGCAATTATATTATACAACAAATTAATTCAAAATGCAATAGACTTGAGAAAACTTTGTGTATTATCTCACAATAATTCTTTGAATTTTGTTGCTTTTGCCTAATTTTTCATTGAAGTCAATGACAACTCCATTGATAAAGCAGGAATTTTGTGATTCTTTGAATTTTGTCGGATACCTGAATCTGAGACGGTCGAGAGCCGGCTTGATATCCACTCCGAGTATTGAAAGCTCTGCACCGGTCATTCCGGCATCGGTGATATATGCTGTATGAGAGCCTAATATAATTTCGTCAGCCGTCTGTACGTGTGTATGAGTTCCCAGAACAGCAGTAACCTTTCCTGTCAGATAATGTCCCATAGCTTTTTTTTCGGAGGTCGCTTCCGCATGGAAATCGATAAAGATATTCGGCGTATCAATATTTTTAAGAATATTATCCATGCAGGTGAACGGATTGTCAAGCGGTTCCATATTGACAGTACCCATAAGGTTAAGCACAGCTATCTGAAATTTTCCGAAGTCAAGAGTGCAGATTCCCTTTCCGGTACAGCCTTCCGGAAAATTCAGCGGTCTGATGATGTTTTCATTCTCGAATACTTTTTCGCAGTCATATCTTCTGAAACAGTGATTTCCGGTAGTAATGACATCAGCACCGATATTCAGGAGATATTCTGCCGATTCCTTTGTTATGCCGTTTCCCTCTGCGGAGTTTTCACCGTTTATGACTGTTATATCTATTCCGTATTCCTTTTTGATTGAATATAGTTTTTGTGAAAGAAAATTACAGCCGTTTTTTCCTACTACGTCACCTATAAAAAGAAGTTTCATAAATTTAATTTATACCCTTTCAAAATAATCAGCATATATATTATATCATAGATTTCCATAAAATTCAAGGAAAAATTCTCTGAGCATATCGGGTATATGTTCAGTTGTCAGCTATCATTACAACTGAACAACAAGGTTGCCCTGAGAATTTTTCATATGCTATTGTAAAATCTGTAGAAGTGTGGTATAATTATAAAGTATAAATTTTTTCGGAGCGTGATGACTATATGATAAAGCTTGAAAATTATATCGGAAATATATTTATAACTGACCATTATCTCAGAGAGCTTGTTGAGTATACGGTCTGTAATTGCTTTGGCGTCGCCGGAATATGTCCTGCAACTCCGCTTGACAGTCTGATTTCCAGAATCTTCCCTCAGTACGGCAAAAGGGGAATTATATTGTATATGGATAACAGAAACAGGCTTGTTATTGAACTTCATATTTCTGTGGCATATGGTATAAATATCAGTACTGTTGCAAAAAGTGTTGCACATAAGGTTAAATTTGCTGTAAGCCAGTCAGTCAGAAATGCTGAATGCAGAATTAATGTATTTGTTGATGATATAAAATCATAACTGGAGGATTTTCTTGTGATAAAAGGTAGTTTATTAAGAGATGCATTTATATCCGCCGGCATTACTATTGCCAACAAAAAACGTGATATAGATGAACTTAACGTATATCCCGTGCCGGACGGTGATACCGGCAGTAACATGTCCATGACTATGAATAATGCTGTTGCTGAACTTTATAAAATGAACGAAAGCGTTACTGTTTCAGAAGTAACAGCTGTAACGGCTTCCGCACTTCTGAGAGGTGCAAGAGGAAATTCCGGAGTAATTCTTTCACTTATATTCAGAGGACTTTCAAAGGGTCTTAGCGGTATGGAGGAGGCTGACTGCGAAAGCTTTGCAAATGCCCTTGAAATCGGTGTTGATTCCGCATACAAGGCTGTTATGAATCCTACAGAGGGAACTATTCTCACAGTAGTAAAGGCATCTGCCATGAAGGCTCAGGAATCTGCAAGGTCTACAAGTGATTTTGTACTCTTCTGGAGCGAGGTCTGCGATGAAGCTCAGAGAACTCTTGAAAAAACTCCGGATATGCTCCCTGTACTCAAAAAGGCAGGCGTTGTTGATGCAGGCGGTCAGGGACTTGTTATAATATTCAAGGCTATGCTTGAAATATTCAGAGGTGGCAGAATTGCCGAGCAGGATTCAAAGCCTGAAAATCCTGTATCCGTTGAATCATTCTCAACGGCAGTAAGTGAATTTGATGAGGAAATCAACTTTACATACTGTACTGAATTTATAGTACAGAAAAGTAAGGATTGTCCGGATTCCTCAGTGCTGAGAGCATACCTCGAAACTATAGGTGATTGCGTTGTAGTTGTTGATGATGACGAAATTATAAAAGTACACGTTCATACAGACAGCCCCGGACTTGCACTCCAGAAAGCCCTTATGTTCGGAATATTCATCAATGACCCTAAGCCAAAAATAGAAAATATGCGTATACAGCATGAAAATAAAGTCATTGAGGCAAGAACTGCGGAAAATAACGGCTATAAATCCGTTGAACCGGAAAAGAAATACGGTTTCGTTGCAGTAGCCTCCGGAAACGGTATTGAAGATATGTTCCGTGATTTGGGTGCTGATGTCATTGTAAAGGGAGGTCAGACTATGAATCCCTCTACTGATGATATTCTCAGGGCTATACAGTCAACTCCTGCTGAAATCGTCTTTGTACTTCCGAATAATAAAAATATTATCATGTCTGCTGAACAGGCTGTACGCCTTTCCGACAGAAAAGTATGCGTTCTTCAGACAAGAACCATTCCTCAGGGAATATCTGCAATGCTGGCTTTTGATGATGGAGCTGAGCTTTCTGAAAATAAGCTCGCTATGACCAAAGCTCTTGAAAAGGTTTCAACAGGTCAGATTACTTTTGCTGCAAGAGATGCTGAATATGAAGGACACTCTATTAAAGAGGGCGAAATTCTTGCTCTTGATAACGGAAAACTGAGCTTTACCGAAAAGGACGTTTCAAAGGCAGCATACAAGCTTATCAGAAAGCTTGTAAAAAGTGACAGCAGCTATATTACTATTATATATGGCTCTGATGTTACAGAGGATAACGCCGAAAAACTATGCCGTAATGTTCAGAATAAGTTCGGTGACAAAATAAGCGTTACTCTTATATGCGGAGGTCAGCCCGTTTATTACTATATTATTTCAGTTGAGTGAGTAATTTATATATGAATGATATTTATAATCCGGTTGAATCACTTTACAGAATAGGAAAGGCAAGGGCTGAAAAATATCATAAGCTCGGAATAAATACTATTTATGACCTTCTCTATTATATCCCAAGAGATTATGTTGATTTCAGAAAATATATTCCCATATCAGATGCGGAATCAGGGGAATACTGCGTTCTTAAACTGAAAATTACTGCACTTCTTTCGCCTGTTCAGGTCAGAAATATGATGATTTACAAGGCTTCCGCTACTGACGGCGAATCCGATATAACTATAATAATATACAATAATTTCTACGCATTCAATGCATTGCAGAAAAATGCTGTATATTATATGTACGGAAAAGTAAATGAAAATCTATACGGACGTGAAATCCTTTCCCCTCAGTATATTTCTGAGGGCGAGGTTCTTATTCAGCCTAAATATAAGCTTACGGCAGGTCTTACCGTCAATATGATTCGTGCCAATATAAAGCAGGCTGTTGAGATTATGAAAAAAAATCCCTTTGAAACTCTTCCTGAGTATATAATCAGAGAAAATAATCTCTGTTCTATTATGTATGCTCTTGAAAATATTCATTTTCCCGAAAGCACTGAGGCTTCCGAAAATTCAAGAAAACGCCTTGCCTTTGAGGAAATCCTCATGCTTCAGCTCAGTATGGCTTTTATGAAATCCCGTAACAAGAACCATACCGCAAATATCATGGATAAAAAAATTAAGATTCCCGAATTTCTTCAGAATCTTCCTTTTGAAATGACTGACGGACAAAAAAATGCTCTTAAAGAAATTATCAGGGATTTGTGCCGTGATGTTCCTATGAACCGTCTTCTGCAGGGAGATGTCGGAAGCGGTAAAACTGCCGTTGCCTGCGGAGCGTGCTATTTTGCTTTTAAAAACGGTTTTCAATCTGCACTTATGGCACCTACTGAAATTCTTGCATCACAGCATTATTCAACGCTTTCTGAATTTCTTGAACCTCTTGGTGTTCATGTCTGTCTGCTCACCGGTTCAGTTACAGCTAAAAGCAGACGTGATATAAAGGAAAAAATAAAATCGGGCTATTACAGCGTTGTTGTCGGAACTCATGCTATTATACAGAAGGATATTGAATTTGATTCCCTCGCTCTTGTAATTACTGATGAACAGCACCGCTTCGGAGTAAATCAGCGTTCAGCCCTTGCCGGAAAGGGTAATTTGCCTCATAAGCTTGTAATGTCCGCAACACCTATTCCACGTACCCTTGCTCTTATTATATATGGCGACCTTGATGTGTCTGTAATAAATCAGCTCCCTGAAGGCAGAAAGCCTGTTGCCACTTATGCTGTTACCGGAAAGCTCCGTGAACGTGCATATGGCTTTGTACGCAAGGCTCTGGATTCCGGACGTCAGGCTTATGTAATATGCCCGCTGATTGAGGATTCGGAAAGTGATTTGATTTCCGTCAGGTCGTATGCTGAATACGCTGAAAAAAATTTCCTTAAAGGATATTCAATAGGTATTCTTCATGGCAGAATGTCATCAGCTGAAAAGGATTCCGCAATGTCTGATTTCAAGAACGGCAGAACACAGGTTCTGATTTGTACTACTGTTGTTGAAGTTGGCGTTGATGTTCCGAATGCAACAGTTATTGTAATAGAAAATGCTGACCGCTTCGGACTTTCACAGCTTCATCAGCTAAGGGGACGTGTCGGACGTGGTCAGTATGAAAGCTCATGCATACTTATTACTGACAATGTAAGCGACGAATGCAGGGAACGTATGAAAATTATGTGCCATACCTCAGATGGCTTTGAAATATCCGAACAGGATTTGCGTATGAGAGGCCCCGGAGATTTTTTCGGAAGCCGTCAGCATGGTCTGCCCCCTATGAAAATTGCTGATTTGGAATGTGATATGCCTATGATGGAAAAAATTCAGAAAATAGTCAGGGATATTCTCTCCGTAGACTCTATGCTTGAACTTCCTGAAAACTCCTGCCTTAAAAATTCAATGATGTCTCTTTTTGACAAGGAGCTTATCGGATAATTAGTTAAAATAAAAGAAAATTTCCGAAATTTCAGAAAAATGTGTCTCCGAATCCGGATTTGTGACGATATATGGCGATTTTTAAGGCATAAAAAAATTTCTGAATTTTTTTCAGAAAAAGCTTGACATTTTGAAAAACTTGTGATATAATATAATAGTCGTCAGGAGAGATGACGAAAAGAAAAATGTTAAGATGATTTGATGGGAGCATAGCTCAGCTGGGAGAGCATCTGCCTTACAAGCAGAGGGTCATAGGTTCGAGCCCTATTGTTCCCACCATCATATGGCCCGGTAGCTCAGATGGTTAGAGCGCCGCCCTGTCACGGCGGAGGTCGTGAGTTCGAGCCTCATCCGGGTCGCCATTTTTCCTTTTTTTATGCTTCTGTAGCTCAGTCGGTAGAGCAGGGGACTGAAAATCCCCGTGTCGTTGGTTCGATTCCGACCGGAAGCA
>JAQXFT010000105.1 GCA_029005335.1 Oscillospiraceae bacterium
TGACCGAAAACTTTTTTATTTTTTGGAGATGTTTATGATGAATTCTATTGACAATGGAGTGAGGGCAAAGGTGCTTAATGACGCACTTCCTTATATTCAGAAATACAACAATAAAATTGTTGTTGTTAAATACGGCGGTAACGCTATGACTAATGCGGAGCTTAAACACGCTGTTATGAGCGATATTGTATTGCTTTCGCTTGTGGGTATAAAAGTGGTTCTTGTCCATGGCGGTGGCCCTGAAATTAATGATATGCTTAATAAGCTCGGTATTGAAAGCAGATTTATAAACGGTCTGAGATATACCGATGAGGCTACTGTTGATGTTGTTAAAATGGTTCTTGCCGGAAAGGTTAATAAAGAACTCGTTCAGCTTCTTGCACATAATCACGGAAGTGCTGTAGGTTTATGCGGTATTGATGGTCAGATGCTTATGGCTGAAAAGAAAAAGGGTGCTAACGGTGAGGATTTGGGTTTTGTAGGCGATATTGTAAAGGTAAATACAAAGCCTATTCTTGATACCCTTAAAAACGGAAATATTCCCGTTATAGCTACTGTTGCAACAGATGAATTCGGTGCTACATACAATGTCAATGCTGATACTGCAGCGGCGAGAATTGCTGCGGAACTCGGTGCGGAAAACCTTATTCTTATGACGGATATCGCAGGTCTTCTCAGGGATAAAAATGACCCCTCAACTCTCATTCCGGCTCTTAATGTAAGTGAAGTACCATTTATGAAAAGTCAGGGCATTATTTCAGGCGGTATGATTCCTAAAATCGACTGCTGTGTTGAAGCCGTAAGGCGTGGAGTCAGGAAAACTGCTATTATTGACGGCAGAATCCCTCATTCAATACTTATTGAAATTCTTTCAAATGAGGGTATAGGCACTCAGTTCAGATGATTGAATATTTAATAATATCTCTGCCGGTTCTGACTGGAATTATTATGATTCTTTGCGGTCTGATTATAAGAAACCGTCCCAGAGGCAGGGTGAAAAACGGTGTTCCGGCTGAAGCTTTGATTATCGATTTCGCAGTCAGAACCGCTTATATGAAAAAAATACCTTATAAGGCTGTATCTCCTGTGGTGGAGTTTCAGACTCCTGACGGAAAAAAGGTTAATGCCGTCTATCCGTTCTTTATAAATGAGGATTACGTCAGATTCAGAAGGGGAGATATTATAAAAATCTGTTACGACAGAAACAATATTAACCGCTTTCACATCGAAAATGACGGAAGCAAAAGCAATCTGTCATTCATACTTTTATTTTCCGGATTATTTATGATTGTTGCTGATGTTATAATGTTTCTGAAATATTAGAACGTTTCACGTGAAACGCATGAAAACAGAGGAGATTTTATTATGAATACTATTGAAAAATTCAATAATAATGTTATGCATACTTACGGACGCTATCCGCTTGTTATGGAAAAGGGCAAGGACAGAAAATGCGTTGACGAGAACGGAAAAAAATATATCGATTTCGGAAGCGGTATCGGTACAAATTCCCTCGGCTACTGCAATGACAAGTGGGTTGATTATGTGTGCAATCAGGTTAAGAGCCTCCAGCATACTTCAAATTATTACTATACTAAGGTTCAGGCTGATTTTGCCGAAATGCTTTGCAGTTCTACGGGATATTCAAAAGTATTCTTCGGAAACAGCGGTGCGGAGGCTAATGAATGTGCTATAAAAATTGCCAGAAAATACAGCTTTGATAAGTACGGAAAGGGAAGACATAATATTATTACTCTCGTAAACTCTTTTCATGGACGTACTTTGTGTACTCTTTCCGCAACGGGTCAGGACGTATTTCACAACTACTTTTTTCCGTTCGTTGAGGGCTTTATAAATGTAAAAGCTAATGATATTGATGACCTTAAATCAAAAATCGATAACACTGTATGTGCCGTTATGCTTGAATATGTTCAGGGTGAGGGCGGTGTCAATGCTCTTGAACAGGATTTTGTTGATGCTGTTTTTGATATATGCGGTAAAAATGATATTCTTGTAATTGCTGATGAGGTTCAGACCGGTATAGGACGTACCGGAAAATTGCTCGCCGGTGAACATTTCGGAAAAAAAGCAGATATTACTACGCTTGCAAAGGGACTTGCAGGAGGAGTGCCGGTCGGAGCATGTCTTGCGGGTGAAAAATGCTCTGATGTTCTTGTTGCAGGTACTCACGGTTCTACATTCGGAGGAAATCCTCTTGCCTGTGCCGGAGGTCTTGCTGTTCTGGAAACTGTTACTGCTGACGGATTCCTTGATGATGTGAATAAAAAGGCAGAGCTTTTCCGCTCTGAACTCCTTAAAATGAATGGCGTTGAAGCTGTAAGTGGTCTGGGGCTTATGATTGGTATTACCCTTAAAAACAAGAAAGCAGGAGATGTTGTAAAATCAGCTCTTGACAGGGGACTTTTATTGCTGACAGCTAAGGATAAGGTAAGACTTCTTCCTCCGCTGACTATTCAGTATGATGAAATAAAAGAGGGGTTGAAAATTTTTAATGCTGTACTGGAGGCATAATTATGGAGTTGTTTTTAGTTCCGAAAGGAAATAATAAATTTACTGTTGAGGACAAAAAGAAAAGACTTCTTTATACTATCAGAAAAAAAGCTTTTGGCGGAACATTTTTCCTGCTTGATGCAAGCGGATATGAGCTTTACTCATTTGTGCAGACTGTTCAGGGAAAAAAGCCTGAGTTTGAAATTATTCTCAATGACAAGCTTTTTATGAATGTCAGGTGCCTTTCTGTATTCCTTGACCCATCTATAGAATTTGAACATCAGAGCGAAAAATTCAAGGGTATAAAATATGTTCTTAAAAGCTCTGACAGAAAAAATTTTACTCTTTTGCGTAACGGTGCTGAAGTAGGTTCTGCACGTGTTATTACTGCTGTTGATAATGAGCTTCGATATGAAATAAATATTGAAAATGCTTATTTTGATGATTATGTGCCACTTTTTGCCCTCGCTGTTGAAAAAGCTTTTGGTGACATCAATAAAAATAAATAGAAAGGATTTTTTGCAGATATGAATCACTTATTAAAAATGTCTGATTTGTCAGCAGAGGAGATTATTGACATTTTAAATCTTGCTGACCAGCTCAAATATGAGCTTAAACACAATATTCCACACCCGCACCTGAAAGGAAAAACTCTCGGAATGATTTTTCAGAAGGCTTCTACCCGTACAAGAGTTTCCTTTGAAACTGGTATGTATCAGCTCGGCGGATATCCTCTTTTTCTTTCGTCAAATGATTTGCAGATTGGAAGGGGAGAACCTGTTCAGGATACGGCAAGAGTGCTTTCACGCTATCTGGCCGGCATTATGATGCGTACCTTTGAACAGAAGGAAGTCGAAAATCTTGCTGAATACGGAAATATTCCGATTATCAACGGTCTTACCGACTATGCACACCCATGTCAGGTTCTGGCTGACCTTATGACTATAAGAGAGTATAAAAACAGCTTTGACGGTCTGAAAATGTGCTTTATCGGTGACGGAAACAATATGGCTAATTCGCTTATTGTCGGCGGTCTCAAGGTCGGAATGGCTGTGTCAGTAGCCTGTCCGGAGGAATATCGCCCTCACCCTGATGTTATGAAATTTGCTGAACAGTATGATTGCTTCACTATTACTGATTCTCCTGCCGAGGCTGCTAAAAACGCAGACGTTCTTATTACTGACGTATGGGCATCTATGGGTCAGGAATCCGAAGCTGAAAAGAGAAGAAAGGC
>JAQXFT010000106.1 GCA_029005335.1 Oscillospiraceae bacterium
CATTTGTCTGACCTCGCATAATCAAGAATTATACAAATATTTTTCCGCTCCGAATGACTATTTATACATCATCTGAGATATTATGCATGATATTAATTTAACTGGCTATAATATTATCTATAAACTGTATTTCAAGGAGAAATAAAATATGAATCAGTCATTTAAAAATATTGCATCTCCTTTAAGCGGAAATGTAATTCCGCTGGAGGAAGTTCCTGATAAAGTATTTTCAGAAAAGGTATTGGGGGACGGCTGTGCGGTTATTCCGGAAGAAGGAAAAATCTACAGTCCGGTAAGCGGTAAGGTTTTATCAGTTGCAGAAACAAAACACGCATATGGCTTTTTATCTGATGACGGAGTTGAAGTCCTTGTGCATTTCGGATTGGAAACAGTTTCGCTTAAAGGAGAGGGCTTTATATCACACGTCAACGTCGGTGACAGAGTAAAAACCGGAGATTTGATTGCAGAAGCTGACATTGAATTTATGAAAAATCACAATATCAATCTCACTACTCCGGTACTGATTTGCGGAGGTGCAGACGGTCTGACAATGGATATTCATGAAGAAAAAGTAAATCACGGAGATATGCTAATTAAACTTTCAGATTCGGATTCAGAGCCTTCAACTGATTCCGAAAAAAGAAAATCAAAGCTTAACTTTGATTTGTTACAGAAGCTCGGAAAAGTATTAATGGTAGTTATCGCAGTTATGCCCGCAGCGGGTCTGATGATAAGTATCGGAAAGCTTATTTCAATGGCTGGTGCTGATATTCCGGCAATAGTTACGACCGGAAGTGTTGTGGAAAATATAGGCTGGGCAATTATAAATAATCTGCACATACTTTTCGCAGCGGCAATCGGAGGCTCATGGGCTAAGGAACGTGCAGGCGGTGCTTTTGCTTCGCTTATCGCATTTATACTTATAAACAATATCACAGGAGCTGTTTTCGGCGTAACAAATGAATTGCTGAATACAGAGGGAAGTATTGTCCGTTCCGTTTTCGGCAGAGAAATGCTTGTTGAGGATTACTTTACTTCGGTGCTTGGGAGTCCGGCTTTGAATATGGGTGTATTCGTCGGAATAATCTCCGGATTCGTCGGCGGTATTGTTTATAATAAATTCTATAATTTCAGAAAGCTTCCCGATGCACTTTCATTTTTTAACGGAAAAAGATTTGTTCCGATTATGGTAATCGTCTGGTCATCAGTAATATCTCTTATTCTTGCCGTTATATGGCCTCTGATACAGTCGGGAATCAATGCCTTCGGAATCTGGATAGCAAATTCATCAGCTTCCTCTCCTGTATTAGCTCCCTTTATATATGGAACTCTGGAGCGTCTTCTTATTCCTTTCGGATTGCACCATATGCTTACAATCCCTATGAATTATACTTCTTTCGGCGGAACTTATGAAATCATAACAGGTATCAATGCCGGAACACAGGTATTCGGACAAGACCCCTTATGGCTTGCATGGGTAACAGATTTAATAAACCTCAGAAATGCAGGAGATATGACGGCATATGAAAATCTGCTTGAAACAGTTACTCCGGCACGCTTCAAAGTAGGTCAGATGATTGGTGCTACAGGACTTCTCAGCGGATTTGCACTGGCAATGTACCGCAGAGTTGATTCTGATAAAAGAAAACGTTACCGCTCAATGTTTGTATCTACAACTATCGCTGTACTTCTTACAGGTGTTACTGAACCACTCGAATTTATGTTTATGTTCTGTGCATTACCTCTTTATATCGTCTATGCTGTTCTTCAGGGGTGTGCCTTTGCACTGGCAGGAGTTATAAATCTGAGACTTCATTCATTCGGAAATCTCGAATTTATTACAAGAATACCAATGTCAATAAAGGCAGGGCTTTCCGGTGATATTATTAATTTCATTATCTGTGTGGCAATATTTTTTGCAATCGGATATTTTGTCGCTTATTTTATGATAGGAAAATTCAGATTTGCAACCCCGGGCAGACTGGGAAATTATACCGATGAAAATTCTGTTGACAATAATAATAAGAAAAATATTCCGGCAGACGGTCAGCCGGAAAGAATAATTGCACTTCTCGGAGGACGTGAAAATATTGTGCTTGTAGATGCCTGCATGACAAGACTGCGTGTTACAGTAAAAAATCCGGAGCTTGTTGCTGATGCAAATGCATGGAAGGCTGAGGGGGCTTTGGGGCTTGTTATGAAGAATACCGGAGTTCAGGCTATTTATGGAACAAAGGCAGATGTTCTGAAATCTGATATAAATGATATACTCTGAGGGTAAACCTATGAAATTTCTGACTTTAAATACTCATAGCCTTGCAGAAAAAAATTATCATCAGAAATTATTGTACCTTGTATCTTTTATTCTGCGTGAACAGCCTGATATAATTGCCTTTCAGGAGGTAAATCAGTCTCACGCCGGAGAAAGGATTCCTTTGAAGTCTCTTAAAGGCTTTTATCCGTGTGAAGAAAATACAGTTATAAAAAAAGATAACCATGCTTATAATGTTGTAAAATTGCTGTCAGAAAGCGGACTCCTATATTACTGGAGCTGGATTAATATAAAGCTCGGATACGGTAAATATGATGAGGGAATTGCTGTTTTAAGCAAAAATAAGATTACAGAAGCCAAATCTGTTCTCATAAGTAAAATTAATGATTATAATAACTGGAAAACAAGAAAAATTATCGGAATAAGAAACAAAGAAATACCTGATGTATGGTTTTACAGCGTTCATTTCGGGTGGTGGAACGATTCAGAAGAACCCTTTCAGGAACAATGGAAGCTTATGTGCAGTCAGCTTGATAATAAAAATCAAATCTGGCTTATGGGAGATTTCAATAATCCTGCCGAAATCCGCAATGAGGGATATGATATGATTGCTGAAAGTGGCTGGTATGACAGCTATAACCTTGCTGCTGAGAAAGATAATGGTATAACTGTTGAAAAAATAATCGACGGCTGGAATGATAAAATATCCACAGAAAACAAAATCAGAATAGACCAGATATGGTGTAACAGAAAAAATCAGGTTAAAAGCTCCCGTATTCTGTTTAACGGAATAAATGAACCTGTTGTTTCTGACCATTACGGAATTATGATTGAATTGTAAAAAAAACGGGCGACCAATGGTCGCCCCTGCAAAAAATTCCAGCCTTGATTCATAACAGAAAATCAATATGGGAATGCCCCGAAAAAGTTTCTGTAATTCTGCTGATACTGCTGTTGTGCAGCCGGTTCAGTTTCATCTTCCTCTTCGCTTTCAAGTGCTGATATCTGAGTCTCTTCAACTGTCAGCTTTATTTCCTTTGTCTCCCCTGAACGGTATACTGTTAAATTAAGAGTCTTACCCTTTTCAAGCCCTCTTACATAGCTTACAAGATTACTGCTGTTTGTTATCTCAGTATCATCTGCTTTTGTAATTATATCATTTATCTCAAGTCCCGCTTTTCTGGCAGGAGAATCATCTGTAACTTCTTTTACTACTGCTCCCTCCGGAATACCGTATGAAATCATTTCACTGCTTACATCAGCTACAGATACGCCTATGAACGGCTTTGAAATATATCCCTTTTCGATAATGCTTGATACCATGTTCTTTATCTGGTCAACAGGAATTGCAAATCCTATATTATCTATAGAAGCTTCTCCTGATGATGAACTTGAGTATTTTGCATTCGTAATTCCGATAACCTCTCCATACATATTGAATAATGCTCCGCCTGAGTTTCCTGAATTTATTGCACAGTCAGTCTGAATAAGATTCATTGTTCCGTTATTCGTTGTAATCTCTCTGTCAAGCGCACTTACTACGCCCGATGTAAGCGAGAATGTAAGCTCTCCCAACGGATTTCCTATAGCTACTACATTATCTCCCACTTTAAGATTATCGGAGCTTCCCAACGAAACAGGTACAAGATTCTTTGCATCTATTTTCAGTACGGCAATATCATTTGCAGCATAGCTTCCGACAAGCTCGGCTTTGTATTTCGTTCCGTCATAGGCTGTTACAGTAATTGAATCCGCTCCCTCAATTACATGATGATTCGTCAGAATATATCCGTCATCACTGATAATAAATCCTGAACCCGATGCGGCTGCTGATGTCTGATATCCAAAGTAATTTGTTGTTATGGAGGTCGTAATACCAACTGTGGAATTTACATTCTTTTCATATACTTCCGCCGCTGTCATAAGGGAATCTGATTTCACATTCGCTGTATTTGTAAGTACCGCTGATGAATCAAAAGCAGTATTGCTGACTGATTCTGCTGCTCCGGAATCTGAAAAATGCTTCATTCCCAGAAATGTTCCTCCTGCTCCGAGACCTCCGCCTATAATTGAACAGCACGCCGCCAGTGCAATTACCTTTCCTGATTTTTTTAAGCCGTTGAATTTATTACTCATATTAATACACTCCCTTTTTTATTTCCGGATTTGTTTTCCTTTTGTACCTATATATTAACCCCCTGAAGTGAAATCAGTTTTATAAAAAAAAGAAAATTTTATGTAATTACTTTCACAAAGTTTATAAACTGTGAAAATATCTGCACAGAATTTTCACAGAATATACTTAATCTGCCTTTATTTCTTGACTTTTTGAAAATCATAATGTAAAATAGAATATATCAGTCAGAAAGGAGATTTTTTTTATTATGAAAATAATCGAAACAAAAAATCTTACTAAAAGCTATGGAAAATCAAGGGGCATTATAAATCTGAATCTTTGTGTGAATGAAGGTGATTTTTTTGGATTTATAGGTCCGAACGGTGCAGGAAAATCAACAACTATCAGAACTCTGCTGGGACTTATTTCACCAACGTCCGGAGAAGCCGAATTCTTCGGAAAAAATATTATACATAATAAATCCGAAATACTCGCCGATATCGGATATATGCCATCGGAAGCTATATTCTACAGAAAAATGAAAGTAAGTGAGGTCATATCATTTTCCGCAAAAATGCGGAAAAAAAACTGCTCTGCTGAATCAGAAAGGCTTTGCGAAAGACTTGCTCTTGATACCGGAAAGCGTATTGAAGAACTCTCACTCGGAAACAGAAAAAAAGTTTCAATTGTATGTGCATTACAGCATAAGCCCCGACTATGTATACTTGATGAGCCTACAAGCGGACTCGACCCACTTATGCAGAAAGAATTTTTCGATATTCTTAAAGAATGTCACTCAGAGGGTACAACTATTTTCCTTTCTTCACACGTCCTTTCAGAAATACAGAAAAACTGCTCCAAAACAGCAATTATAAAAGAGGGTCAGATTATAGCTGTGGACAGCGTCGAAAACCTCTCGCAGACAAATGCAAAACGTGTAACTATTCATGGTATTAACTCAGTACCTGAAAATCTCAAAGCAGAATCAGTCGAAAAAACTTCTGATTATGTAAGCTTTCTTTACAGCGATGATATAAAAATATTGCTTGAAACAATAAGCAGGCTTCCGGTTTATGATATTACTATTACTGAACCTACTCTTGAAGAAATCTTTATGCATTATTATGAAAAGGAAGGTAAAAAAATATGACTGTTTATATAAAAGAAATCAGACAATCATTTAAAGCATGGTGTATATGGACAATCTCAATTTCATTTATGCTTCTGATGTGCATACTTATATTTCCGGAAACAAAAAATCAGATGAACAGTGTCAGCAATATGTTTGCAAATATGGGAAGTTTTACAAGTGCATTTGGTCTGGATAAACTGAACTTCGGAGAGCTTATGGGATTCTATGGAATAGAATGCGGAAATACTCTGGGAATAGGCAGTGGCCTTTTTTCTGCACTTTTAGGAATATCTGCTCTCTCAATTGAGGAAAAAGAACATACTGCTGAATTTCTTCTCACTCACCCTGTCAGCCGTCTTTCGGTAGTTATTCAGAAGCTGCTTTCTGTACTGACACAGATTATTCTGATGAATATCATTATAATAATCGTTGCAGTTATATCCTTTATAGCTATCGGTGAATCCTTTGAGATGCGTCCTTTTCTTCTCCTGCATTTTGCATACATAATAATGCAGACAGAAATTGCCTGTATCTGCTTCGGGATTTCGGCATTTTCAAAGCATGGTAATACAGGAACAGGTCTCGGAATCGCAATTCTGTTTTACTTTATTAATATTATCTGCAATATCAGTGAAAAAGCAGATTTTCTTAAATATATTACTCCATATGCTTATGCTGATGCAAGCAATATTATTTCAGAATCAGAATTAGAAGGTGACCTTATTTTTATAGGTGTATTGATATCAATTGCAGGAATCCTCACGGCAATTCTTAAATATACAAAAAAAGATATTTCAGGATAAATTTTACTTACATCTTTAAAAAGATATTTCAAACCGCCTTTTATTTTTCTTTATGATTGCATTCTCAATTGATTTTATTAGTTTCTTTCATAAGGCTATTGACATTCTTTAAAAAAAAGGATATAATAATACCAGAATATTTCTTTGAGCAAAGGTGCTTCGGATTCAGCCGAGGCACCTTTCTGTTTATATACACACATATATATAAAACTCAGGAATATTACTTTATAGAAAAAGGTGTGATAATTATGATATCAGCTTCCAATCAGGTGCTTCCTGTTGCAAATGCAAATGAAATCAATCAGCTTCTCCGCAGATATGGAGTAAAATTCGGAATATATAAAAATGGCCAGTTTAAAGAACAGTTCTTCCCATTCGACCCGATTCCGAGAATCATAAATTCGGAACAGTTCAAGGTGATTGAAAAGGGACTTGTTCAGAGAGCAGATGCACTCAACAAGTTCCTTTTTGATATTTATCATGAAAAAAATATTATCCGCGATGGCATAGTCCCTGAAGATTTCGTATATCTTTCAAGCGGATATACTCCGCAGTGCGAAAATGTTACTCCGCCGGAAAATATATACAGTCACATTTCCGGAATAGACCTTGTTGAAGGTAAGGACGGAGAATGGTATATGTGCAAAGCTCGTTGAAGCTCTGAAAAAGCTTGAGGTTTCAGGAGCTATATCACCCGATAAAGGAATTATGATTATTCCATGTGCAAACTATTACTCCATGAATATCGGAAAGCGTTTCTGGGCTATGGATAATACAGATATAAACAGAATGTTTCCGGGCTATAATCTCGGCGAAAC
>JAQXFT010000107.1 GCA_029005335.1 Oscillospiraceae bacterium
ACTATCCGCTGATGATTTACGACTATAACCTTATAATCTGAAATGCTTTCAAAACATTTCTCAATATCAGGGGAAAATTTGTCATGATTCCCTGAAATCATATGCTTTCTGCCTTTAAGCTTCCTTATGACATCAAGAGCCATATTTTTTTCCCAGATTAAATCTCCCAGAATATATACCTCATCATTATCTGAGACGGTATTATTCCAGTTTGCTGTTATTGCATGGTTTTCTTCCTCAAGTGACTGAAAAGGTCGGTTATCAAACCTTATTGCACCTATATGTCCAATATGCAAATCGGATATAAAAAATACTGACATAAAATCATCTCCTCGTTATTCAAAATAGAATACCTTTCCCCTCGCACGGAAGGGAAGTCTGTTCCCTTTCGGAATAATAAAAGCGTGTTCACGGTGAATTGAAAGACTGCTTTCGATATATCCGTCAGTGATAATAAGTACAGGAGCATTATCAGGAAAATCCTTTGCATTTTCAAGCAAATCTACAGCCGGCTGAATCACTGTTCCTCCCCTGCCCTTTACCTCAACTCTTCCGGCAATATCCTCCGGAGCTATATATCCTGTATCATAAGGCAGGGTATCACAAAAAACAACTCTGACAAAAGGTACGTCCCTTGATACCGAATAGCTTGCAGTCGCTCCCAGAGCCTTGCCAATCATATCCGTACTCATGGAGGCAGATGTATCAATAATTACGGCATAAGTCCTGCTTTTAGCTGAAATATCCTGCATAACATAGCTTGGTCGGGGGATATCCGGAGTACTGTTCTGCCGTCTGCTCGGACGGGCATATGTTCTGTGCCTTTCAAGAGGAGCAAAGCACATATCAAACCATTCTGCAAGCCTTACGTCCCACGGAATCGGAGGCACTGAAAGTGCCTTGATTTCTTCAATAAGTCCTGCCGGAATAAATCCTCTTCCGGTGTCCTGATGATATTCCAGACCGCTCATCAAAGCACTTCTGCAGAAATCATCAAGAGTTGTCGGCTTTAATCCTGACTCCGCATAGCCCTCATCGAGAATATCACCCTTTCCGTATCCCCTGAATGTTTCAAGCTTTGAATTTTTACGCATATTTGTTATAAGCTTATCATAGATTTCCTCAGCAGAACTGTTTTTCAGCGATTCATCATAAAGAAGACCTTTTTCCGGCATAGAGCCTATCCGCATTTCATTGAGCCAGCCATTGATGACAAAATCGCAGGCTACATTCCAGAGATAGGGATTTCTGCCGTTACAGCGTTCGTGATGCTGTAAGCCTGCATGAAGATATTCATGTGCAAGTACAAATTTCCATTCCTCAGAATTAAGACCTGCTGACGAATTTACATAAATTTTCCGCTCTGTTACGTCAATTCCTGCAACGGAAACGTCCTTACAGAGTGCCGGCCCTTTTCCATATCCGACTTCTATAATCTCAAAGCCTGATGCAAGTCCGCCGAGAAGCGGATAGTGATTGACAAACCATTCAGAGGCTCTCTCCTGTACGCTTTGCGGTTTATCTTCAGATACTCCGCCTGCTGTATTTATTACTCTCCTCACAGAATCCGAAACAGCATATGCAAATTCCTCAGAGTAATTATCATACGTTCTCCAGCTGGATTTTCTATTCCATATCATATCGGGTTCGTTGCTTTTTGCAGTGCCGTAAAAATTTCCGGATAAATTTATATTTCTCCGGAAAAGCTCTTCATAGATTCTGCGTTCATCTGAAAGCAAAAGCGTTCTGTCAGAAATTTCGTAAAGAGCCTTTCCGAATTTTATATCCGAAAGAAATTTGGTTACATAGATATCACAAGCCATATTCCAGAGATGACGATTACAGTTTTCGACCCATTCCTTTTTGCCGTCGGTGGTTTTTCTGAAAAATCCCGTCATATTTTCCGGTTCAAAATGTCCGAAGCAGAAATGAAGCATACAGTGAGCTATTATATATGCCCATTCCTCAGGAGTATGACTTTCCTGAGGATTCATAAGAATCTGACCGCTTTCATAGGATACTGCCGAAGTACCCTTTGAAAGCCTGTTCTTTTCAGCAATGCTTAAATGTATATGTATTCTGCCGAATAACGGGTGACTGTTTATAATCCCTATGCCTTCTGTAAGCTTCTTTTCATTGGTGCTGAGCTTGTCATCAGCTTTTTTATTCGTCTTAGCCATTATAGTCACCTGTTTATAAGTCTGGGCAAATCACGTATGATTTCAAGCATGAACCATTCCGGAAGCACCTTGTCATCTTCTGATGAAACAACCATTTGTGCAATCTCCAGACTGATATGCGATAAATCCTTTATCATAGCCTTTGCCCTGTGAGTAAGCTGTTGAGTATTATTATCAAGCTTCTGCTTGTCTTTCGGAAGCTCCATAAGAAGCTTTGAACGAAAGCTTTGTGCAACGAAATACAATACATCTCTTTGGGAGGGGTCTGAGGGGAATTTTGCTTCACCCTTTATAATTTTACTGAGAAGATTTTTATTTCCTGCCTGTTTTACAAATGCAAGGAACTGTCCGGCGTGTTTTGGTGATACAGAACCATATGCAAGTACTCTGAGTATGCCCTCCGGAATATTTTTTTCACCTGCTCCGTATTCTTTGAGAGCGTCACTAAGCATATGCCATGAACGTGGAGTAGAATAAGGCTCTTCGGTTTTTGGCGGTTCTGAAAATAAATGGTCGGGTCGCTGTGTTATATAATCTGTTACCCAGCTGTGAATATTTTCACTGTATGCCCATTCAAGCCACTGATTCGGATTGACAGTAAGCTGTACATGAAACATTCGGTTAATCAGAGCGGAAGACATTGTTTTGACAATTGCACTGTCCTGAGAACGGTTTCCCGCACCTATTACAACACTTCCCTTCGGAAGATGATATTCACCGATTCTTCTCTCATGAATCAGACTGTAAAAGGCTTTCTGAACCTCCTGTGAGCAGGCATTAAGCTCGTCCAGAAACAGAACATAAGGCTCTTTTCTTGCAATCATTTTCGGAGGAATAAAGCATGAGGTTTCACCCTCGATTTTCGGAATACCTATAATATCCTCCGGAGCAAGCTGACTTCCGAGAAGTGATACACACGGCAGTCCGACATCATCTGCAAATTTCTGAACCAAAGCTGATTTTCCTGTTCCCGGAGCTCCCCATATAAATACTGGTCTTACGGGAGATATATTCAGCAACAAATCTGAAAGCTCATTCTGTGTCACGTTAAACGGCAGATTCATTTTATTTTCCCTCTTTCAGTTATTCAAAACGCTTTTCCGGCATTGAATAATGATATCCCTGAGAATATCTTATACCGCAGTCAGAAACAAGCTTCTGTATTTCTGCATTTTCAACAAATTCAGCTATGACAAATCTGTCATGTCTTTCCGCCCATGAAGCGATAATCTCCATAAGCTCTCTTGCACATTCGTCCTTGCATATATTCTTTACGATTTCTCCGTCAATTTTTATGTACTGGGCATTTATGCGGAAAAGATATACAAGATTTGAAAATCCGTTTCCGAAGTCGTCAATAGCAATTTTTCCTCCGGCATTTATTACAGCATTGGTAAAGGCATCTATAATCTGATAATCCTTTATTTCCTCCGATTCGGTTATCTCAAATATAAAGTTTTCAGGGTGCGGAGCAGTTTCAAGAAAATTCAGAATCAGGTGGATAATATTATAGTTGTAAATATCATTTACATCTATATTTATAGTAACCCTTTCATTTCTGTTCCGGAATATCTTCATAACCTTTTCAATCATCATACAGGATATTTCATTATAGAAGCCATATTCCTTTGCAACAGGCATGAATACATAGGGAGAATATACACGTCCGTCCTCGTCCTCAATACGCATAAGAGCTTCATATGTCGTAATCCGGTCAAGGCTGTTGTCATGTATACCCTGAAAATAGGGTACTACCCTGTCATTCAGTATCGCATCATTGAGGATATTAATCATGCGGATTTTTTCGGCTCTTTCACTTTCTATGCTGGAATTTTTGCTGTATATCTGAATGCATTCATGTGAACCAGCCATTTTTTCAAGCATCATTTCAGCTTTTTCGAGCATATCTGTTTAGTTGATTACTATTGCAAATTCGCATACCGGAACATAGTTGTTATATTTCTGAGTCATGGTTATAGCCTGAACTTCTTTTATTTTTGCTATAAAGTCATCTCCTATAACCTCATCAGCAGCAGCAATTACAAGAAACTTTGAGTTGTAAAAATAACAGCTGTAGTAATTTGTCCCGAGAAAATCAGAAATCTGCTTTATACATTTTATGGAATGTTCTTCAAAATCCTCTTCGCTCATAAAAGCCGTTATAAGTGAACGGTTTTTAATATTGACAACGCAGATTTTATTTCTTATTCCCCTGCCTATGTCATAGAAGTATTTGGTTATATTTCCAAGACCTGTACGGGCATCGGTAAAAAGCCTTTTTTCTATGTCACGCTTCTGTCTTATTGATGCATTGCTGTCGTCGCCTGCGGAATGGTTTATCAGATAGTTTATGATATGCTGATTGTTGTCATAGAGCATATTGACATTGAGAGCAAGTGCTGATGTATCGATACGGGGCTTATTACGGCTCTCAGCGAGAGAAGCTATTACTGTAGTATAGTTGCAGAATCGGTTTGCATTTCCGGAATATCCTATCTCACTCAGCATGATCGCACCGCTGAGATTTGTTCTCTTAAAGGGCATAAATTCCCAGTCAGCACAGCTTTTGAACATAACTGTTCTGGAAATACAGCTGTATGCAAAGAGAACATCTGAGGGCTTATCCTTGAGACGGTCACAGACGTCCTGACAGACTTCTATAGTATGCTGCATACTTGAATAGGAAATCTTTATACGGTCTCCGGTTTTGATATTTCCGACAGTAAACATAACGGGACTGGGTTCATCAGGAAAGATACTTAATTTTTCGTTCTGAGGAGAATAATTTATAAGCCATGGGATATTGCCGTAATTCTTCTTCACAATCGGAAATGTACTTGTAATATTATCGGGATTTTCAAGCTCTGAGAGATTTATTCCGAGAATATTTTCATACCATTCAACAGCGTCCTGTCCGTCTACCTTTCTTATAATCACATCATCTGCTTCAGTTACAGTATATGTTTTTCCGACAGGTTCGGTAACATATACAACCTCAGAATTTACTGTCATATATTCGTTGTTTACTACTGCACAGACAACACCTGATTTTGCAACCTCAGATTCATTGAATACAAAGCTCTGCATTTCACGGGAATCAGGAGTCTGAGTTATATGATGATTTGCTATTCCTCCGAGAATCTGTATTTCAGGGAGCTTTTTATTCATGCTGTCAACAAAATCGCTCATACTGACATTTATATATATAGGTGATGAAAATACAAGCATAAAATTTGAATCCTCATCAGCTGAGGTTTTCCGGCATACGATATCTGCAAGCTCCTCGCCTGACATTCTCTCTGAGCCGACCGGTACAAGACAGGTTCTGCAATAAGCATTGGCAAATTCCGTAATCGAAATCAGACATTTATCAGGTATAATTTTTCCGTTCAGTATAACGGCAGAGGTACTGCACCCCACAATTTTACTGTTAGGCAGAAATTTTTTTATTGTTCCGACAAGAGCAGGTATATCTTCAATTTCATGAATACACGTATGGATTCTTATTAAATATTCTCTGTTGAATTCTATTGAATTGGAATACAGAAATTCCTCAAACTGACTTTCTGACTGATATAATAAATTAAAGCTTTTCATTCAATGCACTCCCTTTGTATTTAAAAATTATCCATTTCTGTATAATTTAAAATAATTATACCACATTATTCCAGAATTTTCAACCGGTTTTCTATTTAATTCAAAAATTATATTTAAAAACTGCGGATTTTGTAATAAATAATATTTTTCTGGACAATATAAAAATATACTTGCAAAATATGTTGTTCAGATGTATAATATAATTTATGGAGGTGCATAAGTATGTGTACAAGTATTGCTATGAGAAACGAAAATTTTTACTTCGGCAGAAATATGGATATCGATTACAGCTTCGGCGAAAAAGTCGTAATCACTCCCAGAAACTATCCTTTCAGATTCAGATATGCCAGCAATTCTGAAAATCATTATGCTCTAATCGGAATGGCTTCCGTAACAGATAATTATCCGCTTTATGCTGAGGCTTCAAACGAAAAGGGATTATGTATGGCTGGTCTTAACTTTCCGGATAACGCCTGTTATTCTGAAGCCGGAAAGCCTGATAAATCAAATATAGCCGTATTTGAACTGATACCCTGGATTCTTGGACAGTGTTCATCTGTTCAGGAGGCTGAAAAGCTTCTTGAAAAGACAAACCTTATTTCCGAACCCTTCAGCAGTGATATTCCGACTGCTACGCTTCACTGGCATATAGCTGATAAAAATTCTTCAATTGTACTGGAATCCACTCATGACGGATTGCACATCTATGACAATCCTGTTGACGTTCTTACAAACAATCCGACATTTGATTTTCATATGACAAATCTTTGTCAGTATGCAAATCTCAGTGTAAGAATACCTGAAAACTGCCTGACACAAAAATCAGGCGTTAAGCTTTTCGGAAAAGGTATGGGAAGCTGTGGACTGCCCGGCGATTTCTCCCCTGCCTCACGATTCGTAAAGGCTTCATATATTCTTGCAAATTCTGTGTGCAAAAATTCAGAAAATGACTGCATTTCCCAATTCTTCCATATACTCGATTCCGTGGCAGTGGTAAACGGAAGCATTGAGGCAAGAGACAGTCTCCCCTACTTTACAGTATATTCATGCTGTATCAATGCTGATAAGGGAACATATTACTGCAAAACATATAACAATAATCAGATATCTGCTGTGAACATCTTTAATTCAGATATCGAAAGTTCTCTGCTGATGGAATTTCCTCTCACAGAAGTACAGCAAATCTGCTTTAAAAACTAAAATAAAAATTACAGGAGGTTTTAAAATGCAAAATATAATCTATATCGGAGCTGATGACAAGGATATTGACCTTTTTGAAAGTCAATATATTGTCCCTAACGGAGTTTCCTATAATTCATATCTCATTTCTGACGAAAAAATTGCTGTCATGGATACGGTTGACGCAAGAAAGACTTCTGAATGGCTCGAAAAGCTTGAAAAATCCCTTAACGGCAGAAAGCCGGATTATCTCATACTTTCACACCTTGAACCAGACCATTCCGGAAGTATAACAGAATTTCTCAAGGCTTATCCCGATACAACACTTGTCGGAAACTTTAAAACCTTTGCTTTTCTCCCGCAGTTCTGCAACATTGATGAAAATACCAGAAAGCTTACGGTAAAAGAGGGAGATGAGCTTTCACTCGGAAAAAGAAATCTCAGATTCCTCATGGCTCCTATGATTCACTGGCCGGAAGTAATGGTTACATATGAGACTACGGAAAAAATTCTTTTTTCAGCCGACGGCTTCGGAAAATTCGGAACTCTCGATACAAAAGAGGACTGGCTCTGTGAAGCAAGACGCTATTATTTCAACATAGTCGGAAAATATGGCGTACAGGTTCAGGCTCTCCTGAAAAAGCTCTCAGGATATGAGATAAACGCAATATATCCCCTTCATGGTCCGGTACTCACTGAAAACCTCGGTTTCTATCTCGATAAATACAATACGTGGAGCAGTTATATTCCGGAGGATAAGGGAATATTTATAGCATATGCTTCAATTCACGGAAATACTGCAAAGACAGCCGGAAAGCTTGCGGAAATTCTTGCATCAAAGACAACCGATAAAATTACTGTTGCCGACCTTTCAAGAATCGATATGGCGGAATGTGTTGAAGATGCTTTCAGATACGACAGAATGATTCTTGCAAGCTCAACTTATGACGGCGGAATTTTCCCATGCATGGAAAATTTCCTGAATCACCTTAAATCAAAAAATTATCAGTGCCGTACAGTCGGTTTAATCGAAAACGGAACATGGGCTCCTATGTCCGGAAAGCTCATGAAAGCATATCTCGAATCTATGAAAAATATTAAAATCTGTGAGAATATTGTAACGCTCCGTTCCTCTATGAATGAAAGTACAAACGAATCACTTGTCAGACTTGCCGATGAAATTCTCTCATAATATTATAAGATTCAGCCAATATGGAGATAGTATACACTATGAATCACAAGGGTATGACAGTCAGAAAATTAACTGAACTTTCACTTCTTACGGCACTTGCACTCATAATATTTATAGTTGAACTCCGATTACCTGACCTCAGTCCCGTTCAGGGCGTAAAGCTTGGGCTTGCAAATATAGTTACAGTATATGCACTATATCGTTTCAGAGCCGGAGAAGTTTTTCTAATCGTAACTGCAAGAGTTATTCTCGGTTCACTCTTTTCCGGAAATTTCTGTTCGCTGATTTACAGCATATCAGGAGCTTTTCTATGTCTTTCAGGAATGATTCCGCTGAGAAAAATTATTCCTGAGAATTACATCTGGCTTTGCAGTATAGCAGGTGCAATCCTGCATAATACCGGACAGATTATCACAGCAGTAATTCTTATGAAAACTATTTCCGTAATAGCATATTATCCTGTTCTGATTTTTTCGGGCTGTATTGCCGGAGCATTTACAGGTATATGCACTCAGCTTGTTATAAAGCGTCTCCGCTGAAACAACGGGACGGACAAAAATGTCCGTCCCGTTTTATGTATATTATTGCATTCCGTTAACTGTAAGTATAGAGTTTCCGCCATTACTTTTAATACCTCTGATGACATTATCCATTCTTATGAGAACTGTGTTGAGGTTAGGACAATCGCCGGGGAGATAATGATAAATACTTCCTGATACAGAAAGC
Source organism: Oscillospiraceae bacterium (assembly GCA_029005335.1). GTDB lineage: Bacteria > Bacillota > Clostridia > Oscillospirales > Ruminococcaceae > Ruminococcus. Next base: position 8,875 of record JAQXFT010000107.1, read on the forward strand.
TGAATACCAATGTTTCCTATACTGTATGCCATACCCATAGCAGTAAAGATATTCTTTACAATCTTTATGCACTGTGAATCTGAAATCTCAGGCTTGAATACAATGCAGAACTCATTTCCCGTTATATTATATATATCAGCATATTCGCTGAAATTATTTTTAAGCTTTTCTGCAATCTGAACAAGATATTCATCACCGAAATCGTATCCGTAAATATCGTTTATACTGCGGAAATTGTCCAAATCAAACAGGGCTATATTAAAAGGTTCGTTCTGAAGTCTCTCACCGATATCTTTTTCAAGAGCATAGCGGTTTTTAAGTCCGGTAAGAATATTTGTATAGGCAATACCTTCCATTTTTTCCTGAGAACGCTTGAATTTTTTGCTGGCAGATTCAGCCTGCTTTTGTTTCCGTAAAATTTCAGCCTTGTTTCTTTCAGAGATTATTCCGGCAACTGCAATTCCGATTTCACCAAGAATAAGAAGTCCTGTCATTATTCCTATTACTATCCGGAAAAACATCATTCCCTTTTCTTTCTGCTCGGCTATATATTTTTCGTTTATTTCAATAGCAGCGTCAAATTTATCAATAGCACTCTGCTGAAAGATATTTATCTCCTGTGTATATATGGTTTTTGCTTCTTCGGCACTTATACTTGAAAATCCGTGCTGATATTCTGCCAGTCTTGTGCGGAGAGCCAGAATATAATCCTTGGCTTCTTTGTATCTTACAAGCTCCCTTTCAGTATGATAATCAGTTTCTTCATACACAGCCATATATTTGTCTATATTTTCAAAACTGATTTCAATATCCTTTATAGTTGACTGTGCATCGCCTATGCCTGCAATGACTTTAAGCACATCACGGTTGACGGCAATAAGATTCTCCTTGATTTCCGAAACAGCCTTCTGTTCAGTTTCAGCCTTATTGTAGCTGTTGCTCTGCATGGTATAAATTACAATAAACTGAATCAGGCTTACAAGCAGTATAAAAGCAAATACAATACCGGCAACGATATAAATTCTGCGTCCGCTGTTGTTTTTTTGTTCAGCCATTTTTTCAACCTCCGTTACTTGCCGAGAGGATATATCAGAAGCTGTACGGCATCATCATTGATATTGTCAGCAGTTACAAAAGTTGTGCCGGTATCAATAATATTGCTTATGGATTCACCGTCAGCCATATCCGCAGCATTTTTAACACCCAGATAGCCCATATTGTATGGATTCTGAATGATAGTTCCGGTAAGTATGCCGTTATTTATATATTCGACTTCAACATCAGAAGCATCATAGCCTGCAACCTTTATTTTTCCGCCAAGTCCTTTTTCCTCTATTGTTTCGCATATAGCAAGTGTAGTAGTCTGATTTACTCCGCAAATCATTTCAAGGTCAGGATATTTTTCTATAAGCTCAGCAGTCTGTTGCTTTGCAGTCTCCTTATCAGAGTTGCAGTAGGTCTTTTCCACAATTTCTATGCTGGAATCAGAGGCAACGGCATCTTCAAAGCCATGCCATCTTACGGCAAGGGTGGATTCTTCATTGAGAGCAATTATAGCAACCTTTTTGCTTTTGGTAAGCATTTCGGAAGCCTTAGTTCCTTCAATTTTTCCGGCAGCATAATTATCAGTACCAATATAAACCATGTCATCAAGGGAGCTTTTGGAATCAATTGTAATTACAGCTACACCGGATTCCTGAGCATTTTGCATGGCATTATTCATATCGTCAGCATTTATAGGTGCTATTACGATTCCATCTACTTTATCCTCGGCAGCTTTATTAATCAGGGAAATCTGACCATCAATATCACTTTCGTCTTCCGGAGCAACATATTCAACATTGTAACCCAGCTCCTCACCGGCAGACAAAGCTCCTGCCTTTACAACTTCCCAGTATACAGATTTTTGCGTTTTTCCGATAATTCTGATTTGCTTTGAATCATCTTTTTCACCGCAGGCTGATAAAGAAGCCATCATTGATACGGCAAGCATACATGATGCAAATTTTAATGGTATTTTAAATCTTTTCATAATATTTTATTCCTTTCAAAGAGAGCATATAATATTTTTATATTGCGTATGACAGGAATCATAAACGCTATATATTCCGGATTTGCTAAAATTTCAGACCATGCTTGGCAGCCTTTTTATTTTTCTTTGCCTGTTTCAGAAGTTCTTTTCTGGATAGATTTTCATTTTTTTCGCTTTTTTCACTACCGGAATCAGAAACAGGTAAATCATCATTATCAGCTTCATCGTCTCCAAGGAAGTTTTCAAGCCTTTTTCTGAAAGCACTTCCGGCTGAGCCGAGATACTGTGAAGCATACTGACTGCTTCCTGATATATATTGTGAATTGCTGTTCATATAGACACTTCCTCCATGTACAGAACGTACCCTGCCTGATGTCTGAACAGGATAGGGCATAGCATTATTCATAATACTGCCATTATTCTGCTGGTAGCCGGATTGATTTGGTGCAGGGTAAGCCTGATTCTGATTCAGGCTGTTGTTACGGTTATTCGGATTGTTCAGAGCATTTACAGGAGGAATGTTGTTTCCGGAGCTTTCAGAAAATTCTGAGGAAGCCTGAGGCGGTTCAGCTACCGGAGTATCATCATCAAAGCCACTGAAAAAATCAACAGGAGCATCTGAATCAGAACAGAAATCTGATGCCTGAACGGATTCTGATTCAGACAGGATAATTCTGCACCGGGCATTATCCGAATCAGCCTGAATAAGCATCTGAATACATTCAGTATCAGGAGAAGCTATTTTGTATTCATCGACGGTAACTACAATTATTTTTCCGGCTCTGGATTTTTTATCAGCCAGAAGCGACATGACAGCATTATATTCTGAACTGACTGTTTCAATATTTCCTTTATTGATTCTGATACACGTAGTACCGCTGAAAACAGTATCTGAATCGGATTGTATGAGACAAAGGGAACTTCCACGTTCAAAAAAATAAAAGGGTTTTTCTTTTTTTATCTTATCAATATAAAACTTTGCTTTATTATATAATTCATTGATTTCCATAAATCTTCCGTAATCCTTTCATAAAAATCTGGCAGAAAACAGCTTAATATGATTATACAATACTTCTCATACAAAGTCAATCAAAAAGTCAGATTTGGTTATTTTTCACAAAAAAATAAAGCACTGCAGAGTGCCTGTTTTTATTAAATACGTTTTTTCGGAATAAAATATTTGTGCAGAATGACAAGATTTTTTTTGTAACAGTACAAGGAAACTGACATATCATGTACATAAAAGGAGGATATCTTATATGTCAGAAATATGCTGTGCGTGTGCATTGATAAAAGGAAGCAAAAAATATCCGGATATCAGAGGCAGGATTTTTTTCAGGCAGATTCCGGCTGGAGTCCTCATAAAAGCTGAGATTTTCAATCTTCCGAATGACAGGGATATTTTTGCTTTTCATATTCATCAGGGCAACAAATGCTCCGGAAATGATGATGACCCTTTTTCAGAAGCCGACGGGCATTTCAATCCGGATAATTCACCTCACCCGTATCATAAAGGCGACCTTCCGCCTCTTTTTGCAAGCAAAGGATACGCCAGAATGTCTTTCCTGACGGGACGCTTCAGACTGAATGAGGTTATCGGAAAAACAATAATAATACACAGCGATACTGATGACTTTTCATCACAGCCGTCAGGAAATTCAGGAGAAAAAATTGCGTGCGGAGAAATCCTGTAGGGGTGAGCAATGCCCACCTGAGAGATATTTCATAATCTCTTAAAAGCCTTAATATCAGCATTGATGTTTTCAATAGGATATGTTCATGTGAGACAGGGATTTAACTGTTATGATGAAACGCAGTTATAACTTGATATCCACTGTCAGACACATGACTTCCCATGGATTTTTTTATGATGTTATTTATTTTGTATTTATTCAGGTAGCAAAATTCAATTTACTCATTCAAGAACCCTGTCCGGATACGATAATCAAGTTGACTTTTCAATAATGATATGATATAATGTAAAAAATAACAAAGAAGCCCGTTGGCGGAGTTAAACCACCGTTATTCACCTTAGCAGGGTGACTGCTCTCTTCGTTGAGCTATACGGGCTTGTCGGACGGTAAAACCGCATCAATGCCTGCGGAGCAAGTGTTTTCAGCTTAAACTACCGACAATTATATTTTAGCACAATTGTCTCTGATTGTCAAGTAAATTTATGATTATTAAGGTGAATTGCTATGAGAATATGCCTTATGTGCAGAAAAAGAAATATAGATTATTATGGTATCTGTCCCGAATGTAAAGTTATCAACGACAAGATGCGAGGCATTTTCTGTAATCTTAACGGGAAAAATGCTCTTGTTACGGGTGGACGTATAAAAATTGGATATGCTGTTTGTCTTCGGCTTTTAAGACAAGGTGCAAATGTAATTGCTGTAACACGCTATCCAAAATCAGCACTTGAAAATTATATGCAGGAACCGGATTATGATGTATTCAAAGACAGACTTACAATTATTGGATTCGACCTTATGCGTGTTGACCGTTTGCATGAGCTTATAAACCAGATAAAAGTAATATGTAATGGAAAACTGGATATTCTCATAAACAATGCTGCACAGACTGTAAAGAAATCTAATGAATATTACAAACAGCTTACAGCACATGAAAACACTTTGCAACTGCAATGCTGTAATCTTGTTTCTCTCGCAAAGCCGGAAACTTCATTTTCAATTATGCCAAGTATTAAGGCTGTTGATTATGGTGAGACAGAAAGAAATAATTCCTGGGTACGGAAGCCCGAAGAAATTTCTCCGCAGGAGCTTCTGGAGGTT